>JASFUW010000314.1:0-6260 GCA_050050135.1 Phycisphaerae bacterium
ACGACGACAACAGTCTGACACTCCTCATCCGTCGGCGTCGTCGTGTTCTTGCACGAATTGAACGGCACGGCGTAATAGTCCCCACCGAGGTCGTTCTTCACGAAGATCGGCGTTTCCGCGATGGTGTCCGCGAAGCGCCGCGCGAAGGCTTCGTCATACGGAATCAACTGGTCGGTGACGCCGCTGATGGCCGCATCGATGATAAACGCATGGGCTGCGTCAACGAGGTTGCCCGGCGGGCTGTCCATCGTCCGGACGAACTTGATGAAGTTCGCGATCGCCTCACTGTACCGCCCAGGCGACGCCATCGGCACCACGTCCTCATCGCCCAGGCTCTCCGGCGGCTCGCAGATCGCGACGAACTCACCATCATACGAATCCCCTGTCGACAGCGGCAGATAGTACGTAGCCATCAACTCGTCGATCGTCTTGTAGCTGTTCTCACCAATCCCGCCCATCGACGCCGGGAACGGATCGTTGATCCAGAATCCGTAAACCTCCAGCGTCGGCGGCAGGGGGTAGGCGTCTTCATTGGTGTGGATGCCGCGAACGGCCATCCAGTTTGAATAGTCGCCATAGGCCGGGATCACACCCGGAACGTGGAACGGGTGACCCTCCTCATGGCCGCCGAACGTTCCGATCGTATACGCAACCCACTGTGCGATCTGCTTGACCATCTCCATCCCGTCGACGTCGTGCCGTCTCGAGAAGTTGTACCCGTACTGGCTGTACGGCAACGGCCTGAAGTCCTGTACCACGTGCCACATGCCGACCGCATCGAGGTATTCCAGCGCGGGATTCTCGTTCACCGGGATCCCATAGTCATACAGTTCCTGCTGACTGTCGAACGTCGTCGGGGGTACCGGGTCCTCGTCGCTGTCCCAGTACATGTAGTTGAGGACCATCTGCCCGACCGCCGGCCCGCACATCTGGTTGTGCTCGGGCGGGTCGGCCTCATACATGGGGAAGTCGACCAGGTCCAGATAGAACTCGTCGAGCACCAGGTCCAGGGCAATCGTTCCCGCGTCGATCTCGCCCTGCGTCACCACGTGGTCCGTCACGTTGATGAAGTTGGTGTCGTTGCGGTTCACGTCACTGCCCACGTTCAACACGAGCGTGTAGTCGTTCCCCGTCGTGCCGGCCGAGTACGTCGTGCCGGTTCGGAGGTTCGTCACGTCGACCGTCACCGGGTCGACCGGCTGCGTCATGCCCGCATCGTAGAAGCACGAGCCCGTCAGCGTAAAGATCGGCGGATTCAGGAACGGCTCCACCGCACTCCAGTAAGACGCCATCGCGCCGTCAATGGTCCAGTTGTTGGCGAAGTCGCAGTCGTTGCCGCAGTTGAACCCGCAGCATCCCGTAAGCTGCCCGACGACCTCGCTGTCACCGTTGAGCACGGGCGATCCGCTGCTGCCGCCCATCGTGGAACCCTGGATGTTCGTGCTGTATATCCAGTCGCCCCGCGGGATGCCCGTACAGATTGGCGTGGACGTGTCGACTTCGTAATCTGCATACACCTGCGGCCCGAAGTTCGCGTTGCTGATCCGGTACAGCGGCTCGCCGTTGGTGAACGCCACCGGTGAGTTGTTCCATCCGAGGAACGTAACCCCGCCCGGTGGGTCCTCATTGAGCGTCGCGAGCGTGAAGTCGGCCACACTGCCCGTCGCCACCACCGTAATCCCCACGGTGTCCGCCGGCGGCGGCGTCCCACCGTGTACGAGACTTCCGGGACAGTTTCCGTTGCAGGTGTCCGTCGTATAGAAGAAGAACGTCTCCAGGTTGGCGATGCTGCTGCTGAAGCAGTGGTTGGCCGTCAGGAAATAGGGTATCTGCGTGCTCGGGTCCGTATCGGTGAGCAGCCCGCCCGTACACGTATTGATGAACGGCGGCGTGATCCACTCCATCTTCGCGACGGCTGCCTTCGCCGGGTCCGCCGGCGTACCACTTACGCAGTTCGCGTCGATCAGACACGGCACATTGTCCGCGCAGGGCCAGGTGTCAGCCGCCTCCGCCGTGCCGCCCGTCTCCCGGGCGGCGGGTCGTTGATGGATGTGTCCGAGTTCCGCAATCTCGAACGAAACCCTCGCCCGATCCCCATTGGAGCAATGAAGCTGAATCACGCCCGTGTCGGAGGCGATCGAACGAGTCCAGAAATCCCCGTTCCCGTTCCGACCCGCACTCGTATAGGGTCCTACCGCCGAACCCTCCGGGCTGAACAGGTACATCTCGGCTCCAGGCGGGAGCGAGAAGTTCGTGAAGTGAATGCGAAGGGCTCGCGCGTCCGGCGAGCTGACCGTCACCGCCCAGACGAACCCGTCGTCGCCGGTCTCTCGCGTCACGCCACGCTCGAAGCCCGCGCCGTTCGCGACAGCGACGCTCGGCGAAATCGACTTGACCACGCCGATCCGCATCGGAGTCATGCTCACATACGGCGCAGCCAGGTCGTCTCGATCTCTCTGCGTCAGTTCCACGACGATCGGGTTGTCCGGCGCTTTTTCCGGCATGTCGGCCGTGAGGCGAGCGTGCAGCTCGGCCTGTTCGGCAAGTCGCTGCTGGACCGTCGCGCCGGCGACGCCCACCTCTCCCGGTGCACGCTTCACCGGTCCGACCGGGTCCTTCGCGCTGGCGGTCGAGACCGCCACCAGCGCCGCAAACGCAGCAAGCGGGACAAGCAGTGTGGACCACGTTCCCTTACGCGTCATTGGTCGATTGTCTATCATTGAACCAGCCTCCCAAGATGACATTGCATTCCGGGCGGACGACGCGTCCACCCCGATGAATGACCTGGAAACGATCTATTCGCTTTCGATTTGGGCTTAACACGACGTGACGAGCGATACGCAGGTCGGACCGGTGGGGGCGCAGGTGCGATGTGGCCCGTCGGGATCATCCGAAGCCCTCCCTGCACCCGGCCGGCCATCCTCCGGGAATCCGGCAGCAACTGACACGTTCAAGACACTGAAGCGATTGCGATCCGAGCAAGCGAACGCCGGCCGGGCTCGCGTTCAAGGTAGCCGTCGACCGCAGAATTGCAAGAAAAAAGCGATCCGTTTCAGGATGCGGACCGCCGAGCCCACGCACGCCCCCGTTGCGATTCAGAAAACAGGGCCGCCGCGCGAAACGCGAACACCTACCCGAGCTTCCCGGTTGGATGATCCCACTCCCACGTCGCCGATCGTGGTTCATGCCCACTTCCGCTACAATCGTCGGTCGTGTTAACTTGGGCGGAACCCGCACGGGTCGCGCCCGCTCGATTGCAATCGCGAGGAACAGGATTTGCTCGCCAGACTCGTCAATTGGCTTGATCGTCGCCGAGCGCGGCGTCGGGATCGGATTCTGGCCGAGCCCTTCCCCGACGCCTGGCTGGACGTGCTCGCTCGCAACGCGACCTTTTACGCTCGTCTGTCCGAATCGGCCCAGCGCCAACTGCGCGACAACATCCAAATCCTCGTGGCCGAAAAGCAGTTCGTCGGTTGTGCGGGGCTGAAAATCACCGACGAAATCAAGGTCACCGTCGCCGCCAACGCGGGCGTCTTGCTGCTCGGCCTGCCGCATCTCGACGTCTACCCGCGTCTCCGCGAGATCATCATCTACCCCAAGCACCTGCGCGACACGACCGAAGCCATCGGACCCGACGGCCGGCGCTACCAGATTCACCACGTTCGCGCCGGCGAAGCCTGGCGACGGGGGCCCGTGCTTCTCGCCTGGGACAGCGTCAAGCACTCGATCGCCCGGCCGCACGACGGCTACAACGTGATTCTCCACGAGTTCGCCCACGTCCTGGACTGGCAGACCGGCGATGCGGACGGCGTCCCCCCGCTGGAGTCCAAGGAGCAATACGAACGCTGGACCCGCGTGTTCTTCGACGAGTTCGACGACTTCGTCGACGCCGACATGCGAGGCCGTTCCATCTTCATCGACCCCTACGGTGCCAGCCACCCGGCAGAGTTCTTCGCCGTTGCCACCGAACACTTCTTCGAACAGTCCCGCCAACTGAAACGCCACCGCCCGCGCCTCTTCCGCCTCCTCGCCGACTTCTACAAGCAAGACCCGACCCAATGGCGCTAGTCGGTACCTCTGCATTCCGAAGCGCGACTGTAAAGGAGCGGCCCCGCAATCCGAACCGCGACTGTAAAGGAGCGGCCAAGCATTCCGAACCGCGATCCCGGCGCGCCGCGAGAGCGGCCCAGCGAACCGTCCGAGGCCGTAGGGCGGGCTCCGCCCGCCGCAGGATCTTGGGACTGGTCCGCTCAACCGTCCCCCCTCTCAGGGGGCACCACAGGGGGGTAGTGGCGCGCGGCTGGTCCCCTCCACCGTCCCCCCTCTCAGGGGGGACCACAGGGGGGTAGTGGCTTGCGGCTGATCCGCTCCACCGTCCCCCCTCTCAGGGGGGACCACAGGGGGGTACGTCGTGGAAACCGTGGGACTAACCGTTGTCGACGCCAATCCTTGACACTTGAAACCTCGACCCGCGATACTCCCCCCATGCCGCGAAAGCGCAAAGCCGACTCTCCTTCTGTCACCACCGTCCAAGGCCGCCCTTTCGTAGGCCGTCACGAAGAACTCGACCAGTTCGACCGCATCCTCCGCTCACGCAAAGGTGAAGCCGTCGTCGTCACAGGCCACGCCGGCATGGGCAAAACCATGCTCGTCGACCGCTTCGCCATTCTCGCCCGCAACCACCCGGATTTGAAATGCGGTGCCGTCCGCTACGAAGTCACCCCCACCGACTCCCCAGCCACCACCATGACCCTCATGATCGACCACGCCTACGAAGCGGCGAAACTGGTGCAGGGATCGGCGGCGCCCACCGAACGCCGAACCAAGCAATGGGAAGCACTGATCAAGATATTCCCTCGTGGCGCAGCATTGGTAGACCTGATCAACGCTCTCGCCATCGATCCCAAGCGGAACACACGCGAGCAGTTCATTGAACGTCTCCAGTTGATCTCCGAGCGCCTTCCGGACGACGGCCGAGCCCTGTTCATCGTCGACCCGGAAAAGTACATGCAGGAGCATAGCGCCGACGACTGGCGCCTCGTCGTTCGCAGCCTGCCCGACAAGATCAAGCTCGTCTTCGCCCAGCGGCCCGAGGACGTCCTCATGTCCAATGAAGACTTCATGGCCTTGGACAACGTACTTCGCCTTCCTGACGACAGGCTGGATGTTCTGGACGACCAAGCCGTTGATGATCTACTCCAGGCCCGGGCGACCGATGTGAAGGTGTCAACAGAGTTGCGCGAAGCCCTCGCCCGATACGAAGGCCATCCCTACGCCATAGCAGCCGCCTTGAACCTGATCGCCGACGGTGAAGCGATCGGAGACCTCCCTCCTGATCCAACACGAGAGCGAATCGCCGCAGCACAATGGAACCGCGTCTGCAACGAACACGGTGAGCAAGCCATGGCCCTGTTCGAGGCTTACGCCGTCCTCGAGGTAGCCGTCCCGGACGACGCGGTAGAACCAGTGAGCGGCCTGGCACCGGCGTCACGCAAGGCGTTGTTCGCCAACGCGTTCCTCGGCGGCCTGCTCCGCGAAGATCAGGACGGTCGGCGAATCTACCACGCCCTCCTGGCTGACCACATACGTAGCCAACTTTCAGACGACGAAGCCAAGACCTACCACCGCCGCGCCGTTGACATTTATCGCAAGCGTCTCCACGCCGACACCAAGCCCGACGCCCTCGCCGCCACGCGACTCTCCGAGCATGTGCTAATCGCCGAGGGACCGAAGGCATTCCTCAGGTCCTTTGTCAACGAAGGTACGCCGCCGCTTCTTAGCTTGGGCCTTCTCGACGCCGCGCTCTCCTTGTCGCACAAGGCCTTGAGCGAGCACGCCGGGTCGGGGACAGAGGATGAAGCAATCGTTCGCGGCAACCTCGGGGTGATCTACCGGGCACGCGGCGACCTGGACCAGGCCGAGGACATGTACCGCAAGTCCCTCGCCATCACCGAGAAGCTCGATCTACTTGAGCTCACGGCCAACCAGTACGGCAACCTCGGCCTGATCTACCGGACTCGCGGCGACCTGGACCAGGCCGAGAAGATGCACCGCAAGTCCCTCGCGATCAACGAGAAGCTCGGCCGACTCGAAGGCATGGCCATGGACTACGGCAACCTCGGCCTGATCTACCGGACTCGCGGCGACCTGGACCAGGCCGAGAAGATGCACCGCAAGTCCCTCGCGATCGAGGAGAAGCTCGGCCGACTCGAAGGCATGGCCATCCAATACGGCAACCTCGGAACGGTCTACGAGCAGCG
>JASFUW010000315.1:0-6253 GCA_050050135.1 Phycisphaerae bacterium
GGCGGTGTCGGCGGGGCGTTAAGACCCGGCGAAGGCATGCAACGAGACTGCGAGAAGCCGCCTAGCCGCGGTTTGTGTTGACTCAGGAAGGCCAGGCCCGAGATGACGGTTACGGGGGCGCGCGTGCGGCAGAACGCCGGATCGGCGGCGATCGCTGCGGTGCTGATGATCTACTTCGGGTTCTATGTCCTCGCCGGTCCGTCGGGGGGCGGGCTGTTCGGACTCGCGGGCCTGCTGTTTTACCACACGCTTCGGATCGGCGGGGTGGTTATGGCGTTGGTGGCGGTCTGGTCGCTCGCCGGACACCGAGTGGTGCTGCTGGTTGACGGCGTTGCGTCGTCGACGATCGGTGCGCTGCTTATGTTGTCCGCGGTCGGGATGGTGGTGGGGGGCGGGGCAGCTTTCGATGGGCTGCTTTACGTCGTGTTCGGGGTGATGTTTATCTCGGCAGGCATTCGCAGCGGGCGGCACTATTTCGCGCTGGGGCGAGCGTCCGAAGCGCGGCCGAGCGGCGAGCTTTCAAGCGTCGGGCGATCGGAGGGGCCGATCGGCGGCGAACCGGAGACGCGGGATTCTGGTGGGGCACGTGTGTGGCACTCACAAGACCCCGTGGCAAGTTCGGCGCGTGCGGACGAGGGCACCAGTCGGAGCGTTACGAAGGACGGAGGAGGCTCAAGCGCCGAGGCGTCGGGCGCGACGTCGGACCCACCCGAACCCGGTCAGCCGGGAGACGGGTTTCTCGCGTCGTTTGCTGATGAAGATCCACCACCGAGAATCTGAAGGCAACAGCAGGGCATGTGCGTGATGCCCCGCGTGTCGTGACGAACCATGATGAGCGAATCGACCAATGGTGCTGCGGGTGCGTCCGACGCGGCCCTCGCCCGATATTCGCGGCAGATTCTGTTCGAGCGAATCGGCGAGGAGGGGCAACGTCGGCTCGCGTCCGCGCGTGTGGTTCTGATCGGGTGTGGGGCGCTTGGGACGGTGCTGGCGAACACGCTGGTGCGGGCGGGGGTGGGGTTCTTGCGCGTCTGTGATCGGGACTACATCGAAAGGGAGAACCTGCAACGCCAGGTGTTGTTTGACGAAGCGGACATCGAGGCCAATCTTCCCAAGGCCGAGGCGGCGGCGGCCAAGCTGAGATGCATCAACAGCGAAGTTACGATCGAGCCGGTCGTTGTCGACGTCAATCCGATCAACATCGAACGACTGACAGAGGGTGCGCAGGTTCTGCTCGACGGGACTGACAACTTCGAGACACGGTATCTGATCAACGATCTTGCGGTCAAGACGAGTCGTCCGTGGGTGTACGGTGGGGCGGTGGGTGCGACGGGGATGTGCATGACGATCGTGCCGGAGGAGACGCCTTGCCTTCGGTGCGTGTTCGAGGAGGCGCCGCCGGCCGAGCTGACGCCGACGTGTGATACGGCGGGGATTCTGGCGTCGACGGCCAACCTGGTGGCGAGCTTTCAGGCGGTCGAGTCGATCAAGCTGCTGGTGGGGCGGGGCGGCGAGATCAACCGACACCTCGTGCAGATCGATGCGTGGTCCGGGCGGGTTGTGAATTTGAACGTGGGGTCGGCGCGGACGGAGGGTGATTGCCCGTGCTGTGGGCGGGGCGAGTACGAATACCTGCGTGGGGATCGGACCAGCCGTGTGGCTACGCTCTGCGGGCGGAACGCGGTGCAGGTGAACGTGGGGCGGTGGGAGCGTGTGGACTTCGCGGCGATCGCCCGGAAGCTCGAGGCTGTGGCTGATGAGGCGGTCAGCTACAACGAGTTCATGCTGCGGGCGGAGGTCGGGGGGCATGAATTGACGCTATTTCCCGACGGGCGGGCGATTTTCAAAGGCACGGACGACACGGACGAGGCACGGTCGCTCTACGCGAAGTACCTCGGAATGTAGATTGCAAGTGCATTTCGTCGCGAACGCGGCTGCGCGTACATCGGTGGGCGCGGGGCTGAACCTTCTGCAAGGACGGCGCTTATGACTCAGGATTTGATCTACCTCGACAACGCTGCCACGACGTGGCCCAAACCGGAGTGCGTGGCGGAGGCTATGGCGCGGTTCGTGCGGGAAACGGGGGGGAGCCCGAACCGGGCCGGGCATCGCATGTCGGCGACGGCGGGGCGGATCGTGCAGGAGGTGCGGATCAAGCTCGCCCGCCTGATCAACGCGAACGATCCGCGCCGCATCATTCACACGTTCAACTGCACCGACGCGCTGAACATCGCCCTTAAAGGTGCGCTGCGGGAGGGGAACCACGTCATCTGTACGGAGGCGGATCACAACAGCATATCGCGCCCGCTCGAAGCGATGGTCCGAGAGGGGATGATCACGCGCACGCGGCTTGCGGTGTCAGGTACGGGGCACCTTGATCCGGACGAGGTCAGGAAGGCGATCACGCCTGCTACGAAACTGATCGCGACCGTGCAGGCGAGCAACGTGACCGGTGTCATTCAACCGACCGAGGTGCTCGGACTGATCGCCCGGGAGCACGGCGCGTTGTTTTTGCTCGACGCCGCACAGACGATCGGGGTGGTCGATATTGATGTGCAGGCGATGAACATCGATCTGCTCGCGTTTCCGGGGCATAAGTCGCTAAACGGTCCGACAGGGACGGGGGGGTTGTACGTGTCCGAGCGGGCCGAGCTATCGCCGTTTCGCGAGGGCGGAACGGGGGCGGACTCGGTGTCCGTCACGCAGCCGACGGAGTTCCCGACGTGGCTGGAAGCGGGGACGCCGAATACGGTGGGGCTGGCGGGGCTGAACGCGGCGCTGGACGAGCTGAAGCCGTCCGAGACATTGGTCCATGAGCTGCGTCTGCTCGAGAGGCTGGCGGGCGGGCTGGCTGACGAGCGGCGGATTCGGATCGTCGGTGATTGGTCCTCGGGGCGATGCGTCGGGGTGATGTCGCTGGTGGTGGAGGGGAGGACCGCGAACGAGGCGGCGGTTGCCCTCGACGAGTCGTTCGGGATCGCGGTTCGGCCTGGGCTTCACTGTGCGCCGTATATCCACCGGGCGATCGGGACGTTTCCGGACGGGACGATCCGCGTGTCACCGGGATGGGCGAGCGAGGCGGGCGAGATCGATCGGTTCACCTCCGCGATTCGGAGAATCGCCGGGCGGTAAGACATGCGGTCACAATCAGCTTCCGCGAGTAGTCGCGGTTTTGCCGGGATGCAGGACCGTAGATCATCGCTTCGTGGAAGGGAATCGTGGGTTTGAGCGTGTGGGGTTCGGCGTCCGTGTGTCCGCGCGGGCTCAAGGTGGCGGCTCGGGAGGACCGCGTTTCCGCGCGGGCTCAAGGTCGCGGCTCGGGAGGACCGCGTTTCCGCGCGGGCTCAAGGTCGCGGCTCGGGGAGGTAGTGTGCGTTCGTGCCACCGCGCGGGCTGAAGCCCGCGGCCCGGGGAGGTAGTCTGCGTTCGTGTCACCGCGCGGGCTCAAGCCCGCGGCTCGGGAGGTCGAGGGACTCGTGGGGCGATGACGTGGCCGATTCACGGTTGCTGCGTTGCACGGGGGGAGAGGATCACGTATTCTAAGTGATCGATCGTCGGGCGCGGCCAGACAAACTTCTAGAGAATCTGGAGAGAGGACATGGCACGACTATTTGAGGACATCGGGGCCACCATCGGGCGAACGCCACTGGTCAAGATCAAGCGGATCATTGACGCTCCCGCCAACGTCTACGGAAAACTGGAGTTTTTCAATCCGCTGTCGAGCGTGAAGGACCGGATCGGGGTGGCGATGATCGAGGCGGGTGAGCGGGACGGGAAGATCACGCCCGAGACGACGATCGTCGAACCGACGTCGGGGAACACGGGGATCGCGCTGGCGTTCGTGTGCGCGGCGAAGGGATACAAGCTGACGCTGACGATGCCCGAGAGCATGTCGGTGGAGCGGCGGTCGATTCTGAAGGCGCTGGGGGCGTCGCTGGTTTTGACGCCGGCTGCGGAGGGGATGAAGGGCGCGGTGGCGGCGGCTGAGAAGCTCGTGGCTGAGACGCCCAACGCGTACATGCCGCAACAGTTCAACAATCCCGCGAACCCGGAAATCCACCGTCGGACGACTGCCCAGGAGATTTGGGACGACACGGACGGCAAGGCGGATGTTCTGGTCTCTGGCATCGGGACGGGCGGGACAATCACCGGGGTGGGTGAGTTCATGAAAACCAAGAAACCGTCGTTTAGGTGCTACGCTGTTGAACCGGAGGCTTCGCCGGTCATCGCGCAGACGCGGAAGAACGAGCCGCTGCAGCCGGGCAAGCACATGATCCAGGGGATCGGGGCCGGGTTTATCCCGGGCGTGCTGAACCTGGACATCATCGACGATGTGATGCACGTGACCAACGAAGAAGCGTTCGAGTGGGCGCGTCGGCTTTCGAAAGAGGAAGGCATTTTCTGCGGCATCTCGTGCGGGGCTGCCGTTTGCGTGGCGGACCGGGTGGCGAAGATGCCGGAGCACAAGGGCAAGACCATCATCGCGGTCTTGCCGAGCGGCGGAGACCGATACATTTCGACGCCTCTGTTCGCCGATCAATAGGACACGAGGCGGCCTACGACCTTGCTTTTTCGCGTGGTACCCGATGTGAGAAGGGGAACGGCGACGCCACGGTCGGGCGCGGAGGGCGGGCGTCCGTTCGCCGGTCAGGAGGCTGTTGAAGAAGGGCACGGGCACCTCGCCGGCGGCCACTCAGGACACCGTGGACGGGTCGGCGCTCGGAGCCAGTTCCCCTTTCTCAACGAGTGATCGGGATATGCGCCAATCTTCGGTGATCGTGCGCTCGGTACCCGTCGCCATCCGGGGGCTGCCATCCGCGTTGCAGGGGTTGCGGATCGCACAGGTTACGGATTTTCATTTTCGGCGTTGGGAGCCGGTCTACGAAGTTGCCCAGAGCCTGCTGCTGGAGGAGGCGTTCGACCTGGTGGTCGCGACCGGGGACTTCAGCACGCAACCGAGCGGGTGGCGTCGGGCTGCTGGGTTGACGAACCGGTTCTTCGGTCCGGTGGCCGAGCAGCGGCCGTGCTACGCGGTGCTCGGGAACCATGACCACCCGGGGATGGCGTCGAACGGGGTGACGCCGCTGCGTTTCCTGTGCAACGAGTCGATCCGCATCGCGCACCGGGGCGGCGAGCTGGTCCTTGCGGGGGTGGATCAGTCTCGGCGAAACCGGGAAAACCTAGGCGCAGCGCTCGATAATGTTACAAACGGGGACGTCTGCGTATTATTGGCCCACTCTCCATCGACGGTGTTTCGTCTGCCTCGACACCGGGTGGCGCTCCAGTTATCCGGGCATACACACGGCGGACAAATCCGGCTGCCCTGGTTGGGGTGCGTCTGGTCGCATGACCGGATCAGCCGACGAATGGCACACGGGCTTCATTGGGCTTCGGAGGTCGCGTTGCATACCAGTGCTGGAATCGGGGTGTCGATGCCGATTCCCTTCCGAATCAACTGTCCGGCCGAGGTCGTAATCCTCACGCTACACGCGTAGACGGCCGATTTGTAGGGTGGAGGATGAGGCTGTCGCAGGCAGGACCCTGACGCGCGATTTTCGCGGACGGTTTGACTGTGTAGCCTATTTCTGCTATACTAACGGCGGAATCGGAGGCGAGACCAAACGCACGATTGATATGCAATCATAAATACGAATCCGGGAATTCGTGATCGTTGCCATCATTCGGTTTCCTCCTTCATTCACTGCGTTCGGTTTCTCTGCTCCTTTCCGGCGTAGCGGGTTTGTGATCGGCTCGCGGTATACGTTGTGGATTTGCGTGCCTAGAGTTCAAAGGGACCTGTGAAGGAGCGTTGTCACCTTCAGCTTCCGTCCTGACGGGGTACGCAAGAACGTATACGACCGCGGATTTGAGTGAGAGGCTGCACGCGTGTGCGCCGGCGTTCGAGGTTCGGCCGCTTCTGCAAATGGTGTGAGTCTGAGGCGGTCCGCCGGTTGCAGGAAATGAAGGTCTCGGGGGAGCCATGGCCGTCGACATCCCCAACTATCGTGTGATCGAGAAGCTGGGCACCGGGGCGCAGAGCCGGATCTTCCGCGCTCGAAACATGCGCAATGGCAAAGACTACACGGTCAAGATCGTGAAGGTGGTCAAACCGGAAGACGCCGGGTTCGTGGAACTGCTCCGCGCGGAGTACGCGATCGGGACGGCGGTCGATCATCCTGTCATTCGGAAGGTGTACGAGCTGCGGATGATGCGGCATCGTCTGCGGGTGCGCGGGGCGATTCTGTTCATGGAA
>JASFUW010000316.1:0-6244 GCA_050050135.1 Phycisphaerae bacterium
ATGCCGCAAGGCGGAAGGAGTTGACCGATGGCCGCGCAAATAGTGGAAGTTGCGAGCACGAGGGCTGCGAACGTCATGTTGCCGCGGGTGAAGCCACCCGTGGACGGCGTGATCAACCGTCTCGCGGCGCCCGACCAGGTCTTACTCACCAAGCTGCTGACGGAACCGGCGGACTACGTAGACCACCCCGACTTCTCGAAGAGCACGACGGAGAAGACCCTGTTCGGGGGGACGGCGAAACCGGTGACCAAGAACGCCACACGGTTCGTGCATCTGCCGGACCCCATTACGGACGCGGTGTCGGCCGGCGAGCGCGTACCGGCGCTTTCGTACGAGCAGGAATCGCATCTGTTTATGCGTTACAACTACACGCGGATGCGGGTCGCGCAGATCCTGGAGCGCTACCGCGGTAAGCGACTGACGGCGAATGCCACGCGGCGCCTGCTGGCGTGGGGTCATCGAGCGTTGGGAGCGCGAAGCGTGATCGTGCGGCTGAACATGCCTCTGGTGCTGGCGATGGCGAAGCGGACCAAGCTGAGCAACGTCGATTTCAACGAGATGGTGAGCGAAGGGAACATGGCGCTGTTGCGGAGCGTCGAGAAGTTCGACTGCTCGCGGGGGTACAAGTTCAGCACGTATTCGTGCCGTGCGATCCTGAAAGCGTTTTCGCGTGTGGCGATGCGTGCCAGCCGGTATCGCGGGCAGTTTCCGACGGAGTTCGACCCGGCGATGGAGCGCAGCGACTATCTTGATCGACGGCGCGAGGGCATTGTCGATGATTGCGTGGATGAGCTGAAGCAAATCCTGATCGACAACGCAGCGGGCTTGAGCGACGTCGAGCGAACGGTGATCCGTGAGCGGTTCGCGCTCGGGGTGCCGCTGGACGGGTCCGAGGCGAAACCGAAGACCCTGGAACAGGTGGGTCATATTATCGGGGTGACGAAAGAACGCGTGCGACAGATTCAGAACAAGGCGCTCGAGAAGATCAGAGGGGCGCTCGAGGATCAATACCTGGCCGCCTAAGGTGTCGGCGCGGGTCGTAAGGCGACTCGCGTGTCTCGAAGCACCGATGCAGCCGGGCGGAAGCGCTGCAGAGCAACAAAGACACAGCCGCGGGCCGTAGTAGAGACCGGCGAATGGGCCTCTATTGCGGCTCGGGTTGTTTCTGGGGTTCGCGCTTTGCGCCAAAAGGGGGAAACGGGTCCCCTCCAGCGGGAACGATCTGACGGCGTGCAACTCCGCGTAGGGGGTTTTGCCGGGGCGATCCGGGCGACGGGGCGTCTGTGCCCGCGGGTAGTGCGTTCCCTAGGCCAGCGTTTTGCAGGTTCTGGATACGGCCCATCCACGAAAACCGGCGATCCCTGGATTCTTCTGTAAGAGGCCAGGAGATCGTGCCCCCCTACCCTCGCGTTTTCGGTCTATCAAGAGTCGGTCAGGGCTAAACACCGAGCGTAGAAAGGCCCGAGACCGCTTGCCGGCTGATCGAGGGGGTGTCAACTGAGTGACTGTCAGCGCCCGATCTGCTTGTCATGGATTCGCGGGCCAGGCGCGCGCCGGATGACCCGCTCGACCGCCGAGTGATCGCCCCGGCGGGGTGTTGAAAGGCTGCAGTGGGTAGGTCTGGCACGCCGAATGAAGGGACGGTTTGCGCATGGGCCTCACGGGCAACGGAGGCGTCAGCCGGCGCGCGCCGGCAAGGGCCTGCTCCTGGATCGAAGTGGAAGATGACGCAGAAGAACAACCGCGAGCGAGACAAGCCCGCACGACCGGCCAGTGGGGTGCCGGATGACGCGCGTCGACGCCCCGAGGGCGCGCCCGACGGCGAACCTGCGGTGTACCAGCCCACCTACCGTCCGTTGTGGAACAACACAGTCACGATTCTGGGGCTTTTGATCGTCGCCTTCGCCATCGGGTTGATGGTGACGTTCTGGCTCTTTACGGTTGTGACTCCGGCGCCGAACCCGTACATCGATATCTTCGGGTACCTGATCCTGCCGTCGATATTGATAATCGGAATCGTCATCGTTCCGTTCGGTATTTTTGTCAAGAGTTGGCGGCTGCACCGGCGTGACCCTTCCCAGAAAGTCACATTCAGGTTCCCGCGGGTTGATCTGACGGACCCGCAACAGCGGCGCGTGGGAAAATACGTGCTGACGGGGATGTTCGTTCTGCTGCCGGTGGTCGGGGTAAGCTCATACCACGGATACCACTACACGGACTCGTCGGAGTTCTGCGGGATGGCGTGTCACCGGGTGATGCACCCGCAAGCGACGACGTATGAGCATTCCGCGCATGCCCGGGTGTCGTGCGCGGAATGCCATATCGGCGCGGGCGCGAGCTGGTTCGTGCGGTCGAAACTGTCCGGCACGCGGCAGGTGTTGGCGATGTGGCGGGACAGCTTTTCGCGACCGATTCCACCGGCGATCTCGCATCTTCGTCCGGCGCGGGAGACGTGTGAACATTGTCATTGGCCCAAGAAGTTTTTCGGGGCGCAGTTGCGGGAGATCGTGCGGTTCAAGTCTAACGAGGAGAACACACGGCTCGACATCGACATGCTGCTCAATACGGGCGGCGGGGACGAGACGACCGGGCGGGAGGAGGGCATCCACAAGCACATGGCGCTTGCCGGGCGGATCGAGTATGTCGCCACGGACGACAAGCTGCAGGAGATTCCCTGGGTTCGGTACCTGGACGAGACGGGTAACGAGTGGATTTACCGCTCGGACGGAAGGCCGAGTTCCGACCCGCGTCCGAATGGGCAGCTCCGGCAGCTCGACTGCATGGATTGTCATAACCGCCCCGCGCACAACTTCCGCTCGCCACAGGAGGGCGTCGACATTTTCCTCGATGTGGGCAAGATCGACACAACCCTTCCGTACATCAAGCGCGAGGCGGTGGCAGCCCTGGTGCGTGCTTACCCGGATGCGGAAACGGCGAAGAAGCAGATTGCAAACAGTCTGACGGAGTTCTATCGCACGAACTACCCGGAGGTCTGGGAGGCACGAAAGGCATCGGTGAACCTGGCAATCGACCGGGTCCGCGACCTGTACGACCTGAGCTTCTTCCCGGAGATGAAGGTGGACTGGCGAACGTACCCGGACAACATCGGGCACAAGATATCGCCGGGGTGTTTTCGGTGCCACGAGGGGTCACACGTCAACCAGGCAGGACGGGCGATCAGCCACGCCTGCGATGTCTGCCACACGTTCCTGAACCCGCTTGACCCGGACAGCGGGGGGAGTTCGGTGCAGCGTGGGGATTTTGTCCACCCGGCGCCATTCGACGGGCTGCACCAGACGGTCCGATGTGATCGGTGTCATACCGGGGGGGCGTCCCCGCCGACGGTGTGCACGGCGTGCCACGAGGCGCAGGTCGCGTTTCGACAGGGGACGCTGGCGGGGTTCGAGCATCTGGAGCTGTCGCCGGAGCCGATGGCAGATACGGTGGACTGTGAGTTCTGCCATTCGGGTGATGCGCCGATGACACTCGAGGTCATCGACGCCGCCTGCATGGACTGCCACGAGGATGAAGAACAGAAGTATGCGGGCATGCTGCTGTCGTGGAAGGAAGAGGTGGAGCGGCTGCTGTCGGAGGCGGAGACGGATGGTGATGCTCGCGGTCGCGAAATGTTACGCGCACTTCGTCAGGCCGGGCCATTACACAACATGGACGCCACGCGTGCGATCGTGGCCGACGTGAGGCGAGGACCGTAGTGCTCGACATGCGTACGTTGACGGCCACGCTGATCTGGGGCAGTCTGATCCTGACGGCGATTCCCGTCGCGGGGCAAGAGAACAGCGACTGTTTGCAGTGTCACAACCGGGTCGGTTTGAAGGTCGAACGGGACGGACGGGAAGTGTCGCTGTTCGTTGACGAGAAGCGATTCGCCGGGAGCGTGCACGCCGATCTGGACTGCATCAGTTGTCACGAGGCGCTGGACGGCGTCGAGGAATGGCCGCACGAGACGGGGCTGGACCGGGTCAACTGCGGTGAGTGTCACGAGGATGACGATGGGCCGATTGCGGCGTACTGGAGCAGCACGCACGGTCGGCTTGCTGAAGAGGGCGACAAGGACGCACCGCTTTGCCAGGACTGCCACGGGGACCACTATGTGGTGCCGCTGCGTGACGCGAACTCGGCGATTTCCCCTTTCAAGATTCCGCAGATGTGCGCCCAGTGCCACGCGGAAGGGGCGGAGGTGGAGCGGACGCACAACATTCCGCAAGAGCAGATCTTCAAGCGGTACAAGCAGAGCATTCACGGTGAGGGGTTGTTCAAGCAGGGCCTGGTGGTCACGGCGGTCTGCACGAGCTGCCACACGGGGCATAACGTGCTTCCGCACACGGACCCGCGATCGAGCATTCACAAGGACCGTGTCGTCGGTACGTGTATGCAATGCCACGGGCTGATCGAGGCGGTGCATCGTCAGTCGATCGCGGGCGAGCTGTGGGAGCGCGAGGGCGCCGTTCCGGTCTGCGTCGAATGTCACTCCCCGCACGAGGCGAGGAAGGTTTTCTACGATACGAACATGAGCAACGCGGACTGTCTGCGCTGCCACCGTGATCGGGAACTGGAGGCGAGCGGCGACGGGCGGTCGCTCTATGTGGATCTCGAGGAGCATTCCAAGTCCGTGCACGGTAGGAACAACGTGGCGTGTGCCCAGTGTCACACGGGGCTGGATCCGGCGGACAAGGAACGCCCGTGCCGCACGCTCGAAGAGCCGGCGAAGTGCGATCTTTGCCATGAGCTGGAGGTGCAGGACTACGACCGGGGGCGGCACGGCCAACTGCACGCGGCGGGCGACCCGAACGCGCCGAGCTGCGTGGACTGTCACGGGAAGCACGAGATTCTCGAACACTCCGTTCCGGAAGGTGCCACCGGCGTGCTGGCGGCGATCATCCGGGAGTCGCCGACGTACAGCCGGAACATCCCGACGCTGTGTGCGCGGTGTCACCGCGAAGGCGGGCGTGCGGCGATCCGGTACTTCGGCGCGGAAGAGCACATCATCGAACACTACACGATGAGCATTCACGGGAAAGGTCTGCTGGACAGCGGGCTGACGGTGACCGCCACGTGCACCGATTGCCATTCACCGCACAAGGAGCTTCCGCGCAGCGATCCCGAGTCGACGATCAGCAAGAACAACATTGCGGCCACGTGCGGGCGGTGCCACGACGGCATCTACGAGCAATATGAGCGGAGCGTGCATTCTGCGGAGGGGAACCCGGACTACGAGGCGCGTCGGGTCCGGGGGATGCCGGAGCTGCCGCACTGTGACGACTGCCATTCCGCGCACCGGGTCGCCCGGACGGACATGGCCGACTTCAAGCTGGGGATCATGGAAGAGTGCGGAAAATGCCACGAGGATGTTACCAAGACCTATTTTGACACCTATCACGGCAAGGCGTCGGAACTGGGGGACACGACTCGAGCCAAATGCTACGACTGCCACGACGCCCACGCGATCTACCCGCCGGAGGATCTCCGTTCCACGTTGCATCGAGACAACATCGTGGCGACCTGCGGCAAGTGCCACGAGGGCTCGCACCGGCAGTTTGCGGGGTACCTGACGCATGCCACGCACCACGATCCGGAGAAGTATCCGGCGCTGTTTTACGCTTTCTGGGGGATGACGACGCTGCTGGTGGGCACGTTCGGGTTCTTCGGATTGCACACCTTGGCGTGGCTTCCGCGGTCGTGGAAGCTCCGCAAGGAGCACGGGCCGATGCTCGCTTCGGCGGTGCCGGGCGCGAAGGAATACGTCCGGTTCACGCCGTTCCAGCGGAAGCTGCACCTGACGGTGATCCTCAGCTTTTTCGGGCTGGCGATCACGGGGATGATGCTCAAGTTCGCCTATACGGACTGGGCGGAAGCGCTATTCCGTTTGCTGGGCGGCGTTGAGACGACGGGGTGGATTCACCGGGTGTGCGCGATCGTGACGTTCGGGTATTTCTTCGCCCACCTGGGCAACGTGCTGCGCAAGTGCCTCAAGCGCGAGCGGTCGTTGAAGGAGTACTTATTCGGTGAAGACACGATTCTGCCGAGACCGTCGGACATCACGGAGTTCATCGGGACGATGAAGTGGTTTTTGGGGATGGGTCCGCGACCGAAGTACGGGCGGTGGACCTACTGGGAGAAGTTCGACTACTTTGCGGTTTTCTGGGGTGTGGCGGTCATCGGCAGCACCGGATTGTGTCTGTGGTTCCCGGAGTTGTTTACGCGCGTAAACAACTCCGGGAACCAC
>JASFUW010000317.1:0-6223 GCA_050050135.1 Phycisphaerae bacterium
CCGGTCAGCAGCAGGAAGAAGATCTCCTCCGGCCAGAGGTGCTTGATCTCCAGCAGCGGGCGGCCGCGGACGATCAAGCCCTTGTCCGGCTCGACGACGGACGTGTCGCAGATCATCCCTTTGACGCCGCGCATGCCGCCATAGGCCTGCGTGACCGAGACGTCCGATATTTTCTTGTCGCCATGCGCCTTGATGAGCTTCTTGGTCTCCTCACGATACTTGGGAATCCGATCCGCCAGTACTTCTTGCAGTGTTGCCATGTCTCACCACCCTCTGTCAAAAGTGCTCTGGAAGGAAAGGTACACCGAAAAACCGGATACCACATCCCGATACCATACCCGCAAAGGCCGCTTCCAACCAGCCGAAACAGCCGTTCCCGACGCCCCGCCCGGCGCCGGACCGCGCCTAGGGCGCCGTGAAACTGGGCAGCCTACGCGCGACGCGACGCGACGCGAACCCGCACACCCCCGGCGCGCTGATTCACTGCATTAACCGAAAGCCCGGTATACGGAAATCGAGTAGCAATTTGGGTGCCGAACCTTCGCGTAATCGCACGATCCCGACCACCACGCGCCACAGAATGCGACAGAAACGCCGCACGCCTCCCACCCCGAACGCGAGACCCGGACACAGTTGACCCGGCCGGACGTTGTGTTGGCATCGCCGGCGCGCAGGTTTGCGTTGTGTGCGGAAGCCGAGCACGAGACGTTCCGATCCGTGTTGTGCGCCCAGCAGAAACCCGACGGCGGGGTATATCAGGGGATAGCGCCCGTGCCTCTTGCCCTGCGACCGCCGCGTTGAACCATGCGATTCAGAACCCGATGCCCAGCGAGGAGCGACGCCTGCGTCGCGGCACGCTGCCTCGGGCGCGGTGTCACATTATGGGTTCGGACGGGGGATGAACTGATCCGAGACCTCGCCACCAACGGATGTGGCACGTCCCATCCGCGTCAGTCCGTGGCTCCGTGCTGGCGCAGGAGTGTCGCGAGGCCGTTTCGCTCGCCCGAAATCGCATGATCGAGCGGCGTCTTGCCCGCGCGGTCCCTGGCATCGACGTCGGCGCCTTTGGTGATCAACACCTTGGCTACCTCGGTCATCATGCGGTTTACTTCCGGCTCGTCCGGTCCCTCGGTGGCGGTGAGGTGCAACGGCGTGGCGCCCCGGCTGTCTTTGGCGTCGAAGGTGGCGCCAAGCTCGATAAGCTTCTCCGCCGCTTTCTTTCGATAGCGCATGACGGCGCAGTGCAGCGGTGTGCGGCCTTGTTTGTCCCGCACGTCCAGGTCCACCACGTCGTGCGCGACGAGCCAGTCTATGACCGCGAGCTGGTCGTACATGGCTGCGTCGTGCAAGGGTGCTCGTCCGAACTGATCCCGCGCTGTCAAGACTGCTCCGGCCTCGACAAGTCGATCCAGCAGTTTCGCCCGCCCGCGCATGGCGGCCATGTGCAGCGGCGTCTTGCCCTGGTCGTCCGCGGCGTTAACGTCCGCCCCCCGGTCGAGCAGAAGCTCGACCAATTCCAGTCGAATCGCTTGTGCCTTCTCGGTGTCATCGCCCGCGCGCAGGGCGAGGTGCAGCGGGGTCGCGCCGTGTCCGTCGACCGCTTTGACGTCGGCGCCCGCTTGCACCAGCGCCTTCGCCGATTCGAGGCGTAGACTTCGGGCGGCCAAGTGGAGCGGCGTCGACCCGGTCCCGGTCTGATTGATCGAGGCGGTCGCCGGCCGCTGACTCGGCTCCTCGGCAAAACAAGCCGCCGCGCCGAGCCCGCCGAGTCCGACGATCATTGCGAAAAGCAGTGTCTTATCCGTCATGTTTCGATTCCTACGACGGGCGCCGTCGAATCCCACCGTACCGCGAACAAGCAGCGCCTCAGACCTCTGGCGAAGCAGCACGAGCGATCCGGCCGTGCAGATGAGCAGCGTCAAAACGGCCAATCCCCACTCGGAAACCGTCGGAATCTCCTCCGGACCGACGGCGAACGTGGAATCACTCTCATCCCACTGCCCGTACAGACCGCCCGCCAGCACCGAGCGAACGCGCACCTTGTAGTCCGTCCCCTCTTCGCCCGGCGTCCATGACGTCGACGTGGCACCGAGAGGCGTAGCGGTCGTGATGTCGGTCCACACCGTGTTGTCGGTCGTCAACCGGATGTCGTCGACCCACACGGTATCCGATCCGTGCGTCGTGTTCGAGTCCTTGGAATACTCCCATTTGAGTTCGTGCAGACCCGGGTCAATTGTCGTCGTGAAAAACTCCCATCCGCCGCTGGTCCCGGAATCGCTGTGCACGACGACGTCATCGACATAGAACCGGAAGAAGTCCCAGCCGGATTCCGAACTGACGTTGTACCAGAAGCTGGCGACGCCCCCGGACGCCTGCCGGGTCAACGCGGTCTCCTGGCTGTGGGTGATGGTTCCCGCTTTCGCGGCATAGAGCCCCTGATGCGTCGGGTTGTTGACGATGGCCCAGGGATGGCTTGAGTCGTTGGTGTACTCGGGGTCGAACGAACCGGTCTCGAATCCGTCGGTCGTCGAGCCGATGTCGTTGGCATTGGCGGAGTACTGGACGTGGAACTGGGCGTCCGGGTTTCCGGTCCAGGTTATCAGCGTCGATCCCCCGGTGACCAGGGTCTCGCCACCGTTAGGATAGGAAACGAGGGTCCGCCAAAGCGGAACGTCCTCGCGCACGGCGTCACCGCTGGTGACGACGACGTCCTCGATCGTATGCGGGTCGTAACCGTCCGCCTCGAACGTCAGGTCATACGTACCGGGAAGCAGCATCCTGTGATAATCGCCGATTTCGGGATCGGTGAAACTCTCGTGGTCTCGCCCGACGACGCGGATGGTCGCTGCCACGGGACCGCCGGTCGTCGCGTCGGTCACCAGGCCTCGGACACCGATCAGGCACGTTTCCATATAGGAGAGCATCGACTCACGGTTATCATTCCAGAACGTCGGGATTTGTGATGCCGGCGGCTGTTTTTCGTTGTGAAGTTCCAGCGTGATCGCGTTGCAGCCCATGTAGCGGTAGTTCCAATCCTGCATCCCACCGTTGATGTGATACCAGTCCGCGCCGTTGGTGATCCCGTGGAAGAAGACGGGGCTGTTCCACATCGGAATGTTCTGCTGCGAGTACAGCTCGGCGACATAGATGTAAAGATCGTCGTCCGGCGAAGCGGTGTAGATGCTCTGCCCGGCCGCGTTCCCGTCGTAGGGATAGTTGGCGACCAACGCCCCGCCGTGGATGTTGGCGGCCAGGGAGAACGATCGTCCGAATGACCACTCCATGATGACCGCGGTCTCAGGCTCACGTCCGTCGGTGGTGTTGCTGGGGCTGTTGAACACGTCGGGGAAGTTGCGGTTGAGATCCTCACCGTTCTCGTTGTACCGCCTGCGCGGGGAGCGCTCGTACCCGTCCGGGTTCATCAAGGGGACGATCCACACGTCGATGGAGTCGACGATGTTTGTCACCCGCGAGTCAGTACCGTAATTCGTGGTCAGGTAGTCGATGAGGTTCATGCACAGCTCGACGCCCATGATCTCGTCGCCGTGCATGGTGGAAACGAACTTGAACTCCGGCTCGTCCTCCTCGACGCCGACGTTGTCGGAGATGTTGATCGCCCAAAGCTCTCGGCCGAGGACGGAGAGACCCAGATTGTGGCGTTCACAGATGGCCGGGTAGTTGTTCTCGACCGCCAGCAGGTCGCTCCCGATCTGGGCGTGCGTGTGATACTGCCCTGCCGCGGGCGCGGTCACGACGGCCAGCGCGGACGCAGCCGCCACAAAAGAGACAACCGGTTGACACTGCGACACCGCGCCGGCACGGCTTCGATCCCGAACTTGCTTCCGCTTCACCACCGATACCCCCATTTTCTGGATGACGCATTCAGCCGGGCGGACGTCGGCGCCACCGAACAGCCGATCGGCTTTGCGCAAAGAGGCCCTTCTCCGCTCACGTCGCAGGAAAAACCCTCCGGTTGGAACGTCGCCCTGGCTTATCGAGTTGCTATTGTATCGGTTGCGGGACGCGCCTTCAACCGATAATAAAATGGCTCGGTCCAATGCTTTGCGGCGGCCCACGCCTCGCAACCGTTCAAGGCCTCCGGGGTCGTAGGCCGGCCCGATCGCGAATCCTCAACGCCGCTACTCGCACGCTTCAAGCGGCTAGTCGAGCTTCATGCCCAACTCGCGGACTAAGAACCCGTAAACGTCGGCCGTCTCTTCGATGCGCATCTTGGTCGGCTTCCCGCCGCCATGACCGGCCCGGGTCTCGATGCGAATCATGACCGGCGCGTGCCCGGAATGCGCCTCCTGAAGCGCGGCTGCGAACTTGAAGCTATGCGCCGGAACCACCCGATCGTCGTGATCCGCCGTGGTAATCAGCGTAGCCGGATACGCCGTGCCCGGTTTCAGGTTGTGCAGCGGGGAGTACGCGCGCAGCGCCTTGAACTCTTCAGGTTTCTCGGGATCGTCCGGCGAACCATAGTCGGAAACCCACGCGTACCCGATGGTAAACTTGTTGAACCGAAGCATGTCGAGCACCCCCACCGCGGGCAGGCACGCGCCGAAGAGGTCGGGCCTTTGCGTCATGCACGCCCCGACAAGCAGACCGCCGTTGCTTCCGCCCTGGATGGCGAGCTTCGGCGTCGAGGTGTACTTGTTGGCGATCAGCCATTCAGCCGCCGCAATGAAGTCGTCAAAGCAGTTCTGCTTCGTGAGCTTCATGCCGGACTCGTGCCACGCCTTGCCGTACTCCCCGCCTCCGCGGATGTTGGCGACGACGAACAGTCCGCCCATTTCCATCCACACCAGCCGCGAAACACGGAACCCGGGCGTAATCGGGATGTTGAACCCCCCATAGCCGTAGAGGAGGGTGGGATTGTTGCCGTTCATCGCCAGCGGCTTCTTGTAGCTGATGAACATCGGGATGCGCGTCCCGTCCTTGCTGCGATAGAAGACCTGCCTGGTGGCAAAGTCATCCGGGTTGAAGTCGACTTTGGGGCGGCGGAAGATTTCACTTGTGCCCGTGGTCATGTCGTAGCGGTAGATCGTGCCGGGGTCGACGAAACTGCTATAGGCGTAGAATGTCTCCGTCTCGTCGCGTTCTCCGCCGAACCCGTACGCCGAGCCCATGCCGGGCAACTCGACGTCACGGACGAAGCGGCCGTTGATGTCGAACATCTTGATCCGGCTGTGGGCGTCCTCGAGGTAAGAGCAGATAAAGGTGTCCGCCACGACGTTCACCGAACGAAGTGTCGCCTTGCCTTCGGGGACGATCTCTTTCCAGTTCGCCGGCTCGGGCTTGCGTGTGTCGATGGCGATGACCCGTCCTCGCGGGGCATCCTTGTCCGTGCGGAACCAGAAAACCGGACCGTCGTTATCGATCATGCTGTATTGAGCTTCGAACTTGTCGATCAACTCGACAATCTTCCCGTCCTTCGCCTGGAGGTCCTGATAGAGGACCATGTTCGTGCGGCGCGTGCCGTGCCGAACAAAGATGATCAGATAGCGCCCGTCATCGGTGACCCGCCCGCTGAAGCCCCACTCCGGCTGATCCTTCCGTTCATAAACGAGCTTGTCCGCGGATTGCGGCGTACCCAAAACGTGGTAGAACAACTTGTTGAACTTGTTCTCCGCCTGCAGCTCCGCCCCCTCCTTGGGCGCGTCATAGCGGCTGTAGTAGAACCCCTTCCCATCCTTGGTCCAGGACGCCCCGGAGAACTTGGTCCACTTCAGATGATCGGGCAGCAGCTTCCCCGTCTCGATGTCAAGCACGTGCCACTCTTGCCAGTCTGAGCCCGCATCCGAACGGGAATACGCCATCAACTTGCCGTCGTCGCTGACTTCGGTGACACCCAGAGCGATGGTGCCGTCCTCGGACCATTTGTTCGGGTCGATCAGCACCCGCGGCGTATCGCCCAGCGAGTCAAGCGTGTACAGCACGTCCTGATTCTGCAGTCCGTCGTTCTTCTCGAAGAAGTACCTTCCGCCCTCCTTCCAGGGCAGGCCGTACTTCTCGTAGTCCCACAATTCGGTCAGTCGCTTCTCGATCCTGGCCCGTTCGGGAATCTGCTCGAGATAACCGAAAGTGACCTTGTTTTCCGCCTCGATCCACGCCCGGGACGGGGGCGAATCCGGGTCCTCCAACCAGCGGTACGGATCGGGCACCTTGACGCCGTGGTAGGTGTCGACGACGTCGCCCTTGTGCGCCTTTGGATAGGCCAACG
>JASFUW010000318.1:0-6188 GCA_050050135.1 Phycisphaerae bacterium
CGGTCGCAACGCGGCTCGGTCTCCCTTGAACTGACCGTCGAGCAACTCGGATTCGCTCGGTGGCTTGTCACCCGGCTTGGAAAGCGTGGCGTTGGTGATGACCATGCAGGTTGTGCCGCCGAGTCCGTGCTCGGATTTGAGCCAACTGCGCAGCTCCTTCGGATCGGTCGTCCGGCTGCTCTTCGCAACCCGGACCCACTGCTCGAGTGACTTACCGGTGCGGTCTTTCAGGTTACGGACGACAGCCTCCTGCATTCCTTCAGGTGATAGCGCCATGAACAATCTCCTGGGTCCGTCGGATGTCAGCTTCTCGACAAACCGCCTGGGCCCGGCGAACCGGTAGCTCGACAGCATCGTACCACGGAAATCGCACGAGTTGGAGGTCACGGCGGCGTTCGAGCCGGTCCTACGCTGACGGCACCTACGCGTGGCGTCAGGCATACACCCCCTGTCGGCGCACCGTTTCCCGGCGCCACTTCGGGAGGATCCGTCTGCAAACGGTGCTGCGCCGACGCAAGGTCAAGGTTGTATCGCAAAGGGCTGTGCGCTGTTAGTCTCAGGCCCTTGTGAACGAACGAAACAGGCGAGCCATGAACGACTTTGTGACAGACGCAAGGAACCGCAAGTCGGTGGTTGTCTACGATGGTGAGTGCCGCTTCTGTCGGCGGTGGGTGGCGCGCATCGCCAGGCGTGACGCCAACGGCGCATTCGAGTTCGTCCCCAGACACGCAGAAGGACTCGTCGACCGGTTCCCGAGACTTGGCGAGGCGGAGTTCAGCACCGGCGTCCGGCTCATCACGCCCGACGGTGACATCCACGTCGGTGCCGACGCGGCTCATCAGATCGTGCGCCGTCTCCCATACGTAAGACGCGTCGCGTGGCTCTATCGTGTGCCGGTTCTTCACTCACTGACCCGGGCGGCCTACGGCTGGATCGCGGCGAACCGCCAACGCCTGAGCGGACAGTGTGCGGACGGAACCTGCAGCAGCGAGTGACGACCGCTAATCACGACTAACGACGCCCATTGCCCGTTCAAGAGACGGAGCATCGCGCAAACCGCCGCCAGATGTGGCGCACCTCGACCCCATCACTCCAACATCCATCGAGCTCAATAAGAGCCCGCCCTCGCCACCTCGCGACGCGCCCGATGGTTTCTCTCCCCAGGCGCGGGACGCCTCGGGTATCGGTTGGGCCGTATTCTGCCGGTTTTTGGTGAACCGAGCGGCCCGAATTCGCGACTCTATGGCTGGAAGCATGGCGAAGTCACGATACGACAGGGTGATCGACGAGCTACTCGTCATTCGCTGCCAGAGCGGGCATGAAGGGTCCTTTGATCTGCTGATCCGACGCTGGCAGCACAGGCTTTGGCAATATGCACGCAGGCTTGCGGGAAGCGACGATGACGCCTGGGACGTTACTCAGGAAGCCTGGTTGGCCATGTTGAGGCAGCTTCACAAGCTCGAGGACCCCGCGTGGTTTGCAGCCTGGGCATTCCGCATCGTCCAAAACAAGTGCTCGGACCATGTCCGGAACGCCCAGCGCCGCAGACGCTTGAAACAAAAAGTGTCGGAGCGACTGACCGTTGCCGACACCGTACCGCGGGAACCGACCGGCCGTCCCGTGGCCGACGCATTGCGACGACTCCCACGAGACCAGCAGGAACTGTTGATCCTCAAGTACGGTCAGGAACTCAATATTGTCGAAATCGCTGTCGTCTTGGGCGTTCCGGCGGGCACGATCAAGAGCCGTCTGCACAACGCCCGGGAACAACTGAGACGAATCCTGGAAGGAGACGACCCATGAGCAACCTTGACGAAGACATCAAAAAGGCACTCGCCGACGGGGAGGCCCCATACGACCTTGCCCGAGAGGAGGGCATCTTCCGCCAGATGGCGGGGATCTTCCAGGGCAAGATGCGGTGGATGGCCATTTGCGTCACGATCGAATGTGTTGTCGCCATGGTGCTGATCGTGCTGGCCGCCGTCGAGTTCTTTCAGACCGACGACACAAGGTGGCAGGTTTTCTACGCGACGGCCATTGTGCTGCTCGCCCTGCTGCTTGTCCTGATCAAACTATGGGGTTGGATGCAAATGACCCGCTATTCGATTCAACGCGAGATCAAGCGCCTGGAACTTCGTATCCTGGAAATGGGCGAGAACGAGCAGTGCGCACGAGACGGCCCGAAGTAGGAAGCGTGGATTACTCCGGGTTGTCCCACACGGACGGCTCGTGGCCGGTCGTCTTCTCGCGCGGGACTTCCCGGTTGAGAATTCGGGCGCATGTGTTCCAACGCAGGATGGCTTCGTCGTTGCCCGCGGGTCGGATGCTCTCCGCGTGTTGATAGTGGTCCATCGCCTCCCGGAGCCAACTGTGCACGACCGAAGCGGGAGCCCCGATCCCCGGACGTGACTTGCCCCACCGCTCGGCGATCACCCCGGCATAGTAGGCCCGCGCATATTCCCCCTCCAGCTTTTCTATAAGCGTCTGTGCGGCGTCGAGGGGTGTCCCATATCCTTTCTCGAACTGATCGGTCACGGAAAGCAACAGCATGACCAGGGCTGTCTGGTTGCCCGGTTCAACCGCGAGTACGTCACGGCAGATGCTCTCGGCCTCGCGCGGTTCGTTGAGCAACCGGTACTGATTCGCTTTTGCCAGCGCCGCATCGACGCCCTGCTTCGAGATCGATTTGAGCTCCACCATCTTCGGCTCCTCGGCGCCTTAACGCACCGCATCAAGGCGTGACTACCTCGTATCACCACCACTGCCGCGGAAGATCCGGAAGAGTTTGGACACCGGATCGTAAAACTCGTCCACCACCCGCTCTTTCAGCGGGATGATCGCGTTATCCGTTATGGTGATACCCTCCGGGCAGACCTTTGTACAGCACTTGGTGATGTTGCAGTACCCGACGCCGAACTCTTTCTTGAGTGCCGGCAGGCGGTTCTCCGTGTCCAGCGGGTGCATCTCCAGCGCGGCCGTGTAGACCATATAGCGCGGCCCGATGAACTCGTCAAACAGCTTATGCTCTCGAAGCACGTGGCAGACGTCCTGGCAGAGGAAGCACTCGATGCACTTGCGGAACTCCTCGACGCGGTCCACGTCTTCCTGGGCCATCCGCCACGTGCCGTCCGCGTCGGGTCTTCGCGGGTTGAACTTTCGGATTCGCTTCTTGACCGCGAAGTTCCACGAGACGTCGGTCACCAGGTCTCTAACCGGCGGGAACGCCCGCATCGGCTCAATGGTGATCGGCTTGTCGATCGGAATCTCGCTCACCCGCGTCATGCACATCAGCTTGGGGATGCCGTTGATCTCGGCCGAGCACGACCCGCACTTGCCCGCCTTGCAGTTCCAGCGAACTGCCAGATCGAACGCCTGCTCGGCCTGGATTTTGTGGATCGCATCGAGGACCACCATGCCTTCAGACACCTCGGTGGTGTAGTCCTCGAAGTGCCCGCCGTCGGCGTCGCTCCGCCAGATTCTGAACGTAGCCGACGCCATCACTTCATCTCCTCGATGGTCTCGCGCAGTTCATCGGGCATCGGCGGGATCGGCTCTCGACGAACAACCATCTCGCCGTCAGCGCCTTTGTTCACGACGAGGTTGAAACTCGAAAACGCGTCGTCCTTGGCCGGAAAGTCCTCGCGGAACTGGGCTCCACGGCTCTCGCGACGTTCCAGCGCCGCCCGGGCGATCGCCTCGGCGGTCGTCAGCAGGCTGTCCAGATCGAGCGCCGTGTGCCAAGCCGGGTTGTACTCCCTGTTGCCGCCGACGTGCACCTTGTGTGCTCGCTTCTTGTACGCCGTAATCTTCTCGACCGCCGACGCCATCTCCGATTCGGTGCGCACGATGCCAACCTGCGCCTGCATGGTTTCCTGCAACTCCTGCTGAATTCGATAGGGGACTTCCCGATCGACGTCGCCGCCGCGCTCGAAGGGCTCCAGTGCCGCCCCTTCGGCACTTTCCACCTGACCTTCGTCCAACCGCCCGGCGTCGTTTTCCTTTGCGAATGCAGCCGCAAACTCCCCCGCCCGCTTCCCGAAGACCAGCAGGTCCGACAGCGAATTGCCGCCCAGCCGGTTGGCCCCGTGGATGCCCGAAGCACACTCCCATGCGGCGAACAGTCCCGGAACCGTCGACATCTGCGTGTCGGGATCGACGCGGACGCCGCCCATCATGTAATGCGTGGTCGGTCCGACCTCCATGGGCTCTGCGGTGATGTCCACGTCCGCGAGCTGCTTGAACTGGTGATACATGCTTGGCAGTTTCTTCTTAATATGCTCCGCGGCATTCGGAAGCCGCTCCTTGATCCACGCGATGTCCAGATAGACGCCGCCGTGCGGACTGCCGCGCCCCTCCTTGATCTCCCGAACAATGCAACGGGCCACGTGGTCACGCGTGAGCAACTCGGGCGGGCGCCGTGCGTCCGAATCGCCCTGCGTATATCGCCAACCCTCGTCCTCGTTGTCCGCCGTCTGGTTGCGATACAGCTCGGGTATGTCGTCGAACATGAACCGGCGGCCCTCGCTGTTGCGGAGTACACCGCCCTCGCCGCGAACACCCTCCGTGACCAGAATGCCCCGCCCACCCGGCGGCCAGACCATTCCGGTCGGATGGAACTGCACAAACTCCATGTCTCGAAGCTCGGCTCCGGCGTGGTAAGCGAGCGCAAGCCCGTCGCCCGTGCAGTCCCAACTGTTGCTGGTGATCGCAAAGGCCCGACCGATCCCACCCGTCGCGAGGATCGTGGCCTTCGCGCGGAACACGCGAAACCGACCCTTGTCCCGGTCGTACCCGAACGCCCCGACGACACGCTCCCCGTCTTTCAGCAGGTTCAAGACGGTAAATTCCATGTGCGTCTCGACGCCTTGATGAATGCCGTGATCCTGAAGCGTCCGGAGCATCTCGAGCCCGGTTCGATCGCCGACGTGCGCGAGACGCGGATACTTATGGCCGCCGAAGTGCCGTTGGAGTATCCGGCCGTCCTTCGTGCGATCGAACACCGCGCCCCATTCTTCGAGTTCGCGTATCCGGTCCGGGGATTCCTTGGCGTGCAGCTCGGCCATCCGCCAACTATTCAGATATTGACCGCCGCGCATGGTGTCGGCGAAGTGCACACGCCAGTTGTCGCGCTCGTCCATCGTGGACAGTGCGCCCGCGACGCCGCCCTCGGCCATTACCGTGTGAGCCTTGCCCAGCAGTACCTTGGTGAGCAGCCCGACCGTGACGCCGCGGGCTGACGCCTCGATCGCAGCACGCAACCCGGCGCCGCCCGCCCCGATCACCAGCACGTCGTATTCGTGCGTCTGACGTCCGCTCAACCGATGATCCTCCAGTCCGTCCACACGCCCATCGAGCACATCCGAACGTAAAAGTCACTGAAACCGACCCAGAACAGGCTCATCCACGCGAAGAGCATGTGACGGCGGTTCAGGCAGCTTACGCAGTCGTAGGCCGTTCGCCGTGCGGGCGTTTTGGACATGCAGTCGATCCGGCCGCCGACCAGGTGCCTAAGCGAATGGCAACCGAACGTGTAGCTGCCCAGCAGGATCACGTTGAGGGTCAACACGAGCGTGCCGACGCCGATGCCGAACGTCGTGCGTCCGGTGTCCGGATCGGTGAACCAGAGGGCCTTCCACGCGTCGTGGGCCAAGATGACGATGAAGATGAGCGCCAGGTACAGAAAATACCGGTGTACGTTCTGGAGGATCAGCGGAAGCCACTGCTCACCGCGATAGGAGTTGCGCGGCTCGCCCACCGTGCACGACGGCGGGTCGGCCCAGAACGCCTTGTAGTACGCCCCGCGGTAGTAGTAGCACGTCAGCCGAAACCCGCCGGGTGCCCACAGGATCAAAAACGCCGGCGACCACGGCATCCACATCGGCCACCAGCCCGGTTTCGGACCGAACCACGCGTGCGCCGACTCCCCGAATAGCTCCGGCGAGTAGAACGGCGACAGGTACGGCCCGAAGTGGTAGTGCACCCCTTGGAACGCGGCCCACGTCGAGTACACGATAAACGCAGACAACCCCAAACAGACCGCGACCGGCTGCACCCACCACGCATCCGGCCGCTCCGTCCTCCCGAAACGGCGCACAGGCAGCGAAATCGGCCTTTCTGACATCCAATAGACTCCGACCCAAACCCGCCAGCATAGTCGCCACCGCACAGATTGCAAGGACCGCGCGAGG
>JASFUW010000319.1:0-6151 GCA_050050135.1 Phycisphaerae bacterium
GAAAAGGGAGATGCGCTTGGCGTCAACGGCTTCTTGCACGCACTGGATGAGCAGGTCGAGGATGTCGTCGCGCGAGCCGGCTTGGTGAAGATCGCGCATGAACTCGTACAGAATCTGGAGTCGTTGTGTTTTGGCGCAGACCTCGGCCTCCAAGCGCGTATTCAGCCGATCGAGATCGCGGTGAGCCAGGGCGAGGTGGTGTACGGTCCGCACCCTCGCCAGCAGCTCGGTTACGTCGAACGGTTTCGCGAGATACTCCTGCGCCCCTGCCTCGAGACCGCGAACCACGTCCTTAGGTGTTGATCGCGCCGTGAGCATGATCACCGGTATCTGCTCGGTGGCGCTCTCCGAACGCAGCATCCGCGTGGCCACGACCCCGTCCATGCCGGGCAGTCCCACGTCCATGATGATCACATCGGGGCGCTCCCGCGTCGCCACGTCAATGGCGCCGGCGCCGTCTCCAGCTTCGAGCACCGCGTACCCGGCCGCACGCAGATTGGCCGCCAGAATGAAGCGAAGCTCCGACTCGTCCTCGACGATCAATACGGTGCCTTGTGTTTGGTCAGCCATCGGTCAAGTCCCCGTAAACGACTTCGGGCGTGGACATTTGTGCGCGCGCAACGACATGGTCGTCCATCGGCTAGCGGCAAGCGACGCACCAATTCCAGGCCGGGATCGAACAGGCCGATCCGGCCGTCCGAGAATCGGTGCGTGTCGATCGCCTCAACGGGGCACGCGGGTCTCTGATCAACCGCGCCGTCGGACGTTCGCGCACCATGACGGCCTGGTCCTGCTCGGGCGTCGGGCCGAGATACGAGCGAGGAGCTCGGTCCCGGCGTCGCGCCCCGGGGCGGTTGACACCAGGCGCGGGCCGCCATACGCTCCACGCGGTGACGAGTCCCCGTGGCACAATTGGATAGCGCGTCGGCCTCCGGAGCCGAAGGTTTCAGGTTCGAATCCTGACGGGGACGTTTCTCACTCCCTCGCAACATCCGTGTCGTGGCCATCGTCAGCGCCGGTTTTCGACCGCGCGTCGGTGCCATCTCGCGTGTGGCGTCAAGATGACTGGCCCTTGTCTGCCCCTCGCTCGGCCGTTATACATCACACGTGTATCGGGCCGGGTAGAACTCTAACCCGAAGAGCAGGCTGACGTGCGGTTGGGCACCTTCACACCGGGTGCCGTGGTTGTCACAACTCGAATGGCCGGATGCCCGACGCTGGTCACCCACCGGGGAGGTACTAATGAGGACCGTCGCAAAGGTTATGGCTGAGCTGAAGAAGAAGGGGAACCCGCTACGAAGGCAGGCGTTCGCGCCGCATGGTGCGCCGGAGAATCTCTTTGGGGTCAGCGTTGCGGACATGAAGGTGATCGCCAAGAAGATCAAGGGTGAGCAGGAGCTGGCCTGCCAGCTTTACGAAACCGGCAATGCCGACGCAATGTACCTGGCGGGCCTCGTCGCCGACGGCGCGGCGATGACCAAGAAGCAGTTGGATTCATGGGCCAAAGGTGCGAGTTGGCAGATGATCTCGGAGTATACCGTTCCCGGCGTTGCGACCGAGAGCAAGTTCGCTCGGGATTTGGCCATGAAGTGGATCAGGTCGAAGAAGGAAGCGGTTGCGTCCGCAGGTTGGAATACGTATTCGGGACTCGTCGCGGTGAAACCGGACGAAGAGCTGGATTTTGCGGAAATCAAGGCACTCCTTCGGAAGATCGAAGAAAAGATCGTTTCCGCCGCCAACCGCGTGCGCTATACGATGAACGGCTTCGTGATCGCCGTCGGCACCCATGTGCTACCGCTCAACAAACACGCCAAAGCAACGGCCAAGAGACTTGGGCGAGTCGATGTCGACATGCACGGAACCACTTGCAAGGTTCCGGTTGCCTCGGAGTACATCGAGAAGGTCGAGCGGACTGGACGGGTGGGAAGGAAGCGAAAGACAATCAAGTGCTGACGGCCTGCAAGCCCACGCGAGAATAGATCGAACCTTGAAGGATGCGAAACGCCTCTCGGTTCTTCGTTCCTGGTTCGGCGCCCAATCCGACCTTTGGGTGCACAACTGCCGCACCTGGATCCCATTCCGGAAGATATCGCGACAGGCTCGAATCCGGACGGCGACGTCATCCTCGTAACTCCGCAAATCACCCCTCGTGTACGCGAACCCGGCGATGCTCCGTATTTGTCGTCGATCTCTTTCTCGTGGCGTGCGCTCGCTCGGGAACCACCCGAGCATTGCGTGGGCGGTGCCCGGCCATTATACATTCCAGCCAGATCGGGCTGCGAACATCGCACCAGGACTGGTCCATCGAGGAGTGTCCGAGTCGTTCGACGTGAGAATCCACCGGTGTGGGACGCCCCACCTGCTCCGGCAATCAATACTTGGGGCATGCGGAGGCAGGCATGCGAACCGCGCCAAACAGAACCGTGCTCATCGGATTGTGCCTTATCATGGCGCTTGCGCTCACAGTAAGTACCACGCGCACGACCGCCCGGGAGTCGGCTCGCAAACCGAGTGAGTCGAAAACAACGCTCAACGTCGTCGTGACCAGCGTTCTGGTCAACGACCAGGAAAAGGCCCTGGAGTTCTACACCAAGAAGTTGGGCTTTGTGAAAAAAACCGACATCCCGCTGGGCGGGCCGCGATGGCTGACCGTTGTGTCGCCGGACCAGCCGAACGGCCCCGAGGTGCTGCTCGAGCCATTGGGATTCCCTCCGGCCGAGACCTTTCAAAAGGCGGCGTATGAAGCGGGGATTCCATGGACTTCCTTTGGGGTCGAAGATGTGGCCGCTACGCATGAGCGTCTTGAGAAACTCGGCGTTGTGTTCCGCAGGCCGCCGGCCGAGATGGGCACGGCAACCATCGCTGTCTTCGAGGACACGTGCGGCAATCTGATCCAGATTGCGCAGGAGTAGCCGAGCCGCGCCGCCTTGCATGCGTCATGAGTTGCCGTCGGGCAGATTCTGGCGAAGAAACATCCTGATTGATGTGAGCACGTGCGTGCTCGACTTTGGCATGCGCCCGGCCCTTTACCGAAGCAGAGCGGTAGCTTCCAACTGCCTCCGCGTTCCTGAGTTAGGCGCATTCTGCCAGCGTCTCGCGAGCCCCCCAAGCTACGAGGGAGCAAAGGTATGAAGATCAGACTCGAAAGCGTTTACATCTCAGACATCGACAAGGCGCTCGCGTTCTATACGGACGTGTTGGGGTTCGGCAAAAAGAAGGACATCCCTATGGGCGACACGCGCTTTGTGACCTTAGTCTCGCCGGACGAACCGGACGCCGCGGAACTGATGCTTGAACCATGCGGTGAGCACCCCGCCACGAAGGTCTTCAAAAAAGCCATCTACGACGAGGGTATTCCTGTAACCGCGTTCCTGGTCGATGACATTGCGAAGGAATACGAGCGATTGTCCAAGCTCGGGGTCGAGTTCCGTTCCGCCCCGCAAAGACATGGAACCGAGTCGATGGCCACGTTCGACGACACCTGCGGCAATCTGATCATGATCTATCAGACGCACCCCGACGCCGACGGCTAAGCGAAACCGAGCGACGAACCGGGATTAACTCAGGCGATATTGGGCACTCGGTGGCCGTTGATTCGTCATCTTCGGCTTGATTTCGCAGGGCTTCACGCTACCTTCCCGTTTCGGTCATTCGTCGCACGGCCCTTGTCTGGCGCTCGTTCCGCCCTTATATACATCCTTCCGAGCGCGGGCTGGATGGAAATCACACGAGGAAGCGAGGCGAACATGCGGATGACTGTGGTCACGGCCGTTGCGGCACTTATAACAGGGCAGCTCGTAGGCTGTGCGCACCTGGAGGGACAGCGCCCACTCGTGGTCATGCAGCCCCACGAAGGTGAACATCTGTGGGTCTTTCCAGATGGTAAGGGCAACCTTGGAACAGGAGGCGAGCTTCAGATCTTCCTGGATGCCGAGAGCCATCCCGACGCGAAAGCCAGCTTCGCCAAGTTCACCCTGGGCGTGGGTGGGGCACTTCCAATCCATCGTCACGACAAGACAGCGGAGTTGGCGTATTTCCTTTCGGGTACCGGTATGGTCATTTCCGTTGATGGCGATGGCAACGAGGTCGAGGTACCGGTCAGCAGCGGCTACGTTTGGTATAATCCACCGGGTGTGTGGCACGCGGTGAGGAACACGGGAACAGCACCGCTCTCTATGGTCTTCGCGACGATCCCCAACGAGAAGAAGGGGCTGCTGTCGTGCTTTCGACGCGTGTGTGTTGGTCCGGGGAAAGAGGGCGTTCGCATTCCGGAGGACGAGCTTCAGCGACTCGGACGAGAGCATGATCTGATCTTCCGCGGACCGAACATGCATGGCCATTGAGTTGCCACGACAGTCGTGGTCAGGTCGCCGCGTCGAAAGGAGTGATCGAGCATGAAACCACTAGGCCTCTCGTGTCTTGTTGGTTGTTTGGCCTTTGCAATAGCGGGGTGTCATACAACGTCCCTTTCGGATGCCGACATCCGTGCCCACCACGCCATGTCGCAGGAGTTCCTGGACAGGGTCCATGCGAAGGATTGGAAGGGCTTGAGCGAAATGTATGTGGAGGACGCCGTTGTCATGCAGCCGAATAGGCCTCCACTCGCGGGGCGCCGGGCGATTCACGATTTCTGGGCGGCGATGCCGCCCATCGCCGAACTCCGATTTCAGGATGACGGAATCGACGGCGAAGGGAATACCGCGTATGTCTACGGGCGTTACTGGCTCACGTTCGATCTGCCGGGCTCACCGACGGATCACGGCAAGTACCTCGACGTTCGCAAACGTCAGCCGGACGGCACCTGGAAGTACATTGCGGAAGCCGCCAATTCGAGCGTTCCGAAGGAAGAGTGAAGTCACTCGACGCCGAGCTGTTTCGACCGGCGCCGAAGGACGGCTGTTGGTTCGCACGGGGAGCGCACGGAGCTGGCAGCTTGGCTCTTTGACGGCGAGTGCACGATCGCTCCCTGCGGAAGCTATGATCTCGGGATGAGTAAGGCGGCACATCGTTCTGGTCAGTGTCCGACGCCCTGGCTGGGGCCGCGCCATGGGTACCTGACCGACCGGATGACGCAGCTCTGGGTGCGAGCGACGGGGAGGCGGGTGAAGGTCGCTGACTCCCCTTGGCTGGACGGACCGATCGGCGCCACGGACGTCATAGGCTCCGAACATTTTGTGAACCTGGCAGAATCGTCAGGTCTCGAGCTGCGCGTGAACGCTCCTGGCGCGGGGCTCATCGCCGACTTCGATGAACTCGAGAGCCACGCCTTCGACACTGATCGTGTCGATGCAAGGATCAAGGACTTCTATGAGCATACCTCCGCCTATCGGCTCGACGCATGGAGCGAATGGTGCGGCGTGTTCCGCCCGTTCGGCAGGATGCTCGCGTTCCTGTTCAGCCGAAGGCTGCAGCAGTTGAACGTCCCTTTGGCTCCGCTCGCGACGAGTCGGGGGATCACCAGCGACATCATTCAACTGGTCGAACAGGACACGGGCACGGTTCAACACACGGGCTGGCTCAGGAAATTTGCGGACACTCAGGACGTTATCTACGTGGGTCACTATTCCCACTGCGTTCCCAGCCGGCTTGGAGTCCCGTGTGTGAAGGTCGTCTTCCCGCTTCCTAACGGAAGCGCAACCGTGGTCATGAAACCGCAAGTCCACGCTGACGGATCGATCACCATAGCTTCTTCGGGTCAGAATTATGGCGATGCGGGGTTCTACTTTGTTCTCCGGCGGGGCTCGGACTCGGTTGATGTTCGGTTTGTTCGGACCATGCGGGAGCACATCCACGTCTACGTTGACGAAGACGACACCCTCCGCGCGGACCATGTCTTCACAATCTCCGGTGCAACCTTCCTGAGGCTGCATTACCGGATGATGCGACAGGCCGGTCGTTGACGCGGCCGACGCAGCGGCCACGCAGACCGCATCCGCGGTCAGGCGGACCCGGAACGGAAGCAACCGGAAGCCCCAACGAGTTGCCGTGATTTGTGACGAACGGTACGCGCACGTCGACCGCGTCAGTCAAGTCCTCGCGAGCGGATGGCGTGGATCGCTTTGCCGGTCCGGGATCCGAAGAATCTGCGTATCCCGAGACCGCATCGGCGACTCGCTGCGCTTGTGGCCGTCAGCCCGCGATGCATACGTGG
>JASFUW010000320.1:0-6124 GCA_050050135.1 Phycisphaerae bacterium
GGACGGCGACCACGTATCTGCTGGACGGCTCCAGACTGGTGAAGCAACTCGAGGTAAAGTATGAACGCGCCATCCCCTGTCCCGGTCGAATTCGCATGGTGGACGAGTTAACCCGTCCGCGCGGTCGGTCCGGGAACGACTGATGCTTCGTCGGGGGGCGAGTCCGCCTGCGCGCGGGGCCAGACCACCGATGTCAACAAAATGGCAGCCATCAGCAAGGCAAGCGCCGTTTTGGTTACAGACCCCAACACAAACCCGACGGCAGAGAAGAACCCGACTCTCGTTCCCTGCGCGAACTCGCGTCGCACGGAATACTCCGCGATCGCCGCGCCGGCGAAACAACCGATCAGGGCCCCCAGGATCGTACCGATCGGCGGAAAGAAAACGGGAACCGAAAGGAAGATCATTCCCACCAGCCCACCGGCCACCCCGCCGATTGCTGCCTGCTTACTGGCACCCGCCTTGCGGGCGGTGAATGCGGAGGCGAGCAACTCGATGGCCTCACCGGCGAGGGCCACGCCGACCAGAACGGCCATCAGCACCAATCCGACGCGTGCCCAGTCCGTCCACCATCCGTAACCCAGCGCGGCCAGGATGATGAGCCACGTGCCGGGTAGACGGAGGGCGGTGAGGATCACACCCACGACGCACACCAGACCCAGCGCCACGGTCAGCAGAATGTCGAGCATACCATAGGCCCTCAAACAGGACGCGTGTCGACTAACTCCCTCGGATTCGGAAGTCTACCAGAAAGCCTGCGACGGGTTGCATCTCCATGCAGCGGCAAGTGCATCGCACCCGATCTCCAGGTCATTCACAGGTCCCGAAGGTATACCGACCAAGCCGGGGATCTTTGCCGACCCCGAAACGAGTTCAGTGCACCAAGGTCCACCTGCCAGGACCCGAAGTCCTCGACGACGGCACGTTACGCCGGATTTTCCTTGCCACCGAAAGAGCGCAGGGGCATCATATGCGGTAAGCCATAGGAAGCGTCGGCGAAGACACGGAGCACCCATGACGCCGGCGAATGGAAGGACCTGGTCATGATGATTCGCGAACCGGTCGTTGCCGGGCAGTTCTACCCCTCCAGGGCAGGTCGGTGTCGAACGGAACTGGTGCGGCTGTTGGACGAGAACCCGGTGAAGTTCGAGCCGCAGACAAGAATCCTCGGCGGTCTGCTTCCGCACGCGGGGTGGAGTTGCAGCGGCGGTGTCGCTGCCAAGGTGTTTCAGGTGTTGGCGGCCGCCACGTCGCCCGAGGTGGTTGTGCTGTTCGGCGGAGTTCATCGGCACATCGGGACGAAGGCCTCGCTGTTCGGCACCGGGCGATGGGAGACGCCGATCGGGGTGGTCGCGATCGACGACCGGCTTACCGAGCGGATCCTCGGGCACACGAACCTCATCACCGACGACCCCTACGCACACGAGACCGAACATTCGCTCGAGGTGCAGATGCCGTTCGTCAAGCATCTGTTCCCCGATGCCAAAATCGCTCCGATCATGGTTCCGCCGGTCGAGACAGCGGACGAGGTGGGGGAGGCCGTTGCCCGGACGCTCAAAGCCTATGACTACGATGCCGTGATCATCGGCACAACTGATCTGACACACTACGGTCCGGACTATGGATTTACGCCGCAAGGGGTCGGACCGAACGCAAACGCGTGGGCCAAGGTCGAGAACGACCGGCGGTTCGTCGATCTTCTGTGCGCGGTTGATTCCGGGGACCTCGTGGCGGAGGCCAAAGAGCACAAGAACGCGTGCAGCAGCGGGGCGGCGGCGGCGACCGTCAGCGCCGTCGCGCAGCTCGGGGCGACCGAAGGCGTGCTTCTCGACCACACCACCAGCGCAGAGGTACTGCCCGGAGACCACGACAATTCGGTCGGCTATGCGGGCATCGTGTATGTCTGATTCTGACCGCGGCAAGACATTCCCAGCCCACGGGTTGAACGCGCGGCGGGGACCCCATGAACGGTGAACTGGCGATAGGGATCGATCTGGGGGCTACGAACCTCAAGGGCGCGATGGTGGATCGCCAGGGTCGCGTGATCGCCAAGCACGCCAGACCCCTTCCGACGACGGGCCCCGAAGACGTCGTGAACGAAATCGTCGTGGTTATCGACCACTTCCTGGCAACCGCATCGGCACAAGCGGGCGCGCTCACGGGTGTGGGAATCGGTGCGCCGGGGCCGATGGAATATGCTGAAGGCACGATCACACGCGCTGCGAATCTCCCCGGTTGGGAGGACGTTCCCCTTCGCGACATGCTCGAAGAGCGACTCGATGCGAGCATCGCGTTCGACAACGACGGAAACGCAGCCGCGTACGGTGAGTACTGGGTCGGCGCGGGAAGTGACGACAAGGACCTGGTGATGTTGACGCTCGGCACGGGTGTCGGGGCGGGCGTGATTCTGGGGGGGAGGGTGTTGCACGGGCATTTCGAGAACGCGGCTGAGCTGGGGCACATGATTGTCGTCGCGAACGGGCTGGCGTGCCCGTGCGGTCAACGCGGCTGCCTCGAACAGTACGCGTCTGCCAGTGCCGTGGCGCGACGCGTGGTGACCGCGGTACGGAACGGCGAGTCGAGCGCGCTGTCGGAGGCGATCAGGAACGGGGGCGGTGTCGACGCGAAGCGCGTCGCCGGTGCCGCGCGTGCGGGTGACGCACTGTGCACGCGCGTTTGGAACGAGGCCTGTCTTTATCTCGCGATCGCGTGCGTCAACATCCAACACGCGTACAATCCCGCTCGAATCGTGCTGGGCGGCGGGATGGCCGACGCGGGCGAGTTTCTGATCAAGAACGTGACAAGACATGTCACTCAGCAGCGCTGGTCGCTCCACGACGATCACCCCGAGATTCGGCTCGCCGAACTCGGCTACGACGCCGGCGTGATCGGCGCTGCGGGATTGGTGTGGGCGCAACACAGGTGATTCGGTAAATCGGGTTGTCAGCCGCGAGGGTCGAGGGCGCGGGCGCGGGTCTCGGCGGCACGTTGCAGCAGCTCTTCTTCTGAGGGCGGGGTGTCGGGGTCGAGCGTGAAGTGGCGGGCGTGCCGGTCGTGCAGCCGGCCGGGCCAGAGGACCTCGGCGAAGAAGTCGAGGGGGACGACCTGGTACCAGGGCGGGTTGACGTTCCAGTTGGTCTCGAGCGTTTTGAACCCTTCCTTTCGGATGATGACGTCGTAGTCGCCGTACCAGAGGAAGTCGGTGGTGACGGTGGTTCGGCCGATCTCCCGGTCGTTCAAGAAAACCAACGCCTGCGGCGGTTCGGTCGTGATGGTAAGCGTACGACGGACACAACCGGTCGACATCGCGGCAAGTAGGAGGAGCGCCACGATCGGTAGGGCGTAGCGCGCCAGGCCGCTCCAACGCCCATGAGGCTTGCACCCGTCGCTTGCGCTCCGGGCTCGGCATAGACGTCCCTTCGTCGCTAAGTCGCTCTGTCGCTTCGCCGCTTGCATCGCCGTCATGTACAGGGTGCTCCCCTGCGATATTCACCGCCGCCCGTAGAGGTATTCGTGGAGGTACTCGATGGTGGCCTGTTGACCTTCGACCTCGTGGGCCAGGATGTCGCCGGAGGAGATCAGTCCGTAGAGCTTTCCGTCTTCGACGACGGGGAGATGCCGAATGCGTTTGCCGGTCATGACGGCGCGGCACTCTTCGAGCTTGGTGTCGCGCCGGCAGCAGGCCATCGGGGCGGTCATGGCTTCTTCGACCCGGGTGTCGTCGGAGCGTTTCCCGGCCGCGACCACGCGGGTGAGGATGTCGCGCTCGGTGAATATGCCGACGACGTTGTCGCCACGGGTGACGACCAGGGCCCCGATCTTGCTCTTGTTCATGAGGCGGGCGGCTTCGCGGACCACGGTGTCGTGGGCGACGGTGGTCACTTCCGTGCCCTTCTTCTCCAGGATGGTCTGTGCCGTGGGCATCACTCGATCTCCGTATCGGTTTGGGGTCGACGGGGGCATTCTCCGCGCAGTGACGGTTCCAAGCAAGTGGAACAGGAAGGATGAAGGTGGAGGGATGAAGGATGAATTGCGAATCCCGATGGATCGGGATCTCCGCTTCGCTCGGATGGCCAATTCAGGAAAAAGAGGAATCGAACGTGGTCGTGCACGGCGTGGGAAGGAGGAACGCGGAATGGAAGCGGGCGGCGATCGGGCGGAAAAGTTGGGTCTGCGTCGACGACGAAGCCACGGGGAACGGCGTTTTTGGTAGCGCCAGGGCGGTTTTTTGGGTTTGTTTTGCAAAAAAAACATTGTTTTCCTTTTTTCGACCGACGCCGGATCGCGGGAGCGCAGGGGTGGATTCGAGGCGTGTGCGGCGGGGCGTTGCTCGAACGCGATTGACGTTCTCACTGACTTCTCCTCTGAGGGCCGTTTGTCTCAAGCGCATGATGGCACGAAGCGCCCGCGAGAGCGGGTGGTGCGGCGAGCGCGGTGTGCCCCGGGGGTAGAACGTCACCGGCGCTCGGCGTGAACGCCGCGCGGAGCGATCGGGCGATCGGGGAACAGGGAACGGGAAACGCGGCACGGATGATTGGAGATTGGGGATTGCGGGTTGGGGATTAGCGCGGTGAGTGGTCGCGGCGTGACCGGAGCCCCGCAGCGCTTGCAGAACTGGCTGCGGGGAGGTACGGGCTGTTTGCACTCTTTGCATTCCGGTATCGCGAAGTCCAACCGTGGCTCTAGTCGTCACCGCACGGTGGCGATCCCTTCCTCAGTCGCCGGCCCTCGGCTCGGCGAGCAAGTCCTTGAAGAGCGGCTGGCCGGCCAGCGATACCCAAGAGCCGTAGCCGACGAGCGCGCTAAGCACCAGGAGCTGAACCGCCATCGGAGCCGCGTACCAGGCCCGCAAATCCATGGTTGGAACGAGCCACAATACCAGGGTCGATCCGACATGGGCGCTGAGGGCGCAGACGAGTCCGAATCGCATTAGACATACCGCGATCACGACCGAATACAGAAAAGCCCAGAGCACACTCGTGAGGATTAGCGTGTCGCGGGAGTACGCGACGCCAAAGTACCAGGAGCGCGACCCGATGGTGTACAGCGCGACGACGATCAGCAGCGCCACCCAAGTCCTTCCCGTGATCATACGAAAGACAAGCAACAGCATGGACACAAACATCACTAACAGTAACGCGGATGTCATGACCAAACACAATGAATAGACTTGCCGGCCAGGGCTCGAAATTCCGGCCATCGCGTAGAAGCCGGGTAGCGGCGCGAAGTTCGCAATTCCCAGCCGTTCGGCGGTCATGTCGACCAGCGTCACGCCCAGGAAGATCACCATACCTAGCGACAACCCGACGAGCACCTCGCGCCCAACGAGCGGGTCGCGGCAACGACCCGACATCAAGCGCACCCACGCTACCAGCATCCGCGGCCAGATCCTCCGCACGTAAGGCTCCATGGCAAGGTAGCACAGCCAGATCTGGATGCCGTGGATCAGCGCATGGCCGAGGACTGGGCCAGTGCTCAATTGCCCCAGCGCTCCAGTCACACCTACCTCTGCGAAGCGGATATTCGCAGCTCCCGCCACCAGGTAAAGCCCGAACATAAGCAACCCGGCACGCATCGCTCCGGCGCGGTCGCCACGCCCAGCATGTACATTTCTGAATGCGAGGACTGCGGAAGCCACCAGGATGAAGGGCCACAATAGATCACCGGCGACGCCGAGGACCTTACCCACACTTGACCTCGTTCCTGAAAAGACAGACGACTCCAGCACCACGCCACGTGTTCCGGTGCGCGGTCCGGAAGGCGTCCTCGGCGAAGCATTGGGTTCATCCTGGTACAGACTCCCACTCACCGCTCGTGGAGGACGGACGGGCGGCACCGTTGAGAAGATGGACACATCACCCAGTGGCTCACGGGCCTCCTCGCTTCCCCATCCCCAGTTCGTTCGAAAACTCACCGGTCGCCCTCGAAATCCTTCCGCGACGGCCACGAGTTCTCCGTTGTTTTCCTCCGCCGCTCGAACCTTCCATACCCTGACATCATCACTGTGCGTTGGCGACGACTGCTGCAGGTTCGCCTCGACCAGCACCGCATCTCGGAGCCCCGCTCGCTCCAGAAGGATGTCCCAATACCGATTGCCTTGCGCAGCAGGTGGCACCTTCGCATC
>JASFUW010000321.1:0-6121 GCA_050050135.1 Phycisphaerae bacterium
TGTCTGTGCGCTCTGGGCATTTTTTCTGCCCGCAGGTGGCTCAAAGAGGATAGCCCTTTTCAAACATCACGCCGCAACGAGACCCCTCGAACGCGCGTCTGCGTCCGGACGCCCTGCATGATCACTTACTGCGAGTCACCGTTATGAAGAACGTATCGTGTAGGGGCTGTCCGCGCTCATAGTAATTGCCGGGTACCCAGGCGGTTTGTCCGCCGTGCACGACGTGTTGTTGCCGGATCGGATCGTATACAGCCATGTGTGAGCGCCGATACTTTCGATCGGCCTCTCTCTGCTCAGTCCAACTCGCCGCGTCGACGTCGTAAGTCCACACGCTTGTGGTACCGCTCTTCCCGCCGACAGCCAGGTGCAGGCCGCCGATCAGGACAAGCACGCGAGCATCCGTGTCGAACGTGAGCGTCGCTCCTTGAGCTGCTTTAGGGCAGTCGCCCGAACAAGACCTGCGTGTCCACACCAACTTCTCGAGATCAAGCACGAAGACATCGTTGTCTCGGACCAGTCGCTCGTCGGGCAGATAGCCCACCCCCCCGAACAGGTACAGTCTGCCGGAACGGGGATCGATCGCTCCGCAATGGTTCCAGCGCGGCGGGGGCACGGCACCACTCGGTTCGAGACGCTTCCATTCGCCCGATGTCAGATCGTAGGACCAGAGGTCGTCGAGCGGTGTGAACCCGTACTTGGGGTGCGCACCGCCGTCACCGCCGTGAAGAAGGATCCCATCTCGTTCCCGGTCGAGCACCATCACCGCACCATTGCGCCTACACGGGCCCTTCTCGACACGCGGAAGTAGCCGCCAGGACCGGCGCCCCGCCTCCCCGAGTTCTAGCAACCAAAACTCATCCGTAGGCCCGTCGCGACCGTCAGCCCATCCGCCGAAAATGAGGAGCGCATCCCGCTTAGGATCGTATACCAGTGACGGATGCCCTACGCCGGTCGGCGAGGGGCCTGTCGTCTGGATCGTGTTGAACCTTTCGGCCACGGGGTCATACGTTGTCAGCACGCCACCGCCACGGCTCTCGTCCGTTCCGACGGCACTGAAGATGATCATACGCCCGCGCTTTGTGTCGAATGCGGCTGAACCGGCCGCGCGAGACGCTTCTACTTCTGTGCTGGTGCGGCGTACGCTCACGCGCACGGTGGTCTGTTTCCCGTCGGTCGGTTTCGCATCCAACGTGACCGAACCGGCGAACACAAGGTATCCGGCGACGGTGAAGCCAGCTCGTCCCATCATCTCCACGCTCCTTGTCCTGTTCATGTTCAGAACGCGACTGCCACGAATCATCCCTTACAAGCTACGGGTCCGTTTGTGCCAAAGGTTCCGTTCGCTGTTCGGTGCGGCGACTGACTCAATCTTCTCGTGATACCTTGTCCTTCGCAATCGTATAGAGAAACCACCGGTTTTTCGGGCTGCCCGTGCGGGGGGTCTGGCGGACGAAGTAGACCGTCCAGATGCTGCCGTCGCTCATGCGCAGCTTGTAGTAGTGGCGACGCAGGTATAGGTCGCCCGCGCCGCCGCCTTCGCGCGAGGAGTGTTTCCAGGTTTCGAGCCGCTCGACGATCGTCACCGAGTTCCCGCGCCAGGTGAATCCGCTCGGCAACCCCGGTTCACCCCGGCCCATCGGACCGGTGTCGAACGTGGCCGCGTTCGGTGTAATCGGTTCGCTGATCAAGTCAGCCATTCATCGCCGCTCCTTGCACCGCGATCGCTTGGCGTTCCAAACGGGGTAGCGAGCGGATGATACACGCTGCGCGTCACCAACCCCAGCACGTCCAGTTGCTCGATTTCTTGACTCCGACCGGCTCCGGCCCGCGAGGTCGCATGGGCGTAGGGCGCCGGCCACTCGATGGTTACCGCCTGCAGCTCAGCGGATCGCCGTATTCTCACCCTGCCGGCCGGCTCTGTAACGGGCTGGCCTGTTTGCATACTTACCAGGCAGCTTCACCGGCTGCCGGACCGAAAGCGACAGTGTGGCTTATATTAATGCACTTTACCTAATCGTGAACTGGCCGCTGTTGCTTTTTGAGATGTGTCTTGTCATGATGCATGGACCGAGTGTCGCTTCGGTAGGGGGAGAAAGAGCTGATCAGTTCGAGGGGCGATCTTGTGCGCGGTCGGCGCACGTGCTGGCAACCAGGTAGGCATCAGGGTTCCCATCCCAGAAAGCTCGGGTGCCAAGTCATTGTCGTCTGGGAGCGGAGAGACACATCATGAAAAGAACCACGTTGTTGGCTGTGAGTCTGTCGGGGCTGCTGTTCGTACCCACTGCCTTGGCGCAATCCGAGACCGGATGTTGCGAATGAAGGGACAGCACCATCGGCGCCCAGGATGGGTGCGGAAACGACCTTACCCTGAACCAGTGCGTGATCGAATGCAGGCAAGGCCAATACCTGCAGTGCACTTGGTGTGAAGGTTCGGAATGCGACCCGGGAGACAATTGCACCGACTCGGGGAACGGCTGTTTGGGCTTCGACTGCAGCAGCGGGCTTGACCCCGAAGGTTGTTGCGAATGAGCGGAGAGCCTCACAGGCGCCCAGGATGGGTGCATGAATGCTTCGACGCCCGTTGCGTGCTACGATGCATGCCGTAGCGGCATGTACACTTCTTGCCGTTGGTGTCAGGGTTCCGAGTGTGATGGTGAGGATCACTGTGACGGGCCCGCTTGCTCCGACTTTGACTGCACCGGAGCCATCCCGACGGTTTCGGAGTGGGGCTTGGCGGTCATGGTGCTGTTGCTGTTCACGGCGGGCACGGTGCTCGTCGCTCGGCGCCGGCGACTGATCGTAGGCGGCTGAGCGCTGTGGCCAAGTTGCCTGGCGTGTGCGCAACGTATTGCCTGACACCAAGGTGACACCGTATGATCCGGTGCACGATCGGTGGTTCGGGTCCGCCGTCCTTTCGAGACGCCGGACCGCCGGTGGCTGATGTATGCGCGCTAGGCACGTCGCTCGAGGAGGACGAGTGTCTCGACCTGGTCAGTCTGCGGGAACATGTCGAACAGCTCGAGGCGTTCGATGCGGTATCCGCCGCGCTCAAACGCGACGAGGTCGCGAATCAGCGTTCGCGGTGCGCAGGACAGATAGGCAACTCGCGCCGGCGCGAGGTTGATCAAGCCCGTGACGGCCGACGCGTCCAGCCCCTTCCGTGGCGGGTTGACGGCTGCCACAACGTCTGCATCGCCACGCCGGCGGCGTAGTTCGCCCGCTATCTGCGGCAACAGATCTTCAGCGAGGCCACAGCGGAATTCGATGTTGTGTCGGTTGTTGACGGCGGCGGCCGTTCGAGCGAGGGCGACAGCGCCTTCGAACTCTTCGACCGCGATGACCCGGTCCACGACTGCGGAGGCGATCAGCGCGATCGTACCCACACCGGCGTACAGGTCCAACATCACCGTCTGCGTTTTGTGGTCCGCGCTGGAGCGTGACGTAGGCGTGACGTGGCGCGCGATGGCTTCGTAAACTTTCTCTGCGACAGCGGTGTTGGCCTGGAAGAAGCTCGTCAGGTCCAGGCGAACGCGGACGTCACACACCTGGTCCTCTATATACTCGCGTCCGCACAGAGGTCGGGTTGTGGGTCCGAAGATCACGTTGCCTTTCTTTGGATTGATATTCTGTACCACACCGACAACATTCTGACACTGGTCGGCCAGGTACCGGGCAACGGCGCGGCCGGGTGCGAACGGTTCGGCTGCGGTGACCAGTCCGACCAGTAATTCCCGGGTGGCGGCCGCCTCCCGAATGCTGACGTACCGGAGATCACCCGTGTGCTCGCGCTCATCGTAGAGGTTCACGCTGAACGCTTCGATCGCCGAGCGGACGGCCTCGACGCACGTGTTGATTCCATCCGACTGGACCGGGCAACCCGGGACGTCGACGACACGGTGTGACCCGGCCTGATAGAGCCCGAGTGCGACGTGCGCACCTTGACGCTTCGGGACGAGCCTGACGCGGTTGCGATAGCCGTAGGGCTTCGGGCTCGAGGTGATGCGCTCGATCGACGCGGGGCTCAGAGTGCCAAGCTTTGACACTTCGAACAGGGCACGAACCGCGCGGAGCTTGGCTTCGAGCTGCTCGGCGTAGGGCACGCCGATCGACTTGCAGCCGCTGCACGCCGGAAAGTGCGGGCACGAGAGCACGGATTCCATGACGGCTCATGCTAACCGATGACCGGGGAGGGGGACATGGAGTGGTTCACGCGCCGGCGAGGTAGGCTTCGGTGCAACGTCGATATCGATCCCGATGGCGCCACCGTTGGAGCGATGCGCGAAGGTACCCGCTGATTCCCGCAAGCATGATGGTCCAATGGACGATGAGGCTGAGGGGATAGGCCCGCCAGGTGCCGAGCTTCGCGGCGACGCGGACGGATTTGGCGTGGAAGCCGACCACGTAGAAGTAGGCGGCCGCAGCGAGCAGAGGCAACCACGCCGGCGGGAAACAGACGGCGACGACGAGCAGAACGAGACAGGCGATCAGATTGCGCAGATGGTAGCGGATCCCTTGCGCGTCAAGCTGGGTGTGCCCGCGCCAGCTCGCGTAGTGTCGAAACTGACGATAGATGCTCGCCAGGGTCGAGCGCGGTTGCCAGTGGACAACCGCCTCGGGAACGAAGCACCGCTTCACATCCATTTGCCGGAGTTTGATGTTGAAGAGCGTATCGTCGACACCGACGAACTCGGGGAAGCCGCCGGCGCGTTCCCATAGCGCTTTGGTGAATGCCACCGAGCGGCACGACGGGTTGAAGGTATCCGGGTTGACCGGGTCCAATGCGCCGCGCATGGTGGCGGTGCCGACGACGGCTTCGGTGAGGTTCTGCGGGTCGATCTTGTAGAACCCGGCCACGAGTTCCATGTCGGGGTGCTGCCCGAACGGTCGGATCAGGTGCGCTGCCCACTGCGGGTCCAACCGACATCCGGTGTCCGAGCTGAGGATGATCTCGCCGGTCGCGGCCGCGATGCCGACGTTGCGTCCCTGAGCGATGTTGGCGCCCGGGTGCTCGATCAGGCGAATGCGTTTGTCGCGGCGCATGGCGTGATGGACGACCGCCAGCGTGCCGTCCGTGGACCCGCCGTCGACGACGATCACTTCGTCAGGCATGCGCGTTTGCTCGATCAGCGAATCGAGCAGGGCGTGAAGGCCCTCGTGCGCATTCAGGACGGTCGTGACCATGGACACGCGGCGGGCGGGGGGTTGCGGCGCGCTGCTCGGCGATCCCTCTTTCCGGGGAGCGTGCTCCGCGTCATGACGTCGGCTTGTCTGCATCGCGCTTCGCCAAGAAGGGCTCCATTGTTTGGTGACAAGCGGCTGTCCTTTTGTTGGAGAAGCCGGGCCGTCCAGGTTGAATGGCCAAGGGTGCGGTGGCCCGATGGTCGTCGGGTTCGCTCCGCCGGACAGCTCCTCAGGGAGATTATCGGCGGGGAATCGACGGGACTCAGGGTTGCGACATGTCCAGTTTGGAGGTGCGCGCGGGGGGCGGGGCTCGCGGGGGTGCGGGCGGCGGGCCGGGTTCGGGCGGTGCGTGTGGGGACGCCCAAAAAGGTGGGTCTGCGCCGGGGACGAAGCCACGGGGACCCGCGTTTTTGATAGCGCCAGGACGGTTTTTTGGCTTCGTTTTGCGAAAAAATCTTTGATTTTCTTTTTTCTCCTTTGCTCTGACGAGCGTGCCGGGTGCAGACTCGTCCCGGTGGAATAACGTCAGGGGTGATCGGTGGGAATCGCTCGGCGCGTAGCGCGCGCCGAGGGTGGCGACGGAGTGACGAAGGAGGGGGATTGGACAGGGAGAAGGGTGGCTGGGGATGGGATGCGGAGCGACGAAGCGACGGAGCGACGAAGGGTGAAGAGGATGACATGGAAGCGGCGGTGAAGGGGCAGGCCTTTCTGGGCGGGTGATGATCGCGCAAGCTGGGGCTGGCGAGGCCTGGGGGCGGTTGGGAGGGGGCCGCTCCTTTACAGTCGCGGTTCTGAATGGGGGCAGGGCGGAATGGGCCGCTCCTTTACGGTCGCGGTGCTGAATCGGGGGGCGGGTTGGAATGGGCCGCTCCTTTACAGTCGCGGTACTGAATCGGGGACGGGCCGCTCCTTTACCGTCGCGGCTCTGAATCGGGGGGCG
>JASFUW010000322.1:0-6099 GCA_050050135.1 Phycisphaerae bacterium
AGCGACAACCGCGGAAGACCTGTGCCGCACACGCTTCAGGCCCAGGGAAACGTAACCGCCCGGCAAGGCGACCGGCTCGTCAAAGCCAGCGAGCAACTGGACGTCACGTTTGAAATGGTCACCCGTCCACCGCCTCCGTTCGACGCAGCCGCCGCGTATAACGACGCCGTCAAACAGGGTCTGGACCTCAGGACGATCGACTGGGAAGCGAAGCGCCGAGAGCACGAAAACGCGATCCGCACCGAACCGGGCGTCGCACACTTCCACGCCGTCGGAGACGTGTTCATTGACGACCCCGCCCAACCGCTCGAACTGACGGCTCGGGAAGTCGACTGCACGGTCACCGACGGACGCGACATCGACAAGGCACGGGTCCACGGAACGGAGGACAACCCTGCCAACGTCAAAATGGACACGTTCACCGTGACCGGGCAAAAGATTCGGGTCGATGCGGCGAACCAATGGGCCGAGGTCCCCGGCGCAGGGCGTCTCACGTTCCGCTCGATGCGCGATCTCGACGGAAGCCAAGCAACCGAGCCCGTTCCGGTAGCCGTCACTTGGAACGAATGGATGAAGTATCACGGCCGTGAGAACCGGTCCGTCTTTCAGGGTCGCGTTCACGCCACCAGCAGGACCGCGACAACGTTCGACTGTGACCGCCTGGTGGTCGACTTTGACGACGCCCCCCCGCCCGCTACATCGGACGAACCGGGGCAGGATTGGTGGATCCTCCAGGGTCTTGTCGACCAGCTGTCCGACGCGGCGTGGCCCGAGGATACCGCGCCAACCCACCAGCGTTTCCGAAAGGAACCCACACACGTTCTAGCTGTCGGTCATGCAGTCGCACAGACCGCTCGAACCGATGAATCCAGTGGCGACATCGACCAGCGGGCGACCATTCGAGGCCCGAAACTGTCCGTCAATCTCCGATCGAACGTGTCGAAGATGTTGATCGAAGGGCCCGGATCACTCCTGCTCGAAGACTACCGTGCCCCGACACCTCAAGAGCGGGCGTCTCGCACGCAACAGGGGGCGGGGTTGTTCGACGTCAACGCCGGCACCGGCCCCTCGAACACCCTCATCGAGTGGGCCGACATGATGTGGTACGATTTCTCCATCGACCAGACTCGCTTCGAGGGTGACGTAAACCTGACACATTTCAGCGGAGCTGAGCTCATGCGCGTTCGCGGCGGCTCGACGCTCGCCGGGGCGCAGCCACCCCCCGGACGACGCACCTTCCTCGCTTGTGACGTTCTGGTGGTTGATTTCCTTCAGCGCGATCAGCGCGGGTCGTCCTCGCAGGACCACCGCATGGGGCGCTTGGGCGCCGCTCTGCTGCAGCATTTCGCCGCTGAGGGGGCAGTGCAACTCGAGGACACCGGCGAAGGAATATCGCTCGGCGCGGGTCGCGTCGTCTATGAACGGGACCGACGTCTGTTGGCCGTGTATGGTTCCCCCTCTAAGAACGCGCAGATCATCCTTCAGCGTCCCGGGCGACTTCCAACGCAGTTCTCCGCAGAGCGGTTCTTCTATGACGTCGAGAAGGACCAGATCGAACAAGTGGTCAAGCCTTCACTAAGGTCGCGCTAAAGATTTAACGTGCCACTGACCTGGCTCTCATCGTGTACACACAATCCCGGCGCACACGGACCGAAAAAACCCTGAGAATTCATTTGCCTTCGCGCAGACCGGGGGAATAATTCAAAAACGCGAGCGTCGGTCGCAGGCGCCGTCGAGATACCGCTTTCCAGTTTCTGGAAACCGGGCGGACGGCGCCGCGACCCCCTCGCCAGGTTCCAAAATTCAGGTGGGCCGTAGTTTGGCTTCCAGTTTCTACACACTGGATACTGGACGGGCACCAACGATCTCCCCAAGACAACGAAGACCGAACGTGCGCGTCAACGCGCCGTGACGAAAGGATTGAATTTGGGGCGTCATCGTCTGGTATACCGCGTCGTAGGCACACGGCTTCGCGACGGCCACAAAGGGGCACGCAGCCCATTCTGCCACCGCGAGCCCGGCGCGCCGGGCCAGACGTTCCAACAAAGCTAGGCTCTGAGCGCTGTCCATGCGTCACGATCCGGGAACCCTCGGCTGAGGCCCTCGGCTTAGCCCCAACGCGTCGGGGACCTCAGACAAACGCCCCGGCACGCCGGGGTGTCTCCCAGGGCGCGGGTTCACATGTGACGTACGGAACAGCTGTACCGGCGCCGACCGCCCGCAGCGCCTCCGCGTTCCCGCGGGCTGTTGGTCTGGTGGTGCTTTTCGTGGGGGACAGCGGAGGGGCTTTGGTGCCTGGGCGGTTGGCCATCGGGTCGACCGTCCAGGCCGAAGCTATTTCTCTACGCAACCTGCGTCGACGGTTCCGTTGCGACGCCTTCAACGTACGGCTGACTTGACTGAACTCCCGCGACCACGCCGGCGCCTTCACCTGCATCGCCGTCCGACGACCGCGAAAGAACCTACGGGCACGTCGGGCCGGCAAACGGGTACCCACCACCCTTGAAGACCTCGACCGCCTCGGAAATGTCATTGAAATCAATGACCTGGTCCGGTGTATCCCCCGCGAGATCGGACCGCGCCTTGACTGGAGCACCGACCGCGTTCTTGAACTTGTCCACCTCCGCCGTGATGTCGTTGAAATCGATCGTGCCTTGTGGCGCCGACCACATGCCCCCGACGAACGTGTCACCCACGACGTCGCCCCAAAGACTCGTCGACGTCCCCAGACTCGGCGAATAGTTCGCCGCGTTGGACAAATCACAGCCCTCGCGCACGGCTTGGACCGCGTAGAACGCGCTCGGCAGAACCGCCTTGCCGTACACGAACACCTCGTCGATCGACCCCCAGTCCCTGTACACGGGCGTCTCCGACAACGACGCTACCCAGGACGCGGGCGGCGGGGTCGGATCGGCGGAGCCCGGAGACTCGGTGACTTCACGGGGCATACCCACCCACAGAATGTCGCCTTCGCACCCTTCGAATCCATCCGGGAGGGACACCACGCTGACGCGGAACGCAACCTGTTCCCCCGCGTTCCCGGGCACGAAACCGAAGTAACGGTTCTTGGCGATCACCACGGTTTCCGCCTCCGGCCGGTCGGCGATCGGACAGTCGGGAACTACCACGGAATCGACCGCCGCGCGGGCGTTGACAAACCCCCAACCGAAGGTCTCGTCGTAACCGGGATCACCCAGGTCGACGCAGGTCGCTTGCATCAGTTGTTCCGTCAGCTCAGCGCTCATCGACGGGCTCAGTGACAGCATCAATGCCGCGACCCCCGCAGAGTACGGAGACGCGAAGGACGTCCCGCTGACTGTTGCGTAGTCCGAGCTGTTATATCCCGCCGACCCGGTGCGGTCCGTCGTGCCGATCGACTGCCCGGGGGCGGAGAACGCAAGCCCCGGACCCCAGTTGCTGAACCCCGCCAGGAATCCGTGCCGCTCCAACGCCGCGATCGCGTTCACCGAAGGCAGGCTCGACGGATATGTGATGATTGCCTCCGAAAAGTTCCCCGCGCTCGCGAAATGAACCATCCCGTTGTCGCGCGTCTCGGCGTACTTGTCGGCGATCGCGCTTGATTGGAATCCGTAGTAGTTGCTGTTGTTCGAGACCCGGGCGCCGGCGGTGGTCTCGGCCCACGCCAGGGCGTTGACCGTCCAACTCGAAATGGAGTCCCAGGTGCCGTCACAGGGCACGTTGCTGATGAAAGGCCGTACGGAAACGGATCGGCAGTCCGGCGACGAGCCGACCACGCCGAGGTTGTTGTTGATCGCGGCCGATACGCAACCCGCCACCGCCGTCCCGTGCACGTCACATACGTTCGCCGGACCCCCATCGCCGGGCGACTCGGGGTCGTCGGTCACGTCCGTGCCGGGTATCTGGTTGAGGTCCGGATGGTCCTGCTGAACCCCAACGTCAAAAACCGCAACCACGATGGACGGATCGCCCGTTGTGATGTCCCAGGCTTCGGGGGCGTCCATGTCCATATCCACCGTCCCACCCGACTGTCCCGTGTTGTTCAGGCCCCAAAGGCTACCGAACAACGTATCGTCCGGAATGAACCCAGCACGACCGGAAAACACCACGTCGGGCTCGGCAAACCTGACGCCCGGAGACCGCGCGAACCGGTTGGCCGCCGCCAGCACGTCGAACCCGTTGCGCGATGCGCTCCGGAGGCGATATGCCCCTGCCATGTTCCCGAATTTCCGCTCGACGACGATCCCGGGAAACGCCGCAAGAACGGCTTCGGCGTCCCGCGGCGCGACGCCGCGGTCGAACCGCACCAGGATGTCCGGCGTAACGTGCATCGCCCCGCCGTCGTCACCCACAAAGACGGGTGACACGAACGTAACATTCCCCGACCGGGCAATCTGATCAACGACCTGCTCGACACCGGCCGTTGTGCGCAACGGCTCCTCGACAGGCGCCAGGTCCCACCCGCGGATAGCCCGTGCCCTTGCACTCACTTCATCAACGCCGGGCAGATCTCCCCCGCGCCACCGTGGCTCGCCGTTCGCCCGAGCCGTGTCGCTTAACAATGCCACTCGGGTTGCATCCAACGTGAGCGGGCGCGCTTCCTTGAAAAAGTGGTACTGATACCCTGGCCCAGTCGCACCTGCATCGGCGGCGAAGAAAACCCCGGTCATGAGAGCAACAAAGCTCATTCGATACGGTCGATTCATCCTTCCATCTCCCTGCCTGGTTTTGTTCTGAGTTGCTCAAAAAAGACCCCAAGTAAAAGCTCACCCTGGGGAATCGCTGCGAATTCGGCCCATATCTGCCACTATACCGGCCTGGATACGGTCACGCAAGCGAGTCTCTGGATCTGCAGTTTCAGCCCGCTGTTTCTGGCGATCAGACCCAACGGACGAGCACGCCCATGGTGACGGCGCTCTGACCAACGCCGCGCCACCCCGACCGCATTGACGTGGCCCTTGCCTCGGTGCTACTCACGCTGGATGTTGTACTTCTTGACCCGGTATCGCAGGTTGTCTCGGGAAATGCCGAGCGAGCGGGCGGCCTTCGATTGGTTCCAGTCGTTTTCCTCGAGCGCCTTGACGATCATGGCGCGCTCACTGGCCCACAGCCCCCCTTTCGCCTCGGTCGGTTCGTTCGCAGCATCGCCGGTCTGTTCCGCCCGCGCAATCTCCGGCGGAAGGTGTTCCGGCAGAATGTCCAGACCGTCGGACAACAGCACGGCACGTTCGATCACGTTCGCCAGTTCACGGATGTTGCCCGGCCAAGCGTACGCCGTCAAGAATCGGATGGCTTCCGGCGTGACGTTGCGACGCTGGACCCCGAGTGCCGCGCTGGCAACACCTGCAAAATGCTCGACCAGCGCGGGAACGTCGTCGCGCCGCTGCCTCAGCGATGGCACCGGGATCGGAAACACGTTCAACCGGTAGAACAAGTCCTCGCGGAACCGGTTCTCCGTGATCTCCTGCTTGAGGTCGCGGTTGGTGGCCGCGATCACCCGAACGTCGCAGGAAATGGTCTTCGTCCCGCCGACCCGCGTAAATGCATGTTCCTGCAGAAGCCTGAGCAGCTTTACCTGGATCGACGCGCTGATCTCGCCGATCTCGTCCAGCAGCAATGTCCCGTTGTCCGCCAGCTCGAACCGCCCGACGTGTTGCGAGATCGCTCCTGTAAACGCGCCTTTCTCGTGCCCGAACAGCTCACTCTCGAGCAGCGTCTCCGTAAGTGCCGCACAGTTGACAGCCACGAACGCCTTTTCGGCACGCGTGGACGCATTATGAATGTACTTCGCGAGCACCTCCTTGCCCGTCCCCGTCTCCCCGGTCAGCAACACGGTTGCGTTCGTGGGCGCAACCCGATCAGCCAGCTTGATCATCTCCCGCACCGGGTCGGATACGCCGATGATATCGGAGCCCGCCAGCACCGACCGACGAAACGCCAGCGTCTCTTTGTGCAGGTTCTCGTGCGCCTGCGCATTGTGCGCACCGCACGCCGCGAGGTTCGCGAAGATCGTCAGCAGTTTGAGGTCGGTGTGGTCGAAGCGACCGCCCCCGACGCGGTTCAGCACCTCGATCACACCGATCGTGTCGGACTTGAACACCATCGGGGCCGCAATCAGGC
>JASFUW010000323.1:0-6088 GCA_050050135.1 Phycisphaerae bacterium
CCGGCACGGACAAACCCGGCCTGATGTACCACGGCGCGCAGCATGGTAACGAAGTGATGGGGGCGGCCGTAGTCGCCTACATGGCCGAGCACCTGTTGACGAACTATGACACGGACCCTGAGGTACGGGCGCTCGTGGACAACGTGGAGTGGTATTTGCTGACGGTGATGAACCCGGACGGATATTCGGACAATGATCGATACAATGCAAACAACGCAGACCTGAATCGGAACTGGGGCGGGCCCGGTGCCAATCCCAATCCGTTCTCCCAGCCGGAAACCGCAGCGATGCGTGACTTCTTCCTGGCACATCCCAACGTCCGCGCCCACCTCGACTTTCACACGTTCGGGCGGATGATCCTGTGGCCGTGGGGGCACACACCAGACCCTTGCGTCGATGATCCGACCTTCCGCATGATCGGCGATGACATGGCCGCCCTGATCTTCCAATCGCGCGGGACGGACTACGACCGACGCGGACCGATCTACACCACGATCTATCCGGTCAACGGCGACTCCGTCGGCTATACGTATGGTGAACTCGGGGTGTGGGGCATCGGCTTCGAACTGGGCTATTCCCACTCGATGCCGACCAGCGAGATCATACCCACGTGCCAGGAGATGGCACCAGCCATGATGTACCTGGCGGAGTTCATCAGCGACTGCAACAGGAACACGATTCTTGACAGCGAGGAGATCATAGCCGGCACGGTCGAGGACTGCAACGCCAATACCGTGCCGGACGAATGCGAGAGCTTTCTCGACTTCGACGGAGACGGCCTGCTCGACCCCTGCGACCCGGACCTCGACGCCGACGGCGTGCCCAACACGAGCGACGTCTGCGATTACACACCGATCGGCACGCCGGTGGACGAGGACGGTCGACCCTTAAGCGACGTCAACGGGAACTGCGACACCGACCTGGGTGACTTCATCCGCGTAGGGTATTGCCTCGACCTCAGCGGCCCCGGAACGCCGACCACCAGCAGCTTCTGCACAACCTATTTCGATTACGACGATAACGGAGTCATCGACCTGACCGATGTGGGTGGGTTCATGCGGGCCTTCACCGGGGAACCACCCGCGGTCCGCTGAAGCGGCCGCCTGGGGAGTTCCCGTTTGCTCTAGTCACCGGCTGCGGCGAAAAAGAGTGCCACATCCCGAAGATCGAAGTCGCCGTCCCCTTCCATATCGAAGAGAATGGACCTCGGCGAACCGGTGGTCACCCCCGGCCCCGTGAGATACTCGTAGATCCCGGGCGGGTCTCGCCAATCGAGCCGCCCGTCTCCGTTTCGGTCGCCACGGATTCGCCGCCAATCAAGCTCGAGCGACGCAAGCGTGGTCACTCGCCCAGGTAACGGGATGGTGGCCAGTTCGTAGGCGTTTGGGTCGTTCGCGTCGCGGTCCCATCGGCTGCACTGGATGTGGTCGTTCAGATCACGTGTATAAGCGGCCCAACAGACCATCTCGCCAGCGAGATCGATGGCGATTCCAAAGATCGACCAGAGCTCGTCAGTGAGGGTCCGCCAATCCTCGGATGACCAGGGCGTCCCGACGCCGCGGATGCCGCGTGTTCTCGGTGGCCCTTCATCTCGATAGCCCGTATAGATGACGCGTCTGTCCCAATCCAAGGCCAGGAGCCCCGAGTCCTGGACCTCTCGAACCCATACGAGACGGTTGTTCTCCCTATCCAAGTAGTGAACATCCTGGATGGTCGACACATAGAGTCTGCCGGTGGGCACGTCTACCGCAATCTCGGCCACGTCCTCCAAGCTCGCATCAGAGAAGATGCTGTCGAGGCCTGTCCCATCCAACCCGGCAGCATAGAGGGTCCGCGCCCGCCGATCGGCAACGAACAGCACCTCCCTCTCAGGGTCGACCGCAAGAAACAGGGGGCCTTGCAGCCCGGAGATGATCTGCTCACGTTCCGAACCGTCCATCCCTATTCGCCAGACGCCCGCTGCCCGCCAGGGGTCTTGGACGAAGTACATCGTGCCATGCTTCCAATCGAGCTCCATGCCCGTCAGATCCTCAAATGGCTGTGCAAGCACCACCTCCGGTTCGCTGGTTCCCCCTGTAGCACTCGCCCGAAGGATTTTGCCAAAGCCGTCATACCAGAAGAGCGTCTCCCCTGCTGCGTCAACGGCGAGGGCTATCCCGCAAGTATTGTCGGCCACGATCCGAAGATCAGATCCATCCAGCGCTACGCACCGAACGGCAGGGTATCCATCACAACCGCCAAAGCAGAGTTCGTCCCGGTGTACGTTAACGACCAGACCGTGCGGAAAGCTCCGATCATCCTGAAAGATCTGTGTGACCGAACCGTCGGACAGGTCCACTCGAGAATACCTGCTATTTACCGCACCAAAGAACAGCAATCCCCGAGCGGGGTGAACGTCGATATCAACAAGGGAGGACCCCCCGAGTTCCGCGGAGGTGTAAACCAACTCCGGCGACGTGCCGTCAACCAGGCGGGCACGCCAGATCCGGTTCCAGATGTAGTCAACCCAGTAGATGTGCCCCTCTTCCGTGTCCAAGGCGATCCAGCCCAGCTTTTCGATCTCGCTCCCGTACTCGACAAGTCGACGGACGTTGATGCCGGCGAGATCACTGACCATGATGCACCCGGCATCGGTATCCGAGACGTATAGCAGCTCTGTCTCGTGGTCGATCGCGAGATCGATCGGCGAGACGACCGGCAAGGGCAACACTTCCACTTCCGTCCCGTCCAGGTTCGCTCTTCGGACCACTTCGTCTCGACAGCGACGGTCGATGTAGTAGATCTTCCCGTCCGGGCCGATGGCGGCAGCCCACGGCGCGTCGACATCAAGGTGCATGATCGTTCGATGGTCCGAACCATCGAAGTTTATCCCGTGAATACATGGTGGATCGAACTCCGCATAATAGAGACGGATCGGGGACGCAGAGATTCCTTCGTCAAGTCCCCACCACACGCCAAGAAGCGCTGCACACAACGTTACTGAGCTGAACTTGCTGCTGTTGGACATTTCAAGACCCCGTTCTGTGAGACATCCATCGAGCTTGGCCTATTCCGGCCATGACCCACCAATGGGTTTGCTTCCGATTCTTAACTTACCCTCGACGTACCTTGATCCTGCCCCACACCGTCCACACGCTGCGACGCGATAGCGCGCGTCTCTTGACTCATCCCCATCCGGCTCGTCCAGGGGAAAGACGGATCAGGGGACCGTTTCGGCCGGTGATACCACCTCCGCGGTCGGCCGCTCCGGCCACCGCCATGTGGTCGAGGCGGGCGACACAGCCGGCGATAACGGGAAAGACCACGGTGCACGGGACCCGCGAGGAATCAGGTTCACATCGCAGTCCTCGCTGATTCCCATCGATAGGTCCACCGCATCGTCGTAACTGTTGTTGTTGCAATCGGGGTACGCCCTGGCGACCGTGCAAGCACTGACGCAGAAGAGCACAACCAGGAATGTCACGCGCGCCAGTTCCGGTCTCATTTCGCAGACTCCGAAGTATGGCGTCCTGGCATCGGGCGTGCCCGCCGGTTCGTCCCGAGCGCCACGGCGCCTACGACACACAACACGAATGTTCCTGGCTCCGGGGCAAGCGAGAGTATGGGTCCCGAGATCCCGAACGGTGTGAGGCTGTCCTCGGCTAAGATGATCAAGCTACCCTGCCCGACGGCATCGAGGTCAAACGGAACCAATGGCAAACCGTCGTCCGAGAACATCCATGGTTCCCCATTGAAGATCAGTTCGAAGCTGGATGCCATCCCAGCGAGTTCGACCTCGAGCCTGATACCGTACTCATCACCGGCAACAAAGTGCTCGTCAAAGACCCCTATCTCATTCTCCAAGGGCCCCGGACCGCTGAATTCGAGCAGCCCCACGGTCCCGGCGATCTCTGTCACAGCTCCGACATACAGGCCCGCGTGTGGATCATCGGGGTATGTGTCGGCCGTGGCGGGATCAAAGGTGAATGCCCCGGAAAACGGATCCCCGACAGAGACCCCGTCACCGAGCACACCGGTTTCATCGCTGATGGATCCCACCTCGCCTGCGAATTGCCACGTGACAAGCCCGGCGCCTGCGTTTCGCGTCAGAGCGCTCACCGCGACCGCTATGATCGAGAACTGAAGGTCCTTCATCGAATGACCTCCTCCGACCGGCACGAGAGGTTCGAGGGTGCCATACTCATCATACGCACCAGACCGTGTCATTTCGAGTCCGCACGTACCTCGCCCCGAGCACCGCAAGCGGGCGAATCCCGTTCCGCCAAACGGCTCTCAGCCTTGTTCAAACGGGTCGCCAACCCGCCTGGGGGGCGCGGGGGCGGTGCGCCCACGCACCTCCCGGCGCTCCTGCACGGCGGACCGGCGCCCGAGACACGCTATTGGATCCTCTGGCACGGCGATTGCTCGCCCTTACGCGCTGGGGTGCTTGGTGCGCGCGGGGGCGGCGAGCGCCGTCCCGCGAATAGTCGCGCCGGCGGAACTACTCGGGTGAAAACCCGCGATTGTGGGGCGCTCCGGCCGATTCCGGGTCCCCGAGCGTGACCGTCGCAGGCTAGGGGCGACCCGTGTATCACACGGGAGATCGCAGGCCGCGGACCGCTATACCACGCCGGTCCGCCGCAGGATCGCACCGGGTTGACCGCGAGAGCACCCTCGCCACGAATCGAATCTTGGATCAAAGTTGGGTCCCTCTGGGTTGGGACTGGCGTTTGGCAAGATGGCCCGACGTTGGAGCCTCCCTTAAAACGCCTTTTGAGACGAGGTAAGTAGGAGAAACACCAATGGCAAGCGCTGTAGACACCTTCATGGCCGGGGTCATCGCCAAAAACCCTGAGCAGAAGGAGTTCCACCAGGCTGTTCACGAGGTCGTCGAGTCGCTCATGCCCGTGCTCGACAAACACCCCGAATACCGCAAAGCCAAAATCCTCGAGCGGATCGTCGAGCCCGAGCGGGTCATCATGTTCCGCGTGCCCTGGATTGACGACCAGGGCGAGGTCCAGGTGAACCGCGGGATGCGCGTCGAGTTCAACAGCGCGATCGGTCCCTACAAAGGCGGTCTGCGGTTCCACCCCTCGGTGAACCTGGGCATCATCAAGTTCTTGGGGTTCGAGCAGGTGTTCAAGAACTCGCTCACCACGCTTCCGATCGGCGCCGGCAAGGGCGGCTCCGATTTCGACCCCAAGGGAAAAAGCGACAACGAAGTCATGCGCTTCTGCCAGAGCTTCATGACCGAACTCTTCCGACACATCGGCGCCGATACCGACGTTCCCGCGGGTGATATCGGCGTAGGTGGCCGGGAGATCGGCTACATGTTCGGGCAGTACAAAAGGCTGACCCGAAAGTTCGAGGGCGTGTTGACCGGTAAAGGGCTTAACTGGGGCGGCAGCCTGATCCGACCCGAAGCCACCGGCTATGGCCAGGTCTACTTCGCCGAAGAGATGCTCAAGACCCGCGGCGAGTCCATGAAGGGCAAGCGGTGCGTGGTGTCCGGCTCCGGAAACGTCGCTCAATACGCAGCCGAGAAGGTGCTCGACCTGGGCGGCGTGCCGATCTCTTTCTCCGACTCGAGCGGCTTCATCGTCGACGAAGAGGGCGTGACCCGCGAAAAGCTCGCCTTCGTCATGCAGCTCAAGAACGTCAAGCGCGGGCGGATCAAGGAATACTTGGACAAGTATCCCAAAGCCAAGTATCAGCCCGCCGAGTCTGGCGCAAAGTCCAACCCGCTTTGGGAGGTCAAGTGCGAGGTCGCGTTGCCCTCCGCAACGCAGAACGAGATCAACGGGCTCGACGCCCAGCACCTGGCCAAGAACGGTTGCTACTGCGTCTCCGAAGGCGCGAACATGCCGAGCACACCGGAAGCCGTCAACGTTTTCCTGGAGAGCAAGGTATTGTTCGGCCCTGGCAAGGCAGCCAATGCCGGCGGCGTGGCCGTCTCGGGTCTCGAGATGTCGCAGAACTCGATGCGGCTCGCCTGGTCCCGCGAAGAGGTCGATGCCAAGCTCCACGGCATCATGAAGAGCATCCACAAGGCTTCGTTCGAGACCGCCGAGGCCTACGGCACCCCGGGCAACTACGTCAACGGCGCCAA
>JASFUW010000324.1:0-6060 GCA_050050135.1 Phycisphaerae bacterium
ATACGGTTCTGGCGTGCGACCCGGCCGGGACGTTCGTGATCCGTCGGGAGGCTGGGGGGTGTCCGCTAAGGGCGATGGCGGACCATTTTGGAAAATACCCCGCGATTCGGATTCCCCACGACGGCCCGCCGTTTGGCGGCGGGTGGATCGGGTTCGTCTCGTACGAGGCGGGGCTGGCGACCGAGCGAATCAGGCCGACCACGCGGTGCGACGTGGATGTGCCGCTGGTCCGGTTCGGGCTCTACGACGCCGCGGCCGTGTACGACCACCTGGTGGGGCAGTGGTGGCTGGCTGCGGTTGAGTGGCCGAGGTCGTTTGCGTCCCGACGGCCGTCAGTCGCCAGCCGGCTACGGATGCTCCGGCAGCGGCTCGAAGACGTTGGCGACCCGGGTCCATGCGAGTCGTTCGGCGGGGACGAGGACGCCGCGATGACCGCGAACTTGTCCCGCTCGGAGTACAAGGCACGGGTCGATTGCGCGAAGCGGTACATTGAGGCGGGTGACATCTACCAGGTCAACCTGACGACGCGCTTCAGCACGCGGACCTCGCTCTCGCCGGTCGAGCTGTACCGGCGGCTGCGGCGGACGAGTCCGTCGTCCCACGCCGCGTTTCTGGGGTGGCAAAAGACGGCTGTGATTTCGGCGTCGCCGGAGCTGTTTTTGGACCTGCGCGCCGGGCACGTGGTCACGCGCCCGATCAAAGGGACGCGTCCGCGCGGCGTGGATGCGGACGAAGATGACGTGCTTCGGCGGGAGCTTGTCGAAAGCGAGAAGGACCGGGCGGAGCTGACGATGATCGTCGACCTGCTGCGTAACGACCTCGGGCGGGTGTGTTCGTTCGGGTCCGTCCGGGTGCTCGAGGGCGGAGAGATCGAAACGCACCCGACGGTGTTCCACCGCGTGGCGACCGTCGAAGGGCAACTCGCGGGTGGTCGAAGCTGGTCGGACCTTCTGCCGGCTGCGTTTCCTGGCGGGTCGATTACGGGAGCACCCAAAATCCGGGCGATGCAGATCATCGATGAGCTCGAGCCGACGCATCGCGGCGTGTATTGCGGCTCGATCGGCTGGATCGGGCTTGACGGATCGATGTCGCTCAACATCGCGATACGAACGATGGTGCAGATCGAAGATATGGTTCACGCCTATGCGGGCGGAGCCGTCGTGGCGGAAAGTGATGCGGAGAAGGAATACGAAGAGGTGCTGGCGAAGGCGGCGGGTATGTTCCGAGCGATTCAAGGCGGCGCGTGGGTCGAATCGGTCCCGGTTTCGGAGGTGACAGCGAGTTGACGCCGACGGTCTATCTGAACGGGCGATTCATCAGCGAAGCGGACGCGAAGGTGTGCGTTCGCGACGGCGGCTGGCTTCACGGGGCGGGGCTGTTCGAGACGATGCGGGCGGAGAACGGTCGTATCTTTCGACTGGGTTCGCATCTCGACCGGCTTTGTCGCTCCGCGGCCAAGCTTCTGGCGCCGATCGAGCGAGGCAATTTGCCCTCGGAGGAGACATTCATCGAGCTTCTGCGCCGCAACGAACTGAAGTCCGCCCGCGTGCGGTTGACGGTGACGGCCGGCGCGATGCAGGACGGGTCTGACACTCAGACGCAGTCGCTCACGGTTTGCGTTACGGCTGCGAAGCTCTTTCCGTACTCACGAGAACTTTATGAAAGAGGCGGGCATGTCGTCGTCTGCGACTTTCGGACGTCGCCGAGCGATCCGGTGGCGGGGCACAAGACGACGGGTTACCTGCCGCGTTTGCTCGGGCTGCGTGAGGCCCAGCGCGCGGGGTGCGTCGAGGCGTTGTGGTTTACGACGGCGAATCGGTTGGCGGAGGGTTCGGTCAGCAACGTGTTTGTGGCGCGTGACGGGGTGCTGAAGACGCCGCCGCTGGATACACCGGTGCTTCCTGGGGTTGCCCGGCGCGAGGTGATGGATTCGGCGGAGGCGATGGGGATCGAGGTGGAAGAGTCGCCGATCGGGATCGATGAGCTGCTCGATGCCGAAGAGGTGATGTTGACGAACACGATGATGCAGGTGATGCCGGTGATCCGCGTCGAGCGGCACGACATCGCGGACGGACGGGTTGGGCCGATGTCGAAACGGCTGCTTACGGCGTACCGCAGCCGCGTGAGGAAGGAGTGCGGTGAATGACGAGAGCACGGTCGCGGAGCAAGCGCAGCAGGACGGTGCACGATGTATCGGCGTGTTTGGAGAAGATCGCACCGCCGGGACTGGGCCAGAGCTGGGACAACGTCGGGCTGCAGGTGGGAGATGGAGCCGCGGTGGTGCGGCGGGTTTTGCTGTGTATCGACCTGACGCCCGCGGTGCTAAGAGAGGCTGCGCGGCGCAAGGCGGGTCTGGTCATTGCGTACCATCCGCCGATCTTCAAGCCTGTTTCACGCATCCTGGCGGGCGGTCAGGGGATGGAGTCGGTGGTTTTCGAGTGTATCCGGCGGCAGATCGCGTTGTACTCGACGCATACCGCACTCGACGCGGCCGATGGGGGTACGAATGACGTGTTGGCGGCACTGTGTGGTGTTAAGGATGCCGCGCCCATCGAGTGGGTTGACGAGCCTGGTGTCAGCGAAGTCAAGCTGGTTGTGTTCGTTCCGCAGGCGTCGTTGGAGAGGGTTGCGGATGCGATCTTCGAGGCGGGGGCCGGTCATATCGGTGATTACAGCCGGTGCAGCTATCGTCTGAGCGGTCAGGGTACGTTCTTCGGCGGGGATTCGACCAACCCGACGATCGGTGAGCGCGGGCGGATGGAGTTCGTCGACGAGGTTCGACTGGAAAGCGTCGTCGATGCGAAGAAGTTGCCGGCCGTGATCCGTGCGATGATCGAGGGGCATCCTTACGAAGAGCCGGCCTACGATATTTATCCGCTTACGCCCAAGCCGGTGCGCGGGATCGGTCGGGTGGGGGCGCTTGCTCGTTCGACGACGCTTGGCAAGCTGGCGCGCAAGTTGAAGCGTGCGACGGCGGCGTGTTGTGTTCAGATCGTCGGACCGGCGGAGCGCGTCGTGGAACGAGCCGTCGTATGCGCCGGGGCGGCGGGGTCGATTCCGTTTCAGGTCCCGCTTGGCGAGCGCGACGTGATCGTGACGGGCGAGATACGCCACCATGATGCGCTGATGATCGAGCGGTGCGGGTGTTGTGCCGTGGCGCTGGGGCATTGGGCGAGTGAACGGCCGGTTCTGAAGCCGCTCGCGGAACGCCTCGGGGGCATGGTCTCGGGTGTTGATTTCGTGCTGAGCGAGGCGGACAGAGAGCCGTTCGGGCCCGTCTGATCGGGGGGCGGTCAGAGCAGTCGCGCTGGGGCGAAGGGGGCGGCGTGTGGGGTGGTTCGTCTGCTGATCAGGTCGGCGGCGAGTTTGCCGACCGAGTACGACGCGGTGACGCCGTGGCCTCCTAGACCTGCGACGTGGAAGATGCGGTTGTTGCGCGGGTCGAAGCCGATGACGAAGCGTTGGTCCGGGGCGAAAACGCGCTGGCCTACCCAGGTGGATCGGATCCGTAGGTCGTCCAATCCGGGCTGGGTGGCGGTGAGCTTTTCGGCCAGCAGATCGAGCGCGGTCGGGTCTTCGGCGTAGTCGCCCGGTTCGGCGGGTGTCTCGTCGCAGGCACTGAGCAGCAGGCCGCCGGATTCGGGTCTGAAGTAGAGACCGACGTTTACATCCCACACGCAGGGCCAACTCGGGTCCACCCAGTCGAGAGGGGGTGTTCCGAAGAGCGTGCGGTTCTTTGGGGTCAGAGGTATGTCACCGAGTGCGCCGGCCCATGGACCGCCGGCGTTGACGAGGAATCGGGTCACAATCTTTCCTCTGCTGGTGTCGACCTCGAGGCGGTCGGCGAGGCGTGTCCACCCGGATACGGTGGTGTCGAACCGGGTGTCGGTGGGGGCGAGATAGGTGTCGAGCAGCTTCGCGACCTCGACGACGCCGTCGTCGGGGCACCACAGGCCGATGCCGCGTGCACGGGGAACGTGTGAAGCGACGTCACTTTCGCCCAGCCCGAGGAGCATGAGTCCGTTTTGGTCGAACGGGGCGAGTTCCCCACGGCGGAGGACGGATGCCCCGTCGGTCATCAGCGTTTGCAGGACCGGATCGATTCCCTGTTCCCTTATGATGGCGGCGCTGCGGCCAGAGGAGTGTGCGCCGGGGACGGACTCCTTGTCGACGACGAGGACGCTCAGCTCGCTACAGAGTGCCAGATGGTAGGCAGTGGCGGCGCCGGCGAGCCCGGCTCCGACGATCAGAACGTCAACATCTGTTTGCATAGTCACGATTCATGGCGGAAAAACATTGGGCCTACGGTTTGCGGTGTTGTCGCGTCCTAGGGGGCAGCGGATGCGGTCACTGCGTCGGCGAAGACATCGGCGACATACGCGTTTCCCGACGTGCTCATGTGGTTGCAGTCGGTGTAGTTCTGTCGCGACGTACCGATCTCATCGACCTGGGCGACGTCCACGAGGACGGCACCGGTCTCGGCGGCGACGGTTCTGATTCGTTCGTTGAGCCGGACGACGTAAGCGTTGGCGCGTTGTGCCTGGACGGGGAGGATTAGGTCGAGCAACAAGGCTTCGCACTTTCGCACCTCTTCTCGAATGGGGAAGTAGGTTGCGAGGAAGACCTCAAGGCCCGCACTCTTTCCCGCTTCGACGCCCAGTTCGAGGGTCAGGGCGATCTGCTCGAGCTGATCATCGAGTGCGCCGGGGAACGGGAAACTCGTATCATCGGGCGAGAACAACAGCAGCGGATCGTGAGTGGCGATGAAGTCCCTGATGTCGTTGCCGCCCTCCCAATAGAGCAGCACCTCCGCGTTGGGGTATTTGCCGCTTGCCAGAAGCGAGGTCAGTCGCGGTAGTCCTTCGATCGAGGTCTCGCCGCCGAAGCCCTCGTTGGCGATGCGTTCGGGCGGTTCTCCCAGACGCGCGGGCAAGAGAAGGACGTAGTTGTTTTCGTCCGTGCCGTCGGTGGCCGAGTCGCCGAACGCGATGTACTTGACGTTCGGGTCGGGGATCAGAATCGCGTTGCAGCCGGTGACCAGGGCGAGCGAAGCGATCGCAAGCAGGCTGCGGGCTCTGTACAGACGATGAAAGGCTCGAAGCTCCGGCATAGATTGTTACTCCTCGGCCCGGTGCAACGGTGTTCGTGTCGTGATGCGTCGACGCCGGAATGAATGGTACAGCAAGCGTCTCACATCGACCAGGGCGGTCGAGATGCAATGACCTGATAGGATCGTGGTCGTGTCATTCAGTCCACGTGTGGCCGCGCGGGCGACGTTTATCGCCCGGCGTGCACGTGGCGCCTATCAGACTGTTGAAAGAGGGTACAGGGACCTCGCCGACAGGCACTCACGACTCCGTGGACGGGTCGTTGCTCGGAGCCAGCCCCGTTTTTTAACGGACTGCTATGCCCAGGATTCGCGCCACCAGCGGGCGTAGTCGAGGGCGGCGTAGGTTAGGATGACGTCGGCGCCGGCTCGGGCGATGGCGGTGAGGGACTCGGTCATGCACTCTCGCTCGTCGAGCCAGCCGCGCTCCGCTGCGGCTTTGATCATGGCGTATTCGCCGCTGACATGATAGGCGGCGACGGGAAGGGCGGATTGGGAGCGCAAGCGGGCGATCACGTCGAGATAGGGCAGGGCGGGTTTCACCATCAGGATGTCGGCCCCTTCGTCCTCGTCGAGCATGGCTTCGACGGACGCTTCGCGGACGTTGGCGGGGTCCATCTGATAGGTCTGTTTGTCTTTCGGGACATTGGGTGCGTCGACGGGGGCGGAGTCGAGGGCTTCGCGGAAGGGGCCGTAGAAGGCTGACGCGTACTTGGCGGTGTAGGCGAGGATGGCGGTGTTGGTGTGCCCGGCGTCGTCGAGTGCAGTTCGGATGGCGTTGACGCGGCCGTCCATCATGTCGGATGGTGCCACAATATCGGCACCGGCTTCGGCGTGGAGGACGGCCATCTTCGCCAGGACCTCGCAGGTTTCGTCGTTGAGGATTTCGCCGCTTTCGCTGACGAGGCCGTCGTGACCCAGACTGGAAAAGGGGTCGAGGGCGATGTCGGTGA
>JASFUW010000325.1:0-6050 GCA_050050135.1 Phycisphaerae bacterium
CTCGGGAGGATGACCCCCCTCAATCCCCCCTTGGTAAGGGGGGAAGGAAGAATGCCGCCTTGTCAAGGAGCAGACAACGCATGCACGGTCTAGCGCCAGGCGTGTTCGAAGAGGCGGTATTCGGTTTCGGACATTCCGAGTTGGCGGTAGGTTTCCATGGCGGGCTTGTTGCTGTTGTGGACGTAGAGGCGGAGGCCGCAGACGTCGTCGCGGTCCTTGGCGAGGACGACGATGTGTTCGTAGAGCGTGCGGTAGACGCCTCGACGACGGAACTTGAGGGGAACGTAGACGCTCTGGATCCACCAGAAGAAACCGTTCCGCCAGTCGCTCCATTCGAGCGTGATCATGGTCTGGCCGGCGATCTCGCCTTTGATCTCGGCCAGGAAGTAGATGGCGCGGTTGGGGTCCTGGATGGCGTTGCGCACGCCGGGCATGACGATGGTCGGGTCGAGGTTCTTGCCCTCGGTCTCGATGGCCATGGCCTGGATGAAGCCGACGATGGTGTCGAGATCGTCGGGCGTGGCCCGGCGGATGCGGATGTCAGTTGCGTCGTTGTCTCGGGCGATGGCTCTGGCTCCTCGTGAAAGCGTCCTGACCGACGGCCGATTGCGGCGGCATGGTAGTGAGGGGCGCCGACGGTGGCAACGATGGTTCGGGATAGCGGTTTGGGCGCCGGTGCCGGCGTGCGAAGAGCCGCGGAGGCGTCTGTCAATTTGGCACCTGATCGATGGGCAGGGCAGCCGGGCTGCCAAGCTGGCAGACGGCACCGGTTCGGGTGACGTCATGGGATCGCCATAACATCTTGTCCGACAGGGAGTTACGCATCCGTACGGCGCCCGCGGTCTCTGGTCCAAAAGTTGTAAGTTGGCGAGCGTGCCCCGGTGCGCGGGCGGTCTATCGTAGGACCGGCCGGGCAGTTTGGCGTAATTCGACGACTCATACCGGTTACGAGCGTTTAGGAGACAACGGATATGGCGGTCAAGCAATTGGCCTACGAGCAGGACGCCCGCACGGCCCTTTGGAACGGAGTCGAGAAGCTGGCCAGGGCGGTCAAGACGACGCTGGGCCCCCGCGGTCGAAACGCGGTGTTGGACAAGAGTTGGGGCGGCCCCACTGTCACCAAGGACGGTGTGACGGTCGCCGAGGAGGTGGACCTCGCTGACAAGTACGAAAACATGGGTGCCCAACTGGTCAAGGAGGCGGCCACCAAGACCAGCGAGGTCGCCGGCGACGGAACGACAACGGCCACCGTGCTGGCTGAGGCGATCTTCAAGAGCGGGCTGAAGAACATCGCCGCCGGTGCCGACGCGTTTGCACTCAATCGCGGCATCGAGAAGGCGGTCCGGAAGGTGGTGGACGCCCTCAGAGACCTCTCCCGTCCGGTGAAGGTCAGCAAGCGTGACGACATCGTCAACGTCGCGCGAATCTCAGCCAACAACGACGAGACGGTCGGTAAGCTTCTGGCGGACTGTTTCGACAAGGTCGGCAAGGACGGCGTCATCACGGTGGAAGAGGGCAAGACGTCCGAGACCGAGATCGACGTGGTCGAGGGCATGCAGTTCGATCGGGGGTACCTGTCGCCGCACTTCGTGACCGATCAGGATTCGATGGAGTGCGTGCTGGACAAGGCGTTCGTGCTGGTCCATGAAGAAAAGATCAGCAGCGTGCCGAAGTTGGTGCCGCTTCTGGAGAAGGTCGCCAAAGCCAAGCGTCCGCTACTGATTGTGGCGGAGGACGTCGAGGGTGAAGCGCTGGCTACGCTGGTGGTCAACAAGCTTCGTGGGATCATCCAGGTTTGTGCCGTCAAGGCGCCCGGTTACGGCGACCGCCGGACGGCGATGCTGCAAGATCTCGCCGTGCTGACGGGAGGGACGGCCGTGATGAAGGACCTGGGCATTGACCTCGAGAAGGTGTCCGTGAAGGACCTGGGTCAGGCGAAGCGCATCCGGATCGACGCGAACAACACCACGATCATCGAGGGCGCAGGCTCGACCGACGCGCTCAAGGCGCGGATCAGTCAGATCGGGGCCGAGATCGAGGCTACGACGTCCGACTACGACCGCGAGAAGCTCGAAGAGCGACGGGCGAAGCTGGCCGGCGGTGTCGCGCAGGTCAATGTCGGGGCTGCGACGGAAACGGAGCTCAAAGAGAAGAAGGCCCGTATCGAAGACGCGCTTCACGCGACGCGTGCCGCGATCGACGAGGGCATCGTTCCCGGCGGCGGCGTGGCGTTGTTGCGATGTGCGAAGGCGCTGGACGGTCTGCGGCTCAGCGGTGACGAGAAGACCGGGGCCGAGATCGTGCGTGAAGCACTGTCGGCACCGCTGCGGCAGATCGCAGCCAACGCGGGTGCGAACCCCGGCGTGGTTCAGCACAAGATCGAGGACCAGACGGGGGCGTTCGGGTTCAACGCCGACTCGCTGACCTATGGCGATCTGCTGAAGGACGGCGTCTTGGATCCGACGAAAGTCGTGCGAAGCGCGTTGGAGAACGGCAGCAGTGCTGCCCGCATCCTGCTGAGCACCGAGGTGTGCATTTCGGACAAGCCGGACGAAGACAAGGGCGACGAGGCCGGTCCGGGTATGGACGAGGATTACGACTACTAACAACCGAACGATCCGGGCTGCGAGCTTGAAGGTGCAGCCGCCAGTCGATCAGCGATGGAGATCAGATAGCGATGGCAACCGCAACATCAACGAAAAAGAAGATCAAGTTTCGTCCCATGGATGACCGGGTTTTGGTCGAGCCGAGCGAGGCGGAAGAGACGACGGCCGGCGGGATCATCCTTCCGGACTCCGCTCGCGAAAAGCCGCAACGGGGCACCGTCATCGCCACCGGTCCCGGCAAGCTGCTGGACAGCGGCGAGCGTGGGCAGATGAGTTTGTCGGTGGGTGACGAGGTGTTTTACGGCAAATACAGCGGGACCGAGGTGGAGTTCGGGACGGACACGTACGTGATCATCCGCGAGAACGACGTCCTGGCTGTCGTGGACAAGTAATCGGTGGTGACAGAGCAAGGCACTCTGGCAACACGAACGTAAGAAACGCAAGGAGCCAACCATGGCCAAGCAGATGATGTTCTCCCAGGAGGCCCGGCAGGAGATCCTGGAAGGACTTTCCAAACTCGCCAACGCCGTCAAGGTGACGATGGGACCGACCGGGCGAAACGTGATTCTCCAGAAATCGTTCGGCGCGCCGCGTATCACCAAGGACGGGGTGAGCGTCAGCAAAGAGGTGGAGCTGCCGGAACCGTTCAAGAACATGGGCGCGAAGCTGATCAACCAGGTGGCGTCCAAGACATCCGACGAAGTCGGGGACGGGACGACGGCTGCCACCGTTCTGGCGGAAGCGATCTACCGCGAGGGGTACAAGGCGGTCGCCGCGGGTGTCAGCACCATGGCTTTGAAGCGGGGGATCGACATGGCCGTCTCGGCCGCGGTCGGGGCGATCAATGATCTCTCCGTGAAAGTGCGGTCGAACGACGATCTCGCCAAGGTGGCGACGATCTCCGCGAACGGCGACGAAGAGATCGGTGCGCTGTTGGCTGAAGCGCTCGATGAGGTGGGAACAGACGGTGTGGTCGAGGTCGAGGAGGGCAAGTCGCTCAAGACCGAAAAGGAAGTGGTCGAGGGCATGCAGTTCGACAAGGGCTTTTTGTCGCCGTATTTCATGACCGATCCCGGCTCGCTCGAGTGCGTGCTGAACGATCCGCACATTCTGGTCTACGAGAAGAAGATTTCGAACCTGCGCGACTTCCTTCCGTTGCTCGAAGCCGTCTCGACGAGCGGCAAGCCGCTTTTGGTGATCGCGGAAGATGTCGAGGGCGAGGCCCTGGCGGGTCTGGTGGTCAACAAGATTCGCGGCGTGCTGAGCTGCTGCGCGGTGAAGGCCCCCGGTTTCGGAGACCGGCGCAAGGCCATGCTCGGCGACATCGCGACCTTGACCGGGGCGAGCCTGATCAGCGAAGACCTCGGAATCAAGCTCGAAAACATCACGCTCAAGGAGCTCGGTTCGGCCCGCAAGTTGGTCATCACCAAGGACGATACGACGATCATCGAGGGGGCGGGCAAGAAGGGCGACATCAAGGGGCGGTGCGACCAGATTCGCAGCCAGATCGAGAAGACGACCAGCGATTACGATCGCGAGAAGCTGCAGGAGCGGCTCGCCAGGTTGACGGGCGGCGTGGCCGTCATTCGGGTAGGCGGGGCGACGGAAATCGAGGTCAAGGAGCGTAAGGACCTGGTCGACGACGCGTTCAACGCGACACGGGCCGCCGCGGAGGAGGGCATCGTCCCCGGCGGCGGGGTGGTGTTCCTGCGTGCGATCGCCGCGGTCGACAAAGCGCGAGATCGTGCCCGCGGCGACGAGAAGATCGGCGTGGACATCATCGTGCGGGCTCTTCGGGCACCGACCTGTCAGATCGCCTGCAACGCCGGAGCCGAAGGCGACGTGGTCGTCGAGCAGATTCTGGAGAAGACCGGCAACTTCGGGTTCGATGCGAGGAAGGGCGAATTCGTCGATATGGTCAAGTCCGGCATCATCGACCCCGCGAAGGTGGCTCGCGTGGCGTTGGAGAGTGCGGCATCGGTCGCCGGCGTCATGTTGACGACCGAGGTCCTGGTGACCGAATTGAAGGACGAAAAGAAGGCCGCGAACCAGGCTGTCCGATAAACGAAGGTTGGGTTTGGCCGATTGCAGGGCGGACCGACGGTCCGCCCTTTGCGCGTCTGCCCGACACGGAATCACGAACAGTAACAGGACCTCCCGGTGGCTTCCACGGCGAAACGGGATTATTACGACGTTCTCGGCGTTGCCCGCGACGCAGCGCCCGAGCAGATCAAGAAGGCGTACCGGCGCCTTGCGCACAAGTTCCATCCCGATCGCAACCAGGAAGCGGATGCAGAGATCAAGTTCAAAGAAGCGGCTGAGGCGTATGAGGTTCTTGCCGACCCCGCCAAGCGACAGCGCTATGACCAGTTCGGGCACGCCGGGCTCAGCGGTGCGGGCGTCCATGACTTCTCGCACATGGGCGTCAACGACATCTTTTCGATGTTCACCGACATCTTCGACGGGGCGTTCGGAATAGGTGGTCGGGGGCGGCGCGGCGCCGACTTGCAGACCGAAGTCGAGCTTAGCCTGGCCGAGGTTCTGACGGGGGCGGAGCGATCCATCCAGTTCGCCCGCCAGGACTTTTGCGAAACCTGCGGCGGAATCGGAGCCGCTCCGGGTTCGGAGCGGAGAACCTGCTCGACGTGCGGCGGGTACGGGCAGGTCGAGCAGTCGGGGGGAATCCTGTTCGGTCGTGTGATCACGACGTGCCCGGCCTGTCGCGGGCAGGGCTCGATGGTCACGACGCCGTGCGAGTCGTGCCGCGGTTCGGGCCGGGTGATGAAAGAGCGCCTCGTAAACGTCAAGATTCCCGCGGGGATCCACGATGGGCAGGCGATTCGCGTTCGCGGTGAGGGTGAGCCCGCGCCGGACGGCAACCAGCGTGGTGACCTCCACTGCTACGCCCGAATCAAACCTCATCCGTTTCTGGAGCGCCACAACAACGAGGTGGTCTGCCGGATGCCGATCACCTTCACGCAGGCGTCACTCGGTGCGAAAGTCGAGGTGCCTACGCTCGAAGGCAAAGCCGAGTTGAAGATTCCGCGTGCCACGCAGCACGGGCAGTTGTTCAAGCTTCGCGGGCTCGGTTTGCCCGATCTGCGAACCGGTCGACGCGGAGACGAGATCGTGCAGGTGGCGATCGAGATTCCCAAGAAGCTGGACAAGAAACAGGAAGCGCTTCTACGAGAATTCGCAGACACGGAGGACAAGACCGTCCTTCCGGAGTCCAAGGGTTTCTTCGACAAGGTGGTGGACTACATCTCGAGTCTGTCGGGTGATTGACGCGGGTTAGGGCTTTGCCGGCGGGTAAGCGATGAAAAAGACAAAAGCCAAAAAGAGGATGGATGGGAACGTGGACGAAGAGGCTGCGAGCTCGCAGGCCGTCGATCGTGCCGATAGGCCCCAAGGCGAGGATCGGGAGGGTGACACGGGCGTCGAGTC
>JASFUW010000326.1:0-6041 GCA_050050135.1 Phycisphaerae bacterium
ACGATACAGCACGAGCGTTAGAATTATACACGCCCCCGTAATAACGGGCCATGAGTAGAGGACCCGGGCAGCATCCACACCTAGTAGGTTGCTTTCACCTAACAGTCGAATGCTCGCCCATGCTAGGGCGAGAGGGGACACAACCACCAGAACCCACACCCCAAGGGCCCCGATCACGCTCAGCGCGACAGAGAATGAGCGCCGCTGCGCCGGTTGCGTGTCCTGCTGCCTGGCGCTGTTGCCGCTCATATAGCCCACCTTACTGATCGACCCTTGAAGTCCAGTCGGCGCCTAGGTCGCCTGAGAACATCGCACAAGTCCGGTTCATGCGGCATAGATGACCCTCCGTGACTCGTCTAGGCGGCGGATGAAGCACGGGTTGCGGGATGCGCCTTCTTCCACCAGATCCACCGGGCGGTCAAACAGTTCTGAGAGTGCACGGTGCAGGCCAAAGAAGCTCTCGAATTGCCTGCCAGCAACGCCACCGGTAAAATCCACGAGGAAGTCCAAGTCGCTCTGTTGCTCGTCGAACTCATCCGTGGTCACAGACCCGAACGCCTCGATCCGGGCCACATGAAAGCGACGGCAGAGGTCGGCCAGTTCCTTCTCGCGGTTCGCGATGATCGGGTTCATGCTGCTGGTTCCTTCGGGGCGCCAGAGCGTTGTCCACACTGCGCGCTATTGTACTCTCCTCATCGCGTCGGCCAAGCGGACAACGCGTTGGGCACGCTTTACGACCGGGTGGTCGATCATCTTGCTGCCGAGTGAGACAACGCCGAGACCCTTGCGTTCGGCGTCTTCGAAGGCTTCGACGATTCGTTTCGCTCTTTCGAGTTCGGCTTCGGCGGGCGCGAAGGCTTCGTGTATCACGGCGATCTGGCGGGGGTGGATGCAGCCTTTGCCGTCGAAACCGAGCGATTTCGCCTCGAGCACGCTTTCGCGCAGACCGTCCATATCCGCGACGTCGGAAAAGACGGTGTCGATCGGCTGCACACCGGCGGCCCGGGCGGCGTTGACCACCTGAGACCGGGCCCAGAAGCTTTCGCGGCCTTCCTTTGTTCGTGCGGCGCCGATGTCGGCGGTGTAGTCCTCCAAGCCGATTGTCAGTGCCACGACACTGTCTGCGGCCGACGCGATTTCGTAGGCACGGATCGCGCCGAGCCCGCTCTCGACGATCGGCATCAGGTATACCGGTCTGTCGAGCTTCGCGGCTGCCAGAATTTTGCGGATTCGCTCGTCGACCTGTTTCACCTGTTCGGGCGACTCGACCTTGGGGATCAAGACGACGTGGACGTTGTGGGCGGCGATCAAATCGAGATCGTCCAGACCCTGGTCGCCCTGGTTGATCCGGACCATGCGCTCCGAGCCGTGGAAATCGACGCATCGCAGGGCGTTTCGCACGAGGATGCGGGCGGCGTCCTTTTCGGGCGGGGCCACGCTGTCTTCGAGGTCCAGAATGATACCGTCGGGCTTGTGCAGGCCGGCGTTGAGGAAGAACTTGGGCTCATTGCCGGGCAGATACAGTCGGGAACGTCTGAACCGGTCGCGCTGGGTGCCGTAGTCGGTACCGGAAGCGAAGTCCGGGATGAACCCGCTGCCGACCTTGTGGCCGGTTCGTCGGACGGCGGCTTCGACTCGTGCGAGGATCACGAACGGTAACGCTCCATAATCGTCAATCTCGACCTTTGCGTGCTTCACGCCTAGCGCTCCGAGCTCCGTGCGGACGAGTTCACGAGTGGACTGGCCGTACATCGACTCGACTTTGCTCTTCAGGTCGATTTCGGGCCCGCCGGAGTCCGCAAGGGCGATTTTGACCCAGCAGTCAGAACGGACGTCCTCGCCGTGCCGACCGGCCTCGGCGGCGGGTATCAAAGGTGCCCTACTACTGGTCTTCACAAAGTCATCCTCCCGAATGTCGCCCCGGTGCGGTGATCAGTACCACCCTGAGAGCTGGAGGTAGCACCGCTCCTCCAAGTCAACAGCCTCCTCCGGACGCCACCACGTTGCAAGGGAGACGCGGATGAGAGTTCCCCGCTCGACACTGGAAACGGGATCATCGAAACCAACGTAGCGTAACTCCTTTACCCGGGATTGTCCCGAATACCGATAGTACTTGCGCCCATGGTCGTCCGTGCGACGAAGCAGCTTGCGATCGGGAGTCCAAAACCCAACACTTCCTTTCGGTATGCCCGTGGCCTTGCTGACATATCCCCTCCCGGCACCGGTGGCGCCGACTCGCCCATCGAACAGTACGTCCGGTGAACCCGTCCACGGTTCGAGAACCTGCAGAATAAGGCTCGCGCAATCGGCGTCCCCCGACTTCAACTGTTTACTTGAGACCTCCACGTCCTCCACATGCGGGGGAACCAAGTTCTTGCATTGGGTGTAGGTGATCGTCCAGCACTGCCCAATGGCAAACTCGGTGCTCTCAGGCTGCATCTGCCGCCCGTGGCGCAACAAACGTAAGGATTTGCCGCTCTCCAGATCCAGTGCTCCAACGCAAGCGCCCCCGTAGGCGCGGGTCTTGCCAACGATTAAGACTTCGCGGGTGTGTGTCAAGGGACCAAGTGCTCCACTCTGAGCCCAAGCTGTTCGTTCAGCCTTGCTGCCACTAGTGACCGGTGACATGCCCGAGCGTCACGCTCAACGCAGAATAACGCTATTGCTGTTGCTCCCCCGTCCGCCAGCTCGATAAAGGCGCGCGCGTCGAAATTCGAGAGGCACGTTGATTCGTAAGCGTCAATGAACTTGCTGCTAAGGGCCGTTCGTGTCCTCTTTCCGACGCCGGTCGCCGCATCGGCCAGGTACTGCGTCTCTCGAACCTCCCGTGGGGGCGCGAGGGCTTTGACGTGGACATAGCGCATCCCCAGCTCGGCAAGTCGGGCTTGCAGGCGTTGACTATTAGCGAACGCGTACTGGGCCCCACGCACACCGCGTCGCGCGCGAAGGTCACAAAAGACCTGCACGCCCGCACCGCTCAAACGTTCAAAGAAAGCGCTTTCCTTGAACCCGTATACCCCGATGGTGAAGACGATTGGTTTCATCTATGATATCGCTTACGGGACATCGTACTTGACGTCGGTGAGCCGAACAGCTCGAGCTGCCCGCGCGATAATCGTTCAATTACCTTTACATGCGGGACCTCCGTGCCGGATTCGTCGATGTGGAGCACGCGAATTCCTCTTGCCGTTAACTCCTCGCCGATCAGTTTGCTCCGGTGACACTGCTCCGGCCTGAGTTCAGCACACATCAATACAAGCTGCGGCGGATTGTCGTACATGGACTGTAGCTCATCGACTCCAGTCTGGAACCATGCCTGCCTCCGACACCGCACGTAGTCCACCCTACCATTTACGAAACACTCTGGATCGTCCGGTTGTCCTCCGAGCGAGTGACCCATGAACGTATACTCGATCCCCTGCGCGGGCAATTGCACGCGCAGCGAATCTCCGGAGAACTCTGGACGTGTGCGCGAATAGGGGGCAGACCGGACATCCACCAGGAGTCCGGTGTGGTGTAGGAGCAGCAATTCCAGGAAGCTCTCCGGCGTGCGGTTGCCATAACCGATCGTCAAGATCGCCCTACCCTCACCGTGTCCTTGCGTCGTATCCACTCTCTGATTCTGCCTTGGTACTTCGCGCTTGTCCATAGGATTCGCCCTTTCTGCTCCCAGCTGGGACGCCGCGCTATCGATCCGCGACGGTGAGAGCCATGAGCTTGCCTGCGTCGTCGAGTTCGTCCAGTGCGAAGACGGCGCTCTTGAGCTCGGCGCGGCGGGTGTCGCTCATGACCGGTTCGGCCAGGGCGTCAAACTTGATCTGAAGTTCGTCGATGCTCATCGGGTCGCGCGGGTCGCCTTTGGGGACGTCAACCTGGTGCGTAAAGCTCTTATCGTCCGTCGTCGTGATGGTCACTCTTGCACACTGTTTTGCGGGGAAGGCGTTTTCGAATTCGTCGTTAGCGACAACCTTGACTTTGGCCATCTGTGCTCGCAGCCGATCGTCCCACAGTTTGTCTTCTTTGAACTCCAGTGGCGTGACCCGACCCTCCGCCAGCGCGGCTGCGATGCAGTAGGGCAGACTGTGGTCAGCCGACTCTTTACTTTGCGGGTCATACTTCGCCGGGTCCGAAAGAATGTCTGCCGCCCGGGCAATGCTCTCGATCAGGACCTGCTTCACATCTTCCGCTCTGAGGTTGTTCCTTTTGAGAAGGTGCAGTGTGGCTGAGACCGGCGAGTGCATGAGGGCTTCGATGGGGTACGACTTCATTCCGCAGCCGACAATCATAAACCGTTCACCGAGGTCGTCGGTCAGCCATTTCATATCCCAGGCTTCACCGAGACAGTGGACCATGCCCTCTTTTCCCTCAATGACGCCCTCAGGACCGGTATAGCCTTTTTGTGCGAGCAGTGCGGCCTCCACGCCGTCGCGCGTAGCCATCGGGCTGACCGTGTTCTTCATCATGGTGAGTTTGCCCGCGACAGCGCAGCCGAGTGTGAAGCAGTGGCAGCTCGCGATTCCGATGGCGTGTTGCATCTGTTCCCAGGTCAAGCCGAGCATCTTCCCGGCGACAATGGGCGAGACATATCCCATCAAAGTCGCGTGGTGCCAACCCCGCTCACGAATACCGGGCACCGCAATGTGACACAGTCTCATGCCGATCTCATACGCGAGCACGATGCCGACCAATAGGTCCTTGCCGGTCTTGTGGTCGCACTCGGCCACCGCCATCGGCGCGGAGAGGAGATCCGACGGATGTGAGGGGTCCTGCTTCCAATAGATGTCATTGTAGTCCATTGCGCGGATCATCAGTGCATTGAGCATGGCAGCGGAGACGGGGTTCATCTTGTCGCCCGCGCCGATCACCGTGCAGCCGCCGGTGCCGCCCATTTCGCGCAGATGGTTGAGAAACATCTTGACATCGCCGACCTGGTATCCACCGAGGGCACAGCCGAGAGAGTCGTAGAGAAGGCGCTTGGCGGCGTCGATGGAGTCTGGTGACAGGTCGTCGTATTTCAGCTCACAGGCCCGGCGGGCGATTCGTTCCGTCAAAGTGCTCATGCTCCGCTCCTATTTCTTCTTCCCGAGCCCGCAGGCGATGTCGAAGTCAATGAAGTCCACATGATGGAAGATAATCGACTCCGTGGTCCGTTGCACGTGGTCTCCCTCCTTGGAGTGTGTGGCCACGATATGCATCACCTCGTCGGGCAGACCGTGCTTCCAGCACATACCGACGCCGCTGAATGGATGACGCAGATGGTCACCTCGCGTGCCTTTTGCCACTTTCCCATCCTTCTTTACGAACTCGATGGGCTTTCCCACATCCGCGAGCAGTGAACCAGCCACCAGGTGGTCGTGACTGATGGGGACGCGGTCGCCCCAGATGGTCCGAAGGACTTTCTCGACCGCAATGCACATCTGGCAGCAGGAGCGGACGTGCTCGATGAACTTCATCTCGATGTCGCCGGCAAGGAGTGTAAATGGTATGTCGAGGAGCTCTTCGGGCCGCCATCCGCCGGTGGTGATGGAATCCTCCCACACGTCGAGGACTTTCTCTCGCAGTGTGGAGTCCTGAATCTCCTGAATTTCGGGGAGTATCTCTCTGATTTCGTCGCGCATATGTCTGTTCCTCGGAACGATGTAATCCCAGGCGCCATTCCCCGAGGGAAGTCCGCGCGGGCTGAAGCCCGCGGCTCAGGGAGGGACGGTTGTGCGAACAACTCTCCTACATGGCTGCCAATTGATCTCGGATGACCTCCTCGAAACCGCCTTTGACGACCAGCTCCTGCGCCACACGACCGAGTGGCGCGAAGGTATGGGTGTTTCCATTGTACTGAATGCGGCCGGCCGTGAAATCCACGCGGGCCTGCCAACCAGTGCGAATGGTGAGTGCGTCAGCGGAACTGTGTGTAGTACGGATATCATCTACGAGCCCGGGACACTCGATGACAATATATCCGTTGTTGAATGCATTGCGCTTGTACGTCTGTGAGAAGGAGCCGGCGATCACCATCTGTATGCCGCGGTGCTGCAGTGCGGTGG
>JASFUW010000327.1:0-6040 GCA_050050135.1 Phycisphaerae bacterium
CCGGTGGCCCCGACGAGGAGATGTTCGAGCCGCCACGAGTCCGGTACTTCGTCGGGATGTTGGCACCGAAGCGTCAGCGCAGGGACCGGGAGCCACCCGATCCAACTACCGGTGACGATGCCGGTCTGCCGCCGGTCGTGCACGACGAGCTTGCCGAGGGCGGCCAGGACAGCATCGAGGACGGCCCGGCGGAGCAGGTTGCCGCTCCGGTCGAGCATGGGTGTGATGCAGGAGAAGAACCTGGAGGACATTCTGGGCGACCAGGCGATCCGCACGGTGTTGGGCGATGATGTATGGCGCTATCTGTCAGCCTTTCTCGCGGACCGTCGTGGGCATAATCTCCGCAACCGCCTCGCCCACGGGCTGATGGCACCTAGCGCGTTCAACCGAGCAACCGCTGACCGGGTGGTCCACGTGCTGCTTGTGCTGGGTATGCTCCGTGAGCAGGATTCCTCAGACTTGCCGCCCTAGCGAGAATCATCCTCCCCGAAGACAACGATTGAACCGATCCAGCGACCGCGAAGAGTGCGCTCTGGTGCTCGGGCTTTCGTTCCGTCGGAAAGCCGACCAGCCCGGGCCCTGTATTTCACCCCGAACCGTGTTGTTCCCTCTACGACAAACGCGTTCGTCACGTTGGAACGCTCTGCGCACGTCGCCCATCCTGTCCCTGCCATCGCGCTCGTGCCGATCCCCGACGCCTAACGCCTCAGCCTCGCAACCCCGACCGTATGCGCCGCCTGCGGTCTCCCGTCCCGTCCGACCCTTCCCGTTCCCGGTTCCCCGTTCCCTGTGCATCCCCCTTCTTTCCCCCGCCCCAATCCCCGAGCACCCTGCTCCCCGATCCCGGTTCCCCGTTCCCTTTCGCTCCGCGCACTACCGCCACAGCGATCCGCACCGATCACCCCTGAAGTTCTCCTTCTGGAGCGAGGTGCGCCCGTGCGTGCCCAGCCTGGGCGCCGCCGGGTCCGGGCGGTCAACCGCCCACAGGAGAGGAGGAAAAAGAAATGCAAAGTTTTTTTCGCAAAACGAAGCCAGTTTTCGGCCCTGGCGCTATCAAAAACGCGGTTCGCCGTGGCTTCGCCAGTCAAGCAGACCCAACATTTCCCACCCACGGTCCCGCCGACGCACACCTCCTTACCGCCGGCAGAAGTCGCCGGCCGTGGTCGGGTCGGGGATACGCTGGGCCCCGAGGGCGTCGAGGTACACTTCGTCGTTACGCCACAGCTCGAGATCTTCCAGGCAGGTCCCCCCGGCCAGGTGGTTGTAGGCGATGTTCAGAACGTGGTCCGACTCGTGGTAGGGCAGATGGACCTTCAGCAGGTGCAACCGCCGGTCGACGGCCTCGGGCAGACCGGTTCGTCGGGCCAGCAGGTGCATGGCCCCGATCCCGCCCGGGCCGAGCCCGCGGACCCGGTCCGCCACTTCGTAATGGACGTTGCAGGCCGTAAACATGGGCTTGTCCTGGGCTTCCCAGTGCATGTCCCGAAGTCGGTACTGAATCCGTCGCTTGCGATTGGCCAGTTTCCGCTTGCGTTCCGCCTTGCTTTGTGCTCTAATCTTGCTCACTCGAAATGCCTCCTTGCGTATTCGTGCCAGAGTTTTGACACAGTACGTTATACGCATAAATCAAGGCATTTCGAGTACCTTTTTTTCCACAAACCAGACAAATCACGCTTGATCAGGGACTAGGGGCGGATGGCCCTGGATGCGAGTCTGCGGGAACGCTTCAAAGGGTGGCGCTCGAACCGGATCGGGCTCCGGCGTCTGCCTGGTAAGGCTCCTAGGTGCGCGCATCCAATCCATCCCTAAGAAACCTCGCAGCCTGGGTTTTTCATCCTTGACAGCTTGACGCAGCTGCCCATAGAGTGCTCCTGTCTCCTTGTTGAGGCGAGCGCAATCGTGTCCATCTCTCACGATCGCGGTTGTGCTTCGGGCCATTGGGAGGGTGTTAGAATTAGGGCCGGTTGGATCGAATGTATGCCTGGCCGGTACCGATCCGTATCCCGTTTTGTAGGACAACTGAGGCTTCGTGCAGGGCTTCGCCTGGAAGGCGCTAATGATGCGTGCGCGCTCTTGGTTCAGGTAAGCCCTCGAAACGGCAGCGTTTTGACGCGTAAGAGTGAGCTTATGTCGAGACGACGGAAGACTTTGCTGTTGCCGCTCGTGAGAGCATTCGCGGATCGAAGAGCACTGGCGTTCAGCTTTATGACGCTGCTCGCTTTGACCCTGACAGGATGCCCCATGGGTGCCCCCGACCCATCGGCGGATGGGCGACTTGGGGTCGGTGACGCATCTAATCCGGGGTCGCCGGTGCCGGACGGTGACGCGATCGACCGCGATTCGTTCCTTGGGGCTTGCTGCTTCGGAGCAGATTGCAGCGACGAGCGCCCCGGGTGCTGTGAGGAGCTGGACATCGATCGTTGCGTCGGTCTTGGCGGTGTCTGGATCGAGTCACTCACAGGCTGCGCCGGGAACGTGTGTCAGGCAATCGCCGCCATCACCGCGGACTCGGACAACGACGGCTTGACCGATGCCGAGGACTCCGATCCCTTCGACCCGACAAACGGAACTGACGTCGACGGCGACGGCATCGACAACGGCGACGATAACGACGTCGATGGTGACGGGATCGACAACGCGTACGACTTCGACATTGACGGCGACGGCATCCTCAACGCGGCTGACCTCGATATGGACGGTGACTTCGTGTCCAACGCCGCCGACTTCGACCGGGACGGTGACGGTGTAAGCAATCTCCTCGACGACGATGACGACGCCGACGGTGATGACGATGATGCCGACGACGATGACGACGATGACGATTGCGACAAGGACAAGCAGGCGAACAAGAAGTCGTGCGAGGCCGAGGATGTGAAGAAGGACCTCGAGGCGGCGGAAACCGATCCGCAGGCAGCGTCGAAGATCGATACCGATGGTGATGGGGTCAAGGACTGTAAAGACAAAGACATCGACGGCGACGGCGTCAAGGACGACGAGGACGATGACGTCGACGGCGACGGCGTCAATAACCAAGACGACGCAGACGTCGATGGTGACGGTATCCCGAACGAAGATGACGCCGATGTCGACGGTGACGGTAAACGCAACGAGGAGGATCAGGACATCGACGGTGACGGCGTCGACAACGAAGACGACGACGACGTCGACGGCGACGGAGTGGACAACGAGGACGACAATGACGTCGACGGTGACGGCAGAAGCAACCAAGTCGATGACGACGTCGATGGTGACGGCAAAACCAACGAAGTCGATGACGACGTAGACGGCGATGGCAGGCGAAACGAGGAAGATGCCGACATCGACGGAGACGGAAAGTCAAATCAGGACGACGACGACGTCGATGGCGACGGCATCCCCAACGAAGCGGATGATGACATCGACGGGGACGGCAAACCCAACGACCAGGACGACGACGTCAACGGGACCAACATACCACCGGACGATGACGACGCTGACACCGGCGACCTCGGCGGCGGCAACGACACAGGGGGAGATGTCGGCGAGGGAGAACCCGACGACACCGACAACGACAGCGCCGACAACGACAGCGCCGCCACCGGCTGCAGTGAGGATGATCGAGACGACGGCATGCGGGAGGGGGCGGGGGAGTCAACGGAATGATCGCGCACCATGCGCAACGTGGGAAAGAGGAGTTCAACTTGATGCGGGCTCATGCCCGCACGACTCGCCCGAACGGGAAGGGCACAGGAGGTACAATCATGAGGCGGATGTCCATCGGTATCGTGTGTGCGGTTTTGTCCGTACCGATCGTACTGACAAGTTGTGGCACTCAAAACGGCGAGGCATTGAAGAATGTCGCGTCGGCTCGGTCCATCAGCTCGCACTACGTGCTCGTCGAGTTCTCCGAGCCCGCCGACAAGGCGGCTGAGCTGCCGATGAGCTATGTGATTCTGGACCCGGCGGGTTCCGCGCTGGGCATTCAGTCGGTAGCGCTGAGCGCGGACCGTATGCAAGCACTGCTCACCACGGATGAACAGGCGAACGTCGAGTACCAGTTGGCCGCGGCGAGTACGGCCGGCGGCGTCATGCCGCCCGGCATGCCCGTACCGTCGGGACCGTTACTGTTTGTGGGGTCGTCCCTCGAGGAGCCGATCCTCGAGTCCGCGGTTTCGTTAAGTAATACGAGCATTCTCCTGACGTTCAGTACACCGATGGACGAGGAGTCGGCCGAGAACATCGCGTTCTACGAAATCGCCGACCCCGATGGAAACACGGACATCGATATTCGCATCACCAAGGCCGAGGTCCAACGTGATACCCCCACGGTCCTGCTGACGACCACTCCGCAAGAGAATATCCAATACTCGATTCGAGTGACCAACGTGTGGCGTCGCTTCACCTGCACCGAGGAGGGGCGCGTCCTCATTGACTCGGACACGCAGGGGCAAATCTGCGCAACCGAGTTGCGACCGACCCATACGGGCGGCACACTGTCGAACTTCGTGTTGACGGCCCGTACCGACGTTGATGGCGCGTCTCCCACCGATCCCGACGCGGCCGGGGTTACCGGCGCGGTCGGGATGGAAGTTGACGGAGCGGGGGTTCGTCGCGCATTCTGCGACGGCGCCACCAACAGCCCCGGTATAGAAGGTGGAAACGGCTTCGATGCCGACGAGGAACTCATTCTTCGAGCCGACCGGGCCGAACTCGCCGAACCCGTGGTGATCGGAGTGCGCGAGCTGGATATGTCCGAAAGCCAGCCTCCGCTCCTCCGTGACCAACCTGTGCTCTTCATCTCGAGCACGGACGCCGACGGCTTCGACTATGTGATCGACACGGAGGAACTTCAGGGTGCGTTCGTTGCCGGCCTCGATGCCGGCGAGATCGTCACCGGCGACATTGTCCTCGCGCACCTCCCCTCCCTGCCGTCGGGCTTGAAGATCGACGCGATCAAGATTCGCGAAACCAACGGCGAGTTCTGGGTCAACTCGATTTGCGGCCTCTCGATCGCCCGAAGATACATCGACCCGACGCAGAACACGGCGGGGTTCTGGGGCATCCCTGCCGTGGACAAGGCCAGCCCGCGCTTGGTCCAGGCTGCATCCATCAGCGACACGCACGTGATTCTGTCTTTCAGCGAACCGCTCAACAGCGAAGGCGCCGACCCGAGCAACTTCTCGATCTCTCCCGACCTGACCGTCCTCGCCGCGGAGCTTACCACGCACGACACGCAGGTCATCCTCACCACATCGCCGCAGCGCGTCGACGTGCTATACACCGTGACCGCCGAGAACATCTTCGATAAGGCGGGCAACGTGATCGACCCGGCTGCCAACACCGCGACATTCATGTTCGTCGGTGGTCCGGCGAGCCTGGGGGCCGACGCCCTGCCCCGCGTTGTCGGTGCCGCGTCACAGAGCAATACCTCCGTGATCGTCACGTTCAACAAGCCCATGGGACCGAGCGCGGAGGTCGCTGGGAACTACATCATCGTTCAGGAGAGCGTGAATCCCGAGGTCGGGGCGATTAGTGTCCTTAGCGCCGCATTTCTGGATGGGCAGCAGGACGCCGTCGAGCTCACGACGTCCTCCCAGAACGAAGTGACATACGTGCTTACGGTGGTGAACGTGCGGGACCTTTCGGGCAACCAGCTCGCCCCGCCGCAGCTTCTGGTCGATCCGGATACGGCCATCTTCGCGGGCACGCCGTTCTCGTGTGGCGGTGCCCCGTGCGACCCGCCCGACTCCGACGGCGACACACTGACGGATGCCTCCGAGGTCCGTGGCTACATCGTCACCATCCAATTGGGCAACGGCGAGATCGAACAGCGCGAAGTGACTTCCGACCCGAACAGCCCCGACACCGACGGGGACGGACTGGGCGACGAGGTCGAACGGCGCACTGTCTCCGACCCGCGCAACCCCGACACCGACGGTGATCAACTTTCGGACTATGATGAGTTCAACCTGGTCTACAGCAGCATGACCAATCAGGACACCGACGGTGACGGCATCGCCGACCAGAGCGAGGTCAACTTCTTCAAGACCAATGCGAACCT
>JASFUW010000328.1:0-6037 GCA_050050135.1 Phycisphaerae bacterium
GGCCACCGATTTCATCAGCGCCGACGATTCGCCGCAAACAAACGCCCCGCCTCCGCGGGCAATATGAATGTCGTACGAGAAGTCGGTGCCCAGAATGTTCTCGCCCAGGAGCCCCCGCTCGCGGGCCTGGTCGATCGCTTTTTGCAGATGTTTGACCGCCAGCGGATACTCCTCGCGAACATAGATATACCCCTCAGCCGCCCCGACCGCCCACGCCCCGATCACCATCCCTTCGAGCACCGCGTGCGGATCACCTTCGCAGATACTCCGGTCCATAAACGCCCCGGGGTCCCCCTCGTCGGCATTGCACAGAACGTACCGCACGTCGGACGGTGCGTTACGACAGGTCTTCCACTTCCGCCCGGTCGGAAAACCGCCGCCCCCGCGCCCCCGCAACCCCGATTTCGTGACCGCGTCGATCACCTCCTCGGGTGACATCAGTGTGACAGCCTTCGCAAGACCGGCATACCCGCCGACCGCCAGGTAGTCGTCGATGTCGCCCGGGTCGATCTTCCCGATGTTCCGCAACGCGATGCGATGTTGCTTGCTGTAAAACGGAATCGACGTGTACTCCGCGATCTTCTCTTTCGTGTTCGGGTCGCGATACAGCAGCCTCTCGACCACTTCACCGTCGCACAGTGTCTTGTCGACGATGTCCTTGACGTCCCTGGTCTTCACGCCGCGGTAGAAAACGCCCCTCGGCTGAACCACGACCAGAGGCCCCTGCTCGCAGAACCCGTGACAACCGGTGGTCTTCAGAGCGAGCTTGAGCTCGGCGTCGAGCTTCCGCTTGCGGACGGACCGCTCAAACGCCTCGGCCACGTCCAGACTGCCATGAGCCAGACACCCCGTTCCCGCGCAGACCAGAATCTCCGTCTTGGCCTTCACCCGCTCGTCACGGGCTTTCTTGCTTGCGGTCTTCAGGCTCTTGACACTGTTGATGCGCATCGATCTAGTTCCCGCCCTGCAATTTTCTGGTCACGGCCCCGGGCTGAACGTTCCCGTGGAACTCTCCGTTAAACGAGACGACCGGTGCCATTGCACAGGCACCCACACAGTTGACCGTCTCCAGCGTGAACTTCCGGTCTTCGGTGGTCCGGCCCGGTGCGACCTTCAGCCTCGTGCATATCTCGTCGACAATGGTCTGAGCGCCGCGAATGTGGCACGCTGTGCCGGTGCAGACGCGGATGACCACGTCTCCCTTCGGCTCCAGACTGAACGCCTTATAGAACGTGGCCGCCGAAAAAGCCTTGCTGATCGGCACGCGCAGGCGCTCGCAAACCAGCTTCGCAGCCTCACAGGGGATATAGCCGAACCCGGCCTGCAAGTCCTGAAGGGCATGGATCAGACCGGTCTGGTCGCCTTCCGCGTATCGGTCTACGATCTTTCGGGCTTTCTTCAGATCGACACAGGCTTTACTCATCGCTCTCACCCGCCTTGGCCATCTCGTAGCCCTTCAGAAACGTCTTGCGGTTGACCTCCAAAAACTTCTTTTTCGCAGCGAACGCCTCCTCGATCGCCTTTAGAACCGTTTCGTGCGAGACCATCTCGTCCATGCCGACGTACGCACCGAGCATGACCAGATTCGCCGATCGCCGGCTGCCGAGCTCTTCCGCAATCTCGTCCGCTCTGATCCGAAACACCCGGATGTCCGTGCGATCCGAGTTGACCGGCACCATCGTGCTGTTGATGACCAAAATGCCGTCCTTGCGAATCATCGGACCGAACTTCTCGAGCGACGGCTGGTTCATCACCACCGCCGCTTTGGGTGACGAAATCAGCGGCGAGCCGATCTGCTTGTCCGCAATGACTACCGTGCAGTTCGCGGTCCCCCCGCGCATCTCCGGTCCGTAAGACGGAAGCCAGGTGACCGTCTTGCCCTCCTCGAGCCCTGCATGGGCGAGCAGTTTGCCGATCATCATCAAGCCCTGTCCGCCAAAGCCCGACATGATCACTTCTGTCTGCATCTCATACTCCTGCCATCGCCGCGCGCGTCGTGCTCATTGGTGCCATGTCCGTGTCAGGATGTTTCAACACGCCGAGCGGATAGTACGGCATCATGTTCTCTTCGAGCCATTTGTTCGACTCGGCGCTGGTCAGCCCCCAGTTGGTCGGGCAGATCGAGAGAATCTCGACCATAGTGAAGCACGTCCCCTCGGCCTGGAGTCTAAACGCCTCGCGCACCGCTTTCTTGGCATCGATGGTGTGCAGCGGCGTGTGAACCGCGACCCGCGCCAGAAACGACGGCGTCCGAAGCGTCGCCAACATCTCGACCACGCGAACCGGATGGCCTTCATGGTCCGGGTTCCGACCGAACGGGCACGTCGTGGTGACCTGTCCGGGCATGGTCGTCGGTGCCATCTGCCCACCGGTCATACCGTAAATCGCGTTGTTGACGAAGATGACGGTAAACTTCTCGCCCCGGTTGGCTGAGTGGATGATCTCGGCTGTTCCGATCGATGCCAGATCTCCGTCACCCTGATAGGTAAACACGATCAGATCGGGGCGACACCGCTTGGCCCCCGTCGCGACCGCCGGTGCCCGGCCGTGGGCCGCCTCGAACATGTCGCAGTTGAAATAGTTGTAGGCGAGCACCGAGCACCCCACCGGTGCGATACCGACGGCACGCTCCCGAAGGCCCAACTCGTCCAGCGACTCAGCCACCATGCGGTGGATCGTCCCGTGCGTGCACCCGGGGCAATAGTGCGTGGGGCTCGGCGTCAGCGACTCGGGGTATCCGAAAACCTTCTTCATGCCATCGCCCCCTCCATCAGTTCAGCATCTGCCTGATCTTGGTCGCCACGTTGTCCGGTGACGGAACCATGCCACCCGTCAACCCGTAGAACTCGATGGGCTTTTTGCCCAGAACAGCCAGCTTGACGTCCTCGACCATCTGACCCGTGCTCATCTCGACCACCAGGATTCGTTCGGCTTTCTCCGCCTCCTTGGCGAGCGCTTCATAGGGGTAAGGCCAGAGCGAGATCGGGCGGAACACGCCGACCTTCTTCTTGTCCGCCTTCTTCACCTCTTCCGCCGCGGTCTTGCAGATGCGGGCCATCGTGCCGTACGCCACGATCAGCACGTCCAGGTCGCCGCCCCGACAGGCGTACGACTCGGACCGCTTCTCCTTCTTCTCGATCTCGTCGTACTTCTCCTTCAGCTTCCAGCTATTCGCGTTGCACTCCTCTTCCTTCAGAAACAGGGAGTTGATGATGTTCGGGCCCCGCCCGTTCGCACCCGTGGCGGCCCAAGCCTTCTCCGGAAGCTCACTGAGGTCGCGCGCCGGCGGAAAGTCGACGGGTTCCATCATCTGCCCGATCATCCCGTCGCCCATGACCATCACCGGCGTCAGGTAGTGGTCCGCCAGGTCGAACGCCTCGTAGATCAGGTCCACGGCCTCCTGCACCGACGACGGTGCCAGCACAATAACCTTGTAGTCTCCGTGCCCGTGCCCCTTGGTCGCCTGCAAATAGTCGGACTGCGCCGGAAGAATGCCCCCCAGACCCGGACCCGCTCGAACGATGTTCACCAGAACGACAGGAAGATGGCACGCCGCGATGTACGACATGCCCTCGGCCATCAGGCTGATCCCCGGGCTTGACGACGTCGTCAGCACCCGCTTCCCGACGCCCGCCCCGCCATAAAGCATATTGATGGCCGCAACCTCGCTCTCGGCCTGGACGAACAAACCGTCAACCTCGGGGAATCGCTTCGCCAGGTACTCGGGAACCTCGGTCTGCGGCGTGATCGGGTAACCGAAGAAGTTCCGGCAGCCGGCGCGGATCGCCGCCTCACCGATCGCCTCGCACCCTTTCATCAGAACTTTGCTCATCGCAACGTCCTACGTCGAATACTCGAAGAACTTGTATTGCGTGCCGTGTACGAAGACCTCGATCGCCACATCCGGGCACGTAATCGCGCAGAGCATACACCCCAGGCATCGCGGCTGCGCGGTGGGGACGGCGTAGTAATAGCCCTTGACGTTAAGCTGCTTGGACATCGAGATCACGCCTTGCGGGCAGGCTTCCCTGCACCGTTCACATCCCTTGCATCGCTGCTCGTCGACCACGACTTTCGGCATAAGCTTGTCCCTCGAGCTTCGGCTTTTGTTACCCGCCGTCCCCTTCCTTGGCCAGCGACGGGTCGCGTCCCAGCACACGCTCCGCCCTATCCGTCATACTCGAAAGCTTCCACGGCGGCAGCATCCGCCGTTTGATCCACAGGATCGGACAACCGATCGCTTCGATGCTCGGCTCGCCTTTCAGGTCTTCATTCGCGGTGACGAATTCGACGTCAAGACCAGTCGACGCTCCGACCTTCTGCGCCAACGCGAATCCGTCAACGACGGTCTGCGCGTCCGTCTCTTCCAGCAGGTGAGAGTTGGACACGAGTCCGGTCACCCGCAAGCGCGACGCGGCCTCGATCTCCCGCCCGATCTTCAGACACCCGTCAGGCGTTCCGGTGAACGGGCGCTTTCCGTTCACCACCTGAAGCATATGGTAAGGTCGATCGGCAAACACGTCAGCCAGCGAGCTCAATACCCTCGCGCCGACGTCGTCCCCGCCGACGTCGAAAATCAACAACCCATCGTCTTCATGTAGAACCGCACCGCGAATTTCCGGAAGGATGATGGGCAGATCAGCCGCGTGGAAATCGCCCTTGGGATTGATAACCCGAATGCCGGAGCGTTCCATCTCCTCCCGGGCCTCTCGACACCGAAAGTACGGATTCACGATGTCCAGATCGACGATGGAGATGCTTCGCCGATTCGAGAGCTGGATCGCCAGATTGACAGCCACCTCGGTCTTCCCCGATCCGTAATTCCCCACGATGACGAGGATGCGGGTACTCAGGGCGTTTTCGAGGCCGTCATTCATCCGACCCTGCCTCCTTGGCAACCGGTGGGTCCTTCGAGCCGGTGCGCCCGAACCAGCCCACTCTGCAAAAGGAAAGCCACAACGAACCTGCCTGCAAGCCGGGTTCCACAAAGAGGACGCCACCGGTGCTCGTCCGCGTATGAGCGCCGTGAGCCCGAGCCGCGCCCAGACGCTGATACGAGCCGCGCCCGTTGCCCGATCCGAGCCGTGCCCGGCGCCTGGTCCGAGCCGCGCCCGTCAGGAAGCGCGAGGCAAGACCAGACCCGCCGATCGCGCGCCGCGATCCCGCGATTTAACGCCTGGCTCCTCTCGAATCCGGGCTCAGCCGTCCCGACATGCGACAGATCCTGCCCGGCCCTCGATCCGGCGCGGACCGGGCGCCTCGCATCAGGGCGCGAAACCCCAGCCCTCTGCATCTCGGTCGCAGCGTGAGACCCGAGTGGATGTTCGTCTCCCGAGAATGTCTTCCCGGAGTACCTGTTCCGATACGATAGGTCCGCAGGCTTGGCGCGCTTGCCGATCTCCCGTAACCGACCGACCGATAGAAAATCACAAGCTCGCGCGACCGCCCGCGAGGTCACTTGTCGCACTGCGCGGACAGACTTACGATCTTTCGCGGTACCCATCGCGCGAGTACGGGAGACGCATCATGGCTGAACAACTCGTAGGAAAGGTGACCCATTATTTCGGCAAGGCCCATGTGGCCGCGGTCAAGATTACCGGCGGAGAGCTCCACGTCGGCGACAAAATCCACGTCGTCGGCCACACCTCCGACTTCACCCAGACGATCGATTCGATGCAGATCGATCGCGCCGCGGTCGAGGTGGCCAAGGTCGGCGACGAGATCGGAATCCAGGTGCCGGAGCACGCCCGCGAGCATGACGAGGTGTTCCGCGTGACACCCGATTGACAGCTTCCGTCACGGCGGCGTGACCAGGACCCTTCCCCCCTTGGCAAGGCGGGACTGAGGGGGGTTCTTCGAAGGGAGTGGCCAACCACCACTCGCCAGGCTTCGCCTTGCCGAAGGGTGCACTGAGGAGCCTCGCTTCTCCCCGTAGTAAGGGGGGACCGAGCGGTGCAACTTCCCCCCTTGATAAGGGGGGACTGGGGCGACTTGCTTCCCCCCTTGGCAAGGGGGGACCGAGGGGGGTTACCGATCG
>JASFUW010000329.1:0-6017 GCA_050050135.1 Phycisphaerae bacterium
GGGCGTCAGGGTGTGTCTTGATGACGCCGACGGCGCGGCCGGACTGCACGAGCAGCGTCTCGTCGTTTTCGAGCGCTTTGAGGGAGGCCACGATGCGGTCGAAGTCGGGCCAGCTTCGGGCGGCCTTGCCGCTGCCGCCGTAGATGATCAGCTCAGCGGGGTTCTCCGCGACCTCGGCGTCGAGGTTGTTCATCAGCATGCGCATGGCGGCTTCCTGCTGCCAGCCCTTGCACGAGATGGTCGTACCCCGTGGGGCACGAACGGTCCGACTCCTGTCGATTGTCGATGATGCGGTGGTCATGATGAACTCCCGGTCCAACGGGTTCGATCGTGAACTTGCCTAGGCGCGGCAACACGCCCGGTTCGGTCGCCGTTGAGGGATTATAGGTTGGGGCGTTCGGAGTGAGCAAGGGACGGTCGGTGCGTTCGTGAGGCGAGATAGACTTGGGCGCGTGCGAAACGTGCGCCCTCTGCGGCGCTGGGGACGCATCGAGAAAGGTGGGTCAGGTTCGGGTGCGATGGTCCGGGCCTGCAGCGACAAGGTATGTTGCGGGACAACCACGGCCTGGTTTCGCCAGTCCGTGCGACCCGGCGCGCCGGGGAGCCAATCGGATTCCACGGGGCGGCTGCGCCGACCCGTGCCACCCATTACACCATACGTAACTGGGCGCTAACGTTTACGTGCGGGTTTGGGCACTTTCTCGGCGATCTTCCAGCGCTGTGCGGACTCGGCTGCACGGATGTCGATCATGTCGCCTTTGACTTGCTCGGGCGTCAGGGCTGCGGTTCCGTCCTGGGCCTTCTTGTTGGCGGGGGCGGGGGCGGTGACGGCTGCGCCGACCAGCCGCACACGAAACAGCGACTCCCCGATCGTGATGATGTCCTTGTCCTTGAGGACGCGAAACTCGACCGGCTCGTCGTCGACGAAGGTCTGGTTGCGGCTCAGCAGATCGAAAATACACGGGTGGCCGAAGTAGTTGAAGAGCAAGGCGTGCACACGTGACACACTTGTGTCATCGATGACGACGTCACACCCGTTTTGACGGCCGAGGAGGCAGACGTCGCGTGTCGGATGCAAGAGCTTGCCCGTACCGACGTGTTCGAGCGCGACGGTGCTGGGTGCGATCTCGAGCGCGACGGGGTCTACACCCGGGTTGGTCGCGTCGGACGCGTCGCGCAGATCGATGCGAAAGCGCCACGTGGCGATGTTCAGAAGATCGCCATCACTCAGGCGCTCATGTTTCATCTTCAAATTGTTCAAGTACGTACCGAGCGGAGTGATGAGGTCGACGCCTATGACCTGATTGCCGTCGTTGACGATGGCCACGTGGACGGATGAAATCTGGCGATGGCGAAGGTGGAACTTGCACCCTTTTCGCGACCCGAGGAGGGTCACGACGCGGCGGCAGCGTATCTGCGACTCGTGGTCCGTCCCGGGATAAAGTGTCAGAAAGAGACGATGGCTGGCACCTGTGGCGAGCGGGTTACCTTGTGGTAGTGGCTCTTCGGCGCCCAAAGCGTGCTCCCTTTTGTGAACGTACGAACCCTGTGCCGCTTGTGCGCCTTCGTACGATCGGACATCGGGTGATCTGGTAAAGTCGCACCCTCATCCCCCAGTATAGGACCGCCATGGGTCGGATTCCAGCGTTTTTTCGGGTTCCACGCCGGTCGATCGGCCCGCAGCAGCGTCGAGGCCCTCTCCACCGAACAGAATCGGACCTTGGTTTCTCCAACCTTAATTCCTACCATCGACGGATGGGCGCGGCGATGGAACCGGGCCATCATGCCGTCAGAGTCCCCATCTGGTCTTCAGGCGGGGGGTGCCGATGTCGTGTGGGCAGGTGCGGCCAAGCGCAACGCAATGCCTGCCAGCGGGTCCAGCCCCGATCGTCACTCGACGCCCTCTCACGCGGTCTAGGCTGGATCGAGTTGAAGGAACTCGACCATGTACTGGTCGTACGCCTCCTGCCCCTCGGGGGTGCTCAACACCAGGCCGAGCTCGTTGATCACCTTCGTTCCTGTCGGAATCCATTCCTTCCAGCAGTTGGAACAGGCGCCGGCGAAGACCTTTTCTCCCAAGGCGCCTTTGAAGGGCGGTTTGGGTAGCTGACCCGACGGGGCGCCGCAGCGCGAGCAGCGAAAACCGGGCGTGGAAGCGTGCGTCGCGACCTCCTCGGGTGCGGGCTGATCTGAGTCCTTGAACTCGGGAACCTCGGCGCCCAGCGCCCGAAGCAGCTCGGCCATGGCGTCGCGCGGCATCCGGTCGCCTTGCTCGTCAGCCACGGTGACACCACGTGTCAGTGTTTGGACGGCCTCCTCGCGTTTTCCGCTCTTGGCGTACGCCTCGCCCAGCAACTGATAGGCCTTTGACATCTTGGCGTTAAGCCCCAAGGTGCGCCCGAGACAGACGGCGGCTTCATCGAAGCGCCCCGCTTCCAGGTAGATCTTCCCCAAGCTGAAGTGTCCCAGCTCGTTGTCCGGATCGGCCTCGGTCATCCGCTTGAAGTTCTCGATTCGCGCGTCGTCTACCATGCGTGTGCTCTCGTCCCTTCGTGATGTCCACGGTGAAGATGTTCCATGATCTTGCCGGTCGGCGGCAGCCGCGGACGCGCGCCGCGTTCGACGTTCCCATTTCGGCCGACCAACCCGCCGTTGCCCCCCAGGAAAGCACCGGATACCTTGCGTGGTTCGAACAGACCGATTATTCCGCGAACGGGTGGGGATGTCCACCCCACGGGTGGACGACTGGTGTCGAGGCGCCCGGCCGTGTCCAGCCGCGTCTGGGTCCGTCGTGGTCGTCACGAGCGGAGGAAAAACTCCATCAGCTCGTGTCCTGGATCCACCTGCAGGTCGCTGATGGCTGCGTTGGCTTCCGAAAACGGCCGATTCAGGACGGTCTGAAGCCCACGCCCCGCCAGGCAAAACGGCGGCGGTGTTGCGATATGAACGCGCCGCGAGACGGATGTGGGTGTGTCGACCGCGATCAGTATCTTACAATCCTCGCCGGCCTGAAGCCGCTCAAGCAATGGGCCGACGAGATGCATATCGACGGATTCGATGGCTTGTGTTTTTGCGCCGGCGTCGCCTCGTCGACTGGCATCTTCGGGCGTTTCCACATGAACCGCGACGAGATCGAAGGTGTCGAGTGCTGACACGGCCGCTTCGGCTCGTGCCGAAAACGGGTTATCGGAAGTTCCTGCACCAGGCGGAACGCTCAGCCAATCCATGCCCATGACGCGGGCGAGTCCGCCGATGGAATCCGTCGACGCCACGAGACACGCCGAGATACCGAAGCGCCGTTCGAACGTTTCGAGCCGGCGCGGTCGCCCGCCGCCCCAAAGCCAGAGGTCGGTGGCCGGGTTGTCCCCGAGGTCGCTGCGCACCAGGTTCACCTCGTGATTTGCGAGCACCCGATGTGCCTGATCCATGATCGCCCTGATTCGCTTGGCGCCCTTGCCGGTGGCTCGATGCGATGCGACCGGTCGTCCCAGGAGGTCGTGTGGCGGCGTGCAGGACGCATGGACATCCTCGACGTTCGAGAAGACCAAGAGTGCCCGGTGCCCGCCGCAACCATGAAAGCGACAGTCGTCGTCGGCGACCTGCGCGTTCAACGCGGCGATCAGATGCTCGGCTTCGGCGCCACCGATGTGCCCGGCGCAGTCGTCCGCCATGATTCCGTCCGTGACCGTGACCAGGCTACAGCACAATATGAACTGGTCCGGTCGAACGGGCAGACCGCTCGCCGTCGCCTCGAGCGGTCCGCGGCTGACCGCCTCGACCCGCGGGTCGTAGCCCATCAGCGACAGCATTGCCATTTCGATGCCCGGTGAAACACCGGTCGGTATCGTAGTGACGCGACCCTGTCGGCCGTTGGTGGCTATCCAGTCCATGTTCGGTGTGTGGGCAGCGGTGAGCGGCGTCTGTCCGTCGAGGGCGTTTGCCGGTTCGTCGGCGGCGCCGGATGGTATGATGATGACGCGCTTCATCTGCTGTTAGACCAATGCTATGCCGAGGCATTCTATCGCGGGCGCGCACCCGTACGAACCGGGCGCACCGCCTACCGTGGGAAACGCCATCGGGTGGTGAAGTCCGCTCACGCGTCGCAGGGATCAAGTACCGTGAATCCCTCTCGGGCCGCAGCGGCATTGAGTTGCCCATCGGACGACACGAAGATCAGCGCATCGCCCTGCGCAAGTAGCGCGCAGGCGAGCTGTATGCCGTCGGCAGCGCGCAGTGCATGTGCGCGGACCAAATCTACACTTCGCGTGATCGTGGCCGCGCCAAGCTCGATCACGTCGAATCGTGTGCGCAGTTCCTCTTCGAGCTGACGGAGGATGTCACCCAATGCATCCGTGGACAGATCGCCGCCCCTTGCACGGCGCACGAGCGTAGCGGTGACCTCAACCCACGCAAGCCGCGACACGGTCAATCGGTCCGGGCCGGCTACCATGTCTACGACAGGCGCCGTTCCTTTTTCCAGGATGTACCGCTTAACCAGCGCCGACGAGTCGAGGAAACACCGTCCCATGTGTTCTAGCGTCGCTCACGGATCAAAGTGGTGGAAGCAGGCTCGCCTCGAATCTCCACCGGCTTGAATCCGCCCAAAGACCGCCCGTTCCTATCCAGCACGCGCTTCACGACGTCATTGTCGCGATTCAATCGGACATTGGTAGACGGAAAATCCGGGTTGTTGGGATTCGGGCGCTGGTCGAGGACGAAGATCTCGTCGTCAACAAGCGTGTCGAACCAACGTTGCGCCTCATGACTTTCGAGTCCCAACCCTGGTAGCAAATCTTTTACCACAAAACCCGCCCATACAAAATCGCGCCGCCGCTCTTGAGTGTCGAGTGCGGAGATCACACGCTCCAGTAACGGGTCCACCGCCTGAGTATGCGGGCCCGGATCCGTTACGGGAAGGGGATCATCAGGCGCGGTCTTTCTCGATCCCCCGGCCGCGTCGTTCTCGCTTTCACCGCAGGCGAGCTCGAAGACAGCCCGCAGCTTGAACGGCCTGCCGAGGGCTCTTAACAGGTGTGTTGCCCCGTGGATGGGGTTGCCTTCGGGATCCAAGAAGTCGATCTTCTCTGCAGTCCAGATGTCTTGAAGCTGTTTCTCGGCGGATGCAACCGTGACTTTGGAGTTGGTATCTGCGAGACTATTCAGGAATCTGATAACATACCGTTCACTAATCATAATCTTTCTCCCCAAAAATAGAATAACCTGTCGGCAGAAATCCTGCCGCCATAGCACCATAGCTATCGCACAATGAGTCTATGATATCTTTGCCTGCCTGGCAAACGGGAATCGAGAGTTTTTTGGACCAGCAGGCCCAATAACACCAGTCACCAGAGAAGGCTGTCGGATTCGGACCGTGTCAAGTGTTGGCAGTTGTACTGACAATCATCGCGGTCAGTTTGCGACTAACGCCGCGACTTGCACATTTGCCACTGACGACTCGCCGTTACTCAACTTAATGCCACAGGGTCGACGTCGATTGTGATCGAACCGCGCTTCACACGAAGGGCGTTGGACTGTTGAAGTTCAGCCAAAAGCTGTCGCATAGTCGTGGCGTTGGGTGTGCGGATCAGCAGATCATAGCGGTACTTGCCCCGCAGCCTGGGCAGTGAGCATGGATTCGGGCCGAGGGAGTCTGCGTACTGCATCCCGCTCGACCGGATTGTGTCTGACAGGCGTCCGGCGAGCGCCTCGGCTTCCGCGCGTGCGGTTTCCTCGCGGGTATGGGAGATCACGACCCGCGCCAGCCGACGAAACGGCGGGAACCCGATTCGCTCTCGGGCGCCGAGCTCGTACGTCGCGAACGATTCGTAATCGTGACCGAGTGCGTACTTCAACGCGGGCAGCTCCGGCGTCGTCGTCTGAACGACGACCCGCCCCGACGCATCCGCCCGGCCCGCTCGACCCGCCACCTGAGTGATCAGTTGGAACAGCCGCTCGGACGCGCGAAAGTCGCCCGCGAGCCCGCCCGCATCGGCGTGCACCACGCCAACGAACGAGAC
>JASFUW010000330.1:0-6014 GCA_050050135.1 Phycisphaerae bacterium
GACTGCTGTTGAATCGCTCGTTCAATGCCTCGGTGCGCAATGAGTCTGTCACTGTCATTCGGTCCCTTCCCTCGACAACTAGAATCCCCCGCGTCCCGCAGCCCGGGGCGGACGCCATCCCCTCCCGCTGGAGTTCACACTGCCCGTCAAATTGTAGCTATAGCCACCCGTATGCTTCCAGTCCCTCCCGAATCCCCGCGGCATAAAACCCCGTCGCGTGGTAGACGTGGGAAGCCCGGAGCGCCTTCAACTCCTCTGTGGCGTTTCCGACGGCGATGCTCTTGACACCCAGTTCGGGTCTCATCATGTCCAGATCATTGCCGGTGTCACCGCAGGTAATGACATTCTCGGGCTCGACCCCGAAGCGGCGTGCCACGAATCTGACGGCCTCACCTTTCCCGGACTTGATGGGTAGCAGGTCCAGGAATTTGCTTGCCGAGTAGACCACCTTGGCGCGCAGACCCGCGCGCTGAAGTCGCTCTTGAATCTCTCGCAGTCGTTCGTCGGCGTTCTCTTCGAGGTAGTAACTGCTCTTGAAGGGTGACTGCCACTCGACATCCTGCATCCGCGCCTCAGGTACGGCGGAGAGGATTTCCTCGACCGCCTGTTTGTCCCAGTCTTCCGTAATGATGTCGTGCCAGGCTCGATCGAGATGGTAGTCCCCGTCGTTTCGGAAGTAGATATCGGTCCCCACCATGCAGATGGACGCATCGGACCGCCAGTCTACGGGCAGTTGCGCGTTTCGTTGCTTGTCGGCGTAGAAATCGTCGATCGACCGCAGGTGCCGGCCTGTCGAAAACGCGACGATAATATCCCGCGCGCGTAACAACTCCCATAGCGCAACCATCACCCCATCGTCCCCGATGAAGGTGCCGTCCAGATCCGTTGCGAGGAGCCGCCGATCGTTCATCTAGCTCTCCAGCGTCCTTCGTGCCGATAGAAGACCGACTGACGTATACGTCGACCTCGAATATAGCTTCCAATACGGCCACGCACCGCGTCACTCGGCACGCGGCAGCGGCGTCGGCCCGTACCTCCGACCCCCTGCGTCCATAAGGGCGGGCAGCGTAAAGGACCCGGCGTAAGAGCGTCAAGGCGGAAGCGTGGCGGGAGGCGGGAAAAACGCCTCTTGTGGGCAGGCGGGACATGATCCGGCGATCGAGCCGTCGTGGATCACGTGCGTGCGCGCTCCGTCAAGGGTGCGCGGAAGCTCTTCGTCCGGGAACTCGGCACGTTTCGTACGTGGTCAGCCCGATATCTACCGCGGCGGTTCGGAAGTCTGCGTACTGGGCCAGTCCGTAGGTGCCTCTGAAATATGATTGGCGTGTGCCAACAGGCATGCTTCTTCGGCGGTGTGCGTTTCGATCTCGGCCTCGCCCGAAGACAATAACTCGACGCGTTCGGGAAGATTCTGGAGCAGGGCCAATATCTGCTGCGCCACACCCGTCCAGGTGAACCGCGCTCGCGCCTTTTGTGATCCGTATTTCGCCAACTGGCCCGTCAACCTCGGGTGCTGCAAGACGGAGCAGATGGCGTGTCCGAACGCGTCCGGGTCGAAGGGGTTCTCGTAGATCGCCTCCAGCCCCCACGTGACCTCCTCCCAGAGTCCGCCCTCCGTCGTGATCACGGTCGGCGTGCCGCAGGCCATCGCCTCGACCGCGGTCATGCCGAACGGTTCATACCGACTGCTCAGTGCGAAGACGTCCGCCAGTCGGTAGTAGTCCGCGAGCTCTTCGTCCGGGATGTAGTCTCCGAAGATCACTCGCTCCGCGATGCCGAGCTCACCGGCGATGTCCTTGAGTTCCTGAACCTGCTCCCGTTCACGCGCGGTCGGCTCCGTCGAGCCGACGGCGAGCAGGAGTCGCGCACCCTCGATGCGCGACACTACAGCCGGCATCGCGCGGATCAGCAAGTCGAATCCTTTGTTGTGTGCCATCCGCCCCAGCGCCAAGACGACGGGGTGCTGAAAGCCGTATTCCTGTTTGAGCGCCAATCGCGACGCGCGGGAGACGGCGAAGAACCTGGTATCGTCGTAGCCGGGCGGCACGACGGCGATCTTCGCTGGCGGGGCGTCATACTCTCCGTTGGCCAGAATTTCCCGCTGCTGGTGCGTCGTCGCGATGATTCGGTCACACTCGTCGTAGATGATCTTCTCTTCGCGTATCCGCTTGCGGAAGTTGTATTTGCGCTCCAGGACTTCAGGAGCCTCGTCCATGTTGTCTCGCTTCCACGAGCCGATGGAGTGAGGCGTGTGCAGATGCGGGATGTGCAGCGTGTTGGCGAGGGCTTGTCCTGCGAGGCCCGCATCCCAGTAGTGACTGTTGATAAAGGCGTAGCGCAGTCGCTTGGCATCGACGTGTCGTCGCACGTTGGCTACCCACTCGGGGATATGCTCACAGAGCGTCTCTTTCGGGATGAAGTCCTTGCCGCCGCAAGGAAAACGTAGAACGCGCACGCGGTCGGCGACCCGCTCGGTCCGCGGCTGACCCTCGAACAGGCGCGTGAGGATGTCAACCTGATACCCCATGCGGCCGAGGCACTTGCTGAGCTCGAGTACGTAGACGACCTGCCCGCCGGTGTCCGGCTTACCCAGCTCCGGTTCTGCGGCCACATAACCGTGGGTCGAGATCATCATGATCCGTTGTTTGCCTGCCATGGCACACCTCCCGAACTTGAGATGAATCATAAATGGCGCTGATCGCGTTCAAGGTCAACAGGGCGCGCCTGGTCCCTTGTCATTAAGCGGCTCTGCGGCCACGGCATTCGCGTTCAAATCAGGGGAAAGTCCGCTAGATACACGTCTGTTGCACTTCGGGAGCCGGCTTCGCGCCCGAAATCGACCACGACGTCAGGGCGGTCGGCGTCGGGAGCAGCGCGACGATCGACGCGTTGTGCTCACAGCGCGCCGATGCGTTGGCGGATGTCTTTGACGATCTGGGACGTGGTTGTCCGCAACTCGGCCTTGCGATCCACCAATTCGTCGCGCGTCGGAAAGCCGCCGAAGAGCTGTACGTGAAAGCGCAGCGCGTTCGACGTGCCCGACGGACGGATCGTCAGGTGGGAGCGACGCTCGGTATCAAAGTAGAACCGGAACCCCTCGTCGGGGAAACCCGGCCAATTCACGGCGTCATACTTGCCCGTCCGGTAGGCGACGGCGTTGACGACTTTGCAGCCGCCAAGCTCAATCGATTCGTTCGCAGAGGCACTCAGCAACGCCTCGGCCTTGTTCAATATGCCGCGTTTCTTCGTGTACCCTGCGAGCCCTTCATACTCGCCGTCCATCGGGTCGGGTTCGTAATGGGTCACAAACAGACCGATGTCCGGGTCGAGGTACAGTTTCTCGTCGATCAAATCGAGCAGGTTGGTGCCGTTCTCCTTGGCGTACGCGGCCAACTCCGCCACAAGCATGGCAGCGAAGGTTCCATCCTTGTCGCGAACATGACCGCCATCCCCCAACGACCGTTCGTCGGGCGCCACACCGCCGAGTATAGAGAACCCGTTGCTCTGCTCCAGCGCTGCGATGTTGATGCTCCGACGGGTGTCTTCCATCGCCTCCCAGGAGTGGAACGTCCGGTTGCAGACCTCGTCATTGGGTCTACGCCGGCCCTCGTCGTATGGGGGAAGTTGGCCCCGTTCGGTCAGCCCCTCTGTATCGCGACCACAATGCAAATCCCAGACGGCTCGCGTTCCTGCCGCTAGCTGAGCAAAGCCCACCCATGTCTTCAAGACGCCTAGACCGAACTTCCGCGCAATTCGCGGTAACAAATCCGTGGTCGTGTGGGACAGCGTGATGAACTTCTTCTCTGCCTGCTCGACTTTGCCCAGTCGCTCAACGTCGTACGTCAAGCGATACCAGAGGATCAGCGACCACGCCTCGTCCGCGGAAAGGAGCGAATAATCCCGCCGCTCGCCCGTTCCCGGATGCGGGTACGCCGCCCGCTGATGCTCGGGCACCTTGACGATTACCCCACAACGATCGGCATCGGGGTCCGTACCGACGATCAGATCCACCGCGTTCCAATCGTCGGGGTATTCCTCCCTGAACGCCTCGACGGCCAGGTCGGCCGCCCGCCAATCACCGGGGTCAGGCTGCTGCTCCTGCCCCGGATCGCTGCAAAACGCGGGGAACATGCCATCGAGCGCGTCAAGCTTCATGATCCGCCGAACCTTCTTGAACCCGATCTCGCCAAGCAGTCGCGGGACGGCTTTGCGACCCGAGCCGTTGAACGCGGAATAGCCGATGAGCAGTGGACGCGTCGCTGCGGCGATCATTTCGGGGCGGAGAAGGAACGTCTTGACGTGTTCGGCGTGCATGGTGTGGAGATCGATGATGCGATCCTCCCGACCGGCGTAGAGGCTGCCGGCTCCGGGCAGTGGGTCAGCCAGCGGCAACCCCCGATGGTCCCCCTCGCCGATCACACGGCCGTCACGGCCGGGAACGCCGCCCAAAAACCACAGTCGGTCGTCGCCCGCCTCGGACAGCGGTGTTGTCTTTATGTCGCTAAATCGAACCTTCTTGATGAAGTTTTCGTAGAGTTCAGCGCGCTCGGCCGGGTCGAATTGTGAACCGTTCTGGCACGAGAGCTTGTATCCGTTGTAGCGGAAGTCGTTATGGCTTGCCGATATGAAGATCCCGATGTCCGCCTTGAGCGTGGGAACGGCGAATGTCACGCTCGGGTAGAGGCAGGCCTCGTCGAACAGATAGACCGTGTAGTCGTTCGCGAGAAACAAGCTGGCGATCAGCCTGGCGAAGTCACTCCCCCTGATGCGGCTGTCGAAACCGATGACAACCTTTGTCAGCGGGGGCTGGCGCTCACGACCGAATTGTGCGGTCCCCGCGGACGTCAGCAGGTAAATGACGTCGTTGATCGTATTGGGCCCCTTAATGATCGGGGCGTGGATGCCCTCCTCTTTGAGGCGCAGGATGACGTCCCGCGTCGCCCCCATCTTCTCGCGAATCCCACCCGTGCCGAACGCCACGTCGCGTGAGAAGGCATTCACGAGCGCCTCCCACTGTTCGGTGCGGATGGCGTCTCGAAGGCCGTCCCTCAGGCCGGGCGAAATCCCGTCCAGCTCGTCCGCGGTCAACCACCTGCAGAGGTTGGGCATGGTTTTCGCGACCGCGTCGTCGTAGTACGAGCCCGCGATCCGACCCTGGTCACGTTGATCATCTAGATAAGACCGTACTCCTGCCTCTGCAGCTTGCACCAGCGTCTGATCTTGCATCGTCCTGGAGTCCTTCCACCGCTCGGTCATCGCAACGCCCGCACGATCGGGCGTCGTTTCGCGCGCCTCATATTCCTTCAAAGCACCGACCGTACTAAGCACCTCTGGCGTCGTCAACCGGATCGCGCTGACGGCACGGCGCCGGATTGGCCGATCTGAGAATACGCGAAGACGACAAGGCCCGACGACTCCAGGGGACCACCGGTTTGCTCGACCGCCGCCGACCCGGTATTGGTGGACGTCGGAGGCGTGTCGTCGAAAAGACTGAAACACCCATGAACGCGAGACCCGACCGTAGGCCCGAGGAACCCGGCACAACGTCGCCTGCCGCCGCGGTCGCGCCTCGCCCTGACGAGACCGACGCCGGCCGCGCCACTCGACAAGTTCCGTGGCTCGTCGAGTCTCTGATCGTCTTTATCGTTGGCGTGGCCTTGATGCGCTCGATCTATGCGGGAACAGATGGCGTTCCGGGGCATGACTCTTTCTATCACATCAAAATGGCCATGCTCCTGCCCGAACACGGATTTCTCAACGAGCTGCCCTGGCTGCGATTCACTTATTTCACCGACGAGGGGCACGCCTTCGTCGAACATCACCCGGGGTTTCACCTTCTCCTGGTACCGTTCGTTACGGTCTCGGATTGGATGATCGGTGATCCGCTGGCCGGCGCCCGGTGGGCCATGATGCTGTTTTTCGGCGCTGCGCTGGTGCTTTTCAACCTGCTGCTCATAACGGGCGGCGTGCGGTGGCGTTGGGTATGGCTTGTTCTTTTCGTGTTGATGCCGCTT
>JASFUW010000331.1:0-6010 GCA_050050135.1 Phycisphaerae bacterium
CTCTGAAGTTGGCGCCGTGTTCGATCCTGTTGGGTAATCCCAGTAGTTCCCCGTGACACCATCGTTGTAGTGATACGCCGCCTTGTACCACTCGTCCTCCGACGGAATCACCCAGGTTGCGTCCGGCTTACGATCAATCAATAGCAACGCAGCGTCATTCGTCGCACCGTTGAGGTAGTACGACCCATCCTCCGTCAGGCCTGCATCCTGGGTCGGGTTCCCTGTTAGCTGCCCCGTCGGCTGGCCATTATGAAGCCAGTTGCAGAACCGCGCCGCGTCGCCCCAGGAGACGTAGTTCACCGGGCGGTCGACCCAGTCAACTTCCGTCCCGCTCGGACGTCCACTGAAGTCGTAGATCGAACTTCCCGCATTCCACGTGATCTGGCAACCGTATTCACTGCTGTCCATGTTGCTGTTGTAGATGCCGTATGGATTGGACCCCGCCGGGTCCACTGCGTTCAGGAAATCCCGGTACTGCCCGGCCGTCACCTCGAACGTGCCGATGTTGTAGACGTAGTCCACCGCACCACAAATGCGGTCCGGACCGAACCCGCCAGCGCCTGTACCAGAAAGCTCGCCCTCGTTCCCCGAATTCCCGACGCTTACCGTCTGAATCTCCACCGCCTGCGCCGCTGCGACGCAAGCGAGCACCACCGCCGCCATCGCGGCGAATCTCATCACCCTGTTCATGATCCGTGCCCTCCCGTAGTCGATTCAGGAGGTCTTACCGGGAACCGCACTTTCCGGTGGCCCGAAGGCGCGTGGCACTGACCATTGCCCTTTGCCGGAACCGCCATGGAGTGAGGTTCCACCTTTTCATACGCGATGGCCCCCATTTTAAGGAGACCAAGAGCGAAAAACCAGCCTGCCTGGGCGGGCGTAGGCAGGATTACTCGATTTGGCCGGGTTCCTCGCCGTCGAGGATGGCGGAAAGAGTTGACACAACGATAACGCGTGAGTGATCGGGTGCCTGCACTCCCTTCGATGCCACGTGGAGCGTGCTTTTGGTCCGACCCGCTCCCGAGCCGGATCATGGTCGGTTGGAAGTGCGGATACGCGGCACTGGGTCTGGGACGTACCCGGCACGTGCATTTGGACCGCTCGACGCGCGGCGAACTACGCCGTCACTTGTGCCAACCGCGTGGGCCCGGCGGCGCGGACTTCGTCGGGGCAGCCGGAGGCGAAGAGCTTGAAGTTCTCGATGTAGCGGGCGGCGATGCCGTCGTAGGTTTTCCAGTAGTCGTCCTTGTTGCCCCAGGTGTTGGAGGGGTCGAGGACGTCTTCAGGAACGTCGGGACACGTGGTTGGCACCTCGAAACCGAAGAGCCTGTCGGTGCGATATTCGACGTCGTTGAGGCGCCCGTCCAACGCGGCGTTCAACAGGTTCCGCGTGTGGCGGATGCTGATCCGCTTGCCGATGCCGAACTTCCCGCCCGTCCAACCGGTATTCACCAGCCAACACTGTGCACCGTGCCTGGCCATCTTCTGCTTCAACAGGTCGGCGTAGTGGAACGGGTGGTGGACCATGAAGGGGGCACCGAAGCACGCACTGAAGGTGATCTCCGGCTCGATGCCGAGGCCGATCTCGGTGCCGGCGATTTTGGAGGTGTAGCCACTGATAAAGTGGTACATCGCTTGCTCGGGGCTCAGGCGGGCGATCGGCGGGAGCACGCCCTGGGCGTCGCAGGTCAGGAAGATCACGTTTTTGGGATGCGTGCGGGCCATCCGCTCGGGGACGACGTTGGGGATGAATTCCAACGGATACGACGCCCGCGTGTTTTCGGTGACGCGGTCGTCGTCGAGGTCGACACGTCGCGACGCGGGGTCGTAGCAGACGTTCTCCAGGATCGTTCCGAACCGCCGGGTGCAGGCGTAGATTTGCGGTTCGTGCTCGGCTGACAACCGGATGACCTTCGCGTAGCAGCCGCCCTCGAAGTTGAACACGCCCTGATCGCTCCAACCGTGCTCGTCGTCGCCGATGAGCGCCCGGTCGGGATCGGCGGAGAGCGTGGTCTTTCCCGTGCCGCTCAGACCGAAGAACAGTGCCACGTCGCCGTCTTTGCCCACGTTGGCGGAGCAGTGCATCGCGAGCACGCCCTTAAGCGGCAGCAGAAAGTTCAGCACGGTGAAGATGGTCTTTTTGATCTCACCGCCGTAGCTGGAGTTGGCGACGACGGCTGTCCGCTCGGCGAAGTTGATAATCATTGCCGTTTCGGTTCGCGTGCCGTCGACCCTCGGATCGGCCTTGAACGAGGGCGAGGCGATCAGTGTAAACTCGGGCACATGCCTCTTGAGTTCGTCGCGGTTGTCGATGGTGATAAACATGTTGCGGGCGAACAGGCTCTGCCACGCCTTGTCGGTGATGATGCGGATGGGCATTCGATACTCGGGGTCCGCCCCGACGTAGCAATCCTGCACGAACAGCTCCTCGCCCTGCAAAAACGCCTGAAGCCGGGCACGAAGCCCGCCAAACTGCTCGGGGCTGACCGGACGGTTGTACTGTCCCCACCAGATTCGCTCTTCGGTCGAGTGCTCGCGGACGATGAACTTGTCGGCGGCCGCACGTGCCGTGTGCTTTCCGGTATGCACCAGGAACGGTCCGCCGTGGACGACGTGCCCCTCGCCGCGAAAGCTCGCCTCTTCGTACAGAGCGGCGGTCGGCAGATTCCAGAAAACATGGTCGAGGTGGACCAGGCCGTGGTTTTCGAGCCGGTAGTCGCTGGCCAGCTCACGCGCGTGCTTGACGGCCGGCGTGTCGAATTCGAGGTATTTGGTCATAACGATCTCTCAGGAGCGCTATCAGCTATCAGCCGTCGGCCGCGGTTCGAAAAACGACGGCGCGCGGTGCGGTCACATCCAATCCCTTACGAGTTTGCGGTCGCCGATGTAGAGTTCGTTGGGCGAGTTCGGGTCGAGCGCCCATTTCATTCGTTCGATGCCTTCGGTAATGTCCTTGACGGACCCGCAGGTCGATAATCGTAGAAACCCTTCCATCCCGAAGTCGACGCCCGGGACGGTGGCCACCAGGACCTTCTCGAGCAAGAAGTCCGAGAGTTTCTGCGAGTCTTTGTCGTAGACGCCGAAGTCGGCGAAGCAATAGAACGCCCCGTCGGGTCTCGACGCCCGCACGCCTTCGAACGCGTCGAGGTGCTCCATCATGACGTTGCGGTTGTTTTCGAGCGTGACCCGAAGACTCTCGACGCCGGACTGCACGCCGTTTAGCGCACCGACGGCCGCCTTCTGCAAGAGCACCGACGGGCCGGAACTCTGGTGCCCCTGAATGGTGGTCATGCGTTCGATCAGCTTCTTGTTGGCGACGGCCCATCCGATTCGGAAACCGGTCATCGCGTACTGCTTGGACACCCCGTTGACGACCACCAGCTTGGAGTTTTCCGAAGTGTCCTTGGCGTAGCGGTAGCAGTTGATCGGTCGGCGGCCGTCGAACAGAAGCCGGTGATAGATGTCGTCCATGATCAGATAAAGCCCGCGTCTCTCGCAGAACTCGACAATGCCGGAGATGAACTCCTCGGAGTACATCGCCCCGGTCGGGTTGTTGGGACAGTTGATGATGACGGCTTTGGTGTACGACGTCACCCGCTGCTCGAGGTCGTACAATCTGGGATAGAACGTCCCGTCTTCGGGCGGGACGGGAACGGGAACGCCGCCGCACAGCTTGACCATCTCGGGATAGCTGACCCAGTAGGGCGAGGGGAAGATGACCTCTTCCTGGGGGTTGAGGACGGCTTGCAGGCAGACCATGATCGCTTGCTTCGCCCCGCCCGACGCCATGACGTTTTCCGGATCGAACTTGCGTTGATAGAAATCGTCGGTGTAGCGAAGGATGGCCTGTTTGAGGGCGGGGATTCCGTCAGCCGGTGTGTAGCGCACCTCGCCCGAGTTCAAGAGCCCGGCTGCCGCGACGAGGGCGTCGATCGGGACCTTGCTCTTCGGCTCTCCGCCGCCGAGGTGAATCACCGGCTCGCCCTTGTCTCGAAGGATCGAGACCTTCTCGTTGAGCTTGAGGGTGGCCGACTCTCTTAGATCACGTGCGATGAGGCTGATGCTCATTGGTGGTCCCCTGAACGCTAAGGCTTCGTGGCGGCGCGCGTCGTTCGCGTGTCGGGCGAGTTGTCGATCTGGCCGGGTCTTGTATGCATCTCCGTCAACGTCCGCGCCGGGGCCGGCGCCGCGCTCCATCTGCCTGAGCGGCGCCCGCTCCGGCGCGCCGGGGTCGCCGGGGAAAACGGGCACTGTACGCCGTGTACGGGATCGACCGCAAGATGTGTGCCAGCAAATCGCGGACTTTCGCGTTTTGCGTGGCGCTTTGGTTAAGACGCTGCGTCGGGTGTGCCTGAGGGCACGCGGGAAGCGTCACGGCAGCTTGGGCAGACCAACCCGGGCGCGCCGTGGAGCGGATGCCCGCAGCTCCGGCAGAACTTGGCCGCCGATCGGACCCGGTCTAGAAACCGGTCAACCGTGAACCGACGGGAATGCGAGAGTAACGCCAGAACGGCGAGCAGGAGCAGGCCCGTGTTCTTGCAGATCTTGATCCAGGTGATTTCGACGCCTGTGCCGCACCCGCAGTCGAACTTCACATCAAGAAACGAGATACCGTCGGCGGCCATGATCTGGAGGCCGCGCACGAGGATCGCGGGCGTAAAGACCAGAAGCATCACGCCGATGGACAGGGCCGCTCCGCGAATCCACAGCCCGAGCAGAAGCGCCGACCCGCAGATGATCTCGAGCCAAGGCAGGATCACCGCGGTCGCATTGATCAGAATCGGCGGTTCGGTCGGCATGAACCCGTAGGTATGGATGCCTTTCAGAAACACGGGTGGATCGATGGCCTTGACCACGCCGGTGTAGAGGAAGTAGCCGCCCAGGAAGATCCGGATCAACGCGGACAGAGGAATCTGCACGTTGTCGATCCGGCCCAGAATGGATCGTCTCTCGCCCATCACTCGCCCTCACCCGTTCCCTTGTCGACCGGCATGCCTCGTTGTCGCCATTCGTCGAGTCCACCGGGGTAGAGGAAGACTTTGTCATACTCGATCTCGAACTCGACGAGGTCTCCGCAAACGAGTTGGCTGTCCTCGCAGTCGCCGCCCTTGCAATAGACGATGATTTTCTCGGCGCCGGCGGCGTAGTTGAGAACCGTGTCGATGTACTCGTCGAGCTTCCAGTGATCCGCCAGGAGGGCGCCGGGGATGTGACCTTCGGCGTACAACGCGTCGTTGCGGGCGTCGACGAAGAGGTTGGCGCCGAACGCGGTGCTCGGGTCCTCGAAGACCTCGACCACGCCCGCGAAGTCGATCACCTGATAACCGTAGTCCTCCTCAGGCGCAGGTTCGGCGGGGGGTGGATCCTCGGCTGTCAATCGGGCGCCGTTGGGGGGTGGGTCGTCGACGGTTGTGCTTGTTTCACGCCTCGGGTTCGACGGCTCGTGCCGACCGGGCGGCGGGGGCGACTTGTAGTTTCTGGACAGATCGATGCGGTTCTTCGCACGGACGGTGTTCACGCCGAGGCCAACCGCGATGCTCACTACGCCGAGGATGACGAACTGTGCCACCGTACTTTTGATGATCTTCATCGCACCGTCCTCCCGCGTCGGCGGTTGTCGCACTCTTACGGCACGCCGGAACCGCGTTGCGCTCCCTGGTCAATGGTGTGTATTCTGTACTCGCGGGTCAACGGTGCGTTCGGTCGTCGTTGCGCCTCGGTGACAGTGAGTTCCCGGATGGGCCGAAATCCCGGCGCGCCGGGGATGTGTCCGGCGTCCGAGAACCGTGCAGCGAGGACGGCTTGCGCCGTGCCCCTGGCGCGGGCCGCGTCAGAGGGGTCATCGGAGTCCCGCGCGCACGATCACGAGCCGCACCGACATCGCGTCGACCCACACGACGATTTTTCCGCCAGGGTCCACGTACTGCCGACTTGCACCGAGATGAAGAGGCGTGATCAGTCCGGTTTTCTCCGGTCGGGGCGGCGCCTTTTCGGGGGCGCGAGGGATGCG
>JASFUW010000332.1:0-6009 GCA_050050135.1 Phycisphaerae bacterium
CCTCAAGGGGAGAGGGGTAATGGGGGACAGTCTCGCGGTGCGGTCGAGGAGGGGCCAGGAAGCTGTTGAAGAAGAGTGCAGGCACCTCGCCAGCGGGGCCTCACGACTCCGTGGACGGGCCGGTGCTCGGAGGGCGTCCTGTTCTTTCAACGGGCGCTAGCGGCGCGTTCGGCCGATGATGACCAGGTCTTGTGTGCAGAGCTCTTCGTCGGTGTAGGCGGAGAGCTCTTGTCTTTCGTGGGGCTTTAGCTGGTTTAGAAATGCGCGGGTTCCGCGTTCCTCGCGGAAGAAACGGGCGTCGTCGAGTTCGTCGCGGGCGATGGTCTCGTAGTCCGCGAGACGAAGCTTGTTGACAAAGACGTTGCTGCTCCACATTCCGTCGCAGCTTGGCCGAAGATGTGCCCAGAGCGGTATGGCGTGGGCGTCGCCCCAGAGCCTGGGATCGTGCGATCCTTTGATGGAGGTGAAGATCTCGGCGACGAGATAGACGGCGCCGCCCGGTCTGATAACACGGTTGAGTTCACGAAGGGCCTGACGGGGGTCGGCGATGTGCTCGAAGACGGCGAAGGAGAACGCGCCGTCAAAAGCGTGGTCCGGAAAGGTCAGCTTTTGAGCGTTCATGGGGAGGGTCGCGGGCCAGACGAGGGGTTTCGTGGCGGCGTGTGCGAGTGCGAGGCGTTCTTTGCGGTCGAGGCCGAGGAGCTTTCTGGCGATGGTTTTGGCGGTGCGGTATGTGCCGTTGCTTCGCCACATCGAGAGGTAGGCGGCGGGTGAGAGTCCGTGCGGGACGACATCGAGGTCGATGGCGGTGATTCGATTGAACTCGCCGAACACGAGCGACCAGGTGCAGCGCTGGCCACAGCCGACGTCGAGGAGATCACAGTCGTGCCAGTCGACGCCGAGCGTGTCGCTTAGTCGTGTCAAGGCCTCGTCACGGCGGCGGCGGACCTCTCGTGCCCAGGCTTCGTAGTCTCGGGCGTACATCTTGGAGGTGCCCTGCCAGGCGTCGCTGACCAGCCGGCGTCCTCTTCCGCGAAGAACTTGATACGTTTTCATTCGCTTATTGACCGATACAGTTGGACCAGGCGGCGGGCGTGGGCATCCCAGGACCAGCGGTCGCGTGCGGTGCGCAGGCCGGCGGTCGAGAGGCGGTCGAGGGATTGCCGGTCGTCGTAGAGTTTGCGGAAGGTCGACGCGAATGCCCGGACCAACTGCTCGTGCGAGCCAAGAGGAACACGGACGCCTACGTCGCTGGAGATGTACTCGGCCGGTCCGCCGTAGTCGACCACGACACTGGGTAAACCACAGGCCATCGCCTCGAGCAGCACGGCGCCGCCGGATTCATGTATGCTCGGCAGGGCGAGTACGGATCCCTGACGATAGAACCGCGGGAGCTCGTCATGGGGGACCCAATCCGCGAAGGTCACCCGGTTGGTGAGTCCGGCGGCGGCGGCGAGGCGCTCGAGGGTCGGCCTTTCCGGTCCGGCGCCGACGTAGACGATTCTCGCGTCGGAGTTCCTTGCGAGGCCGGCGGCGACGAGACTCTCGATGATCAGCCCCGGTTTCTTGAGCGGGATGAGCCTTCCGACAAACAAGATCGTGAACGGGTCGATGTCTCCCGGGGGTCGTCGGTCGTGTGCGGAGAAGCGCGTTGTGTCGACGCCGTTTCCGGGGAAACGGACACAGCGTTTTCGGATGCGTGGGGGGACCTCGCGCTCCACGTGTCTGGCGGCGGTCAGGATCAACCTTGCGTGCTCATAGGTCGAGCGTACGTAGGGCAACATGCGATATAGGCCGCGAAGCGGCGTCAGGAACTCGCCTTCTTTCCACCAGATGTTCCTTGTTTTGCCCGGCCAGGGGAGTGCGCCGTTGATGGGGCCGAGGATAAACGGGGTGTTGCACTTTTGGGCGATCGGGCTCGGGAACGTTGGCGAGACGGGGGTAAGCCTGTGGACGACGTCGAACTTTCCACTGCGAATGTCATGGCCGAAACGGTTCCAGACCATGTCTTCAAAGTAAAGGTAGGCGGGCCAGGCGACGGCTGATCGAGCGCCCAATGCGCTGGGGTGGTTCAGCGTTATGATCTTTCCGAGTCGATGGAGTGGGGCGGCGACGCGCTCAGTGTCGATGAAGACGGTGTTGTTCAGGGTCGAGTCTGCGTCTTCGAAGCCAGTGCGATTTCGAACCTGAGTCACCACGGTGATATCCGCATATCGAGACAGCGCGACCAAGCGTTGATAGGCCTGGAGCGGTACCGATGTGAAGGTCGGGTTGCAGGCCTCGGCGATAACCAGGATGCGCTGACGGTTGCTCATTCTGGGGCGCGTGTCGGGGACGCTCGCACGCCTCTGTGGTTCAACAAGGGGTCGGGTTCGAAGGTGACATGCGAGTGACTGGTGGCGTGCGGACAGCATGTTGCTCTATTTGACGTGGGCGTCGCGAATGGACCGGTAGCGGCGTTCCAGTGAAGGTCGGCGGACGCCGAAAAGCCGCCATAACTTTCGTGCGATCATCACGTACGCGCCGTAGCGATTGAAATTGAAGGCGGCGCGGCGCCGACGGTGATCCAGCCAGACCGCGAATCGCTCGAAGAGTCCGAGTTGCGCCGGGGGGAACATGCGCTGATAGCCGGCGCGGACGAGCGTTTCGCCCGCACCGATTTCGGCCATGTATATCTCGCGCGGCGAAAGGCGGGTACGCCATCGATCGGCGTTGGCGGCGTCGGGGACGTCATAGGTTGATCGCTGGTGGTAGCGCAACATGGCGTCGTCGTACTCGAGCCCGAGGAACGTGCATATTTCAGTCAGGCGGACGACGGGGTTGCGCAGTAGCTCCTCATACTTGATCTCGAGCCACCGGTCGCGCTGTATCTTCTGTTGCAGAGCGAACACCTCGTCGATCTTCCGGCGCCAGCGCAAGCCGCCGGCGTAGAGATTGCCGACCCAGCCCATGTTCATGGCGGAGGCGGCAACGGGCCGGCCGTCTCGCAGCAAATGGACATAGCGCGCCTGGGGGAACAAAGCCGGCAGCAGATCGAACCTGTGTTGGATCGTCGCCCCTATCGTGGAGAGCCCGGTCTGCTCTTCACGCTGCTGGAACCATGCGGTGACTACTTCCTCGAACGAGTGTGCCTTTTCGGGGAACTGCAAGCCGGAGTGAGTATAGTGCCAGTCGTTCTCGAGCCATTGGGCGTACTCGGATACCGGCCGGCTCTTGAATCTCTCATAGGGCTGCACCATGAAATCGCTTTCGTACATGCAGGAGATGTCGGGGTGGTGGTCCAGCATGAGGCGGAGCATTGTCGAGCCCGAACGCTCACTGCCGATGAGGAGGAAGCGGGTCATTACGCTTGGGGTGCGTGTTGCAGTGGACGTCGCATCCGGTGATTGGCGATGCTCGATCCCATCTTCCACTTCAATGTTTTCTATTTCGTTCATGGATGATACCCATCTACGAATGCGCAGCGGCGACGGTGGTTGTTCCTATTCGATATAACCGAGGGCTCGAAGGCGCTCTGCGACCACATCATTTACGGCCTGTAATTCCCGGCTATCTTCGGACACGTAGGGTCGGTCCAGACGGTGGGCTTGCAGGCGGGCACGAAGCTCGTCTCGTTCGTCGGGATGCTTTTCGTAGACCGACTGCGTTTCGCTCGGATCGGCGTTCAAGTCATACAGGTCACATTGGCCGTTCTCGTATTCGACGTAGCGCCAGTCGGCTGTTCTGACTGCCCACATTCCGTGATCCCAGACGCCCGGATCGAACTGCGGGTTGTGGTCGTGCATGAATTTCAAGGTTTTGGACTGGCGTGGGAACTCGCTGAAGGCGACCTCTCTGCCCGGACATGCGGGGTCACCTGCGTTGGTTAGACTGTACGTCGTGTCACTTTCCGAGGCGACATCCATGCCGGCCAGCCTGAGGCACGTCGGGTGCAGGTCGTGCAGTTGGACGATTCCCTCGTGTCGCGTTCCGGCGGGCCAGTAGTCCGGATGCCTGGCGACGAGTGGGACGCGCGTGAGGCAGTCGTTGAGGCTAAAGCCGTGGCCCCAGACGCCGTGCTCGCCGAATGCCTCGCCATGATCGGCCGTTACGATGAGGGCGGTCGCATCCAACGTGCCTCGCGCGCGTAGTGCTTCCATGAGCGTTCGCAAACAGGAGTCCGCGTGCAGCGCCTCGGCGTCATACAGGTCGAGCGCGGTCGCGAGCATGTCGTCGGGAAGGCGACTGTTTGCGGCCATCAGATCCGCCCACATGGTGCGGTAGTTGTGGTCGCGCAGAAAGCGTCGGACTGCCGGAGCGGACCGGGCGAACCGTGTTCTCATCTTGCGATACGGCGTATGGGTGTCCATGAGGATCAAGAGTCCGAAAAAGGGTCTTTCGGACTGCTCGATCAATGAAAGGGCGCGACGGACGGTATCGGCGGAGTCGCCCTTGACCATACATCGCTGGGCGTTCGACGAGAGGCGGTCGGCGAGTCGGTCACCGAAGTGGTTTCGAACGCGGCGCAAGGCGCGGTCGCGCAGGCGATGGTACGCGGTCGGTTCGCGGAAGTCGTCGAAGACGTCGAAGCCGAGGTGGGCGTTTGTCGCGCGAGTGACGAAGGAATTGTTCGTGATGCAGAACGTAAAATATCCTTCCTCGCGCAAGCGCTCTGGGAGTCGAGGCCACGCTTCGGGCCACACGCGGACCGTGTCTCCGTCAACGCCGTGTTGGTGCGGATACAAGCCGCTAATCAGTGACGCGTAAGACGAGGGGCTGAAGGGTGCGGCGGTGATCGCGGTTTCGAACAAGCAGCCCTCTCGGGCGAGACGATCGAGAGTGGGGGTGGTCGTGCGATGGTATCCATAGCACGAGACGTGGTCTGCACGCAGTGAATCGATCACGACAATGAGTATGTTGGGCTTGGTCATTTGATTACACGGTCAAGAGAACCACGGGCGGCAGCACTTCTTGCAGATGCTCGTAATGATCGCGGTGTCACGCCGGGATCACGAGGCGCGGCGCTTGACGAGATTCCTGAGGACCAGAGGAATCAGCGCCAGATCGTCGATCAGGTAGCGTTTCCAAAGTCGTCCCGGCTCCTGGACGAGGCGATGGAACCATTCCAGGCCGACGCGCTGCATCCAGCGCGGCGCCCGTTTCACGTCTCCGCAGACGAAGCTGAAACTGATGCCGACCCCGATGCTCAGTCTTGCTCGATATTCGGTGCGGTGGTCTGCGATCCAGCGTTCCTGCTTGGGTGAGCCGAGTCCGACGAACAGGATGTCCGGGTCGGCGCGTTTGATGCGTTCGACAATCTGTGCGCATTCCTGCTCGTCGTTTTCGAAGCCGAACGGAGGGCAGTGAGTTCCGACGACTCGAAGGGCGGCGTGGCGTGCCTGTAGCGTTTCGGCGGCTCGCTGTGCCGTGCCGGGGGCACCGCCGAGGAAAAAGACGGACAGATCGTGCTCGGCCGCTTTCGCACACAACGTCGGGAACAGATCGGAGCCGGCTACCCGCTCCGGAAGCGGGGTGCGCAGTATTCGGGAGGCCCAGATGAGGGGTGTGCCATCGGCCACGACGAGATCGGCGGCGGCGTATAGCGGCCGAAGCTCGGGGCGGCGGTGGACGCGTACGACGTGATCGACGTTGGCGGTCGTGGCGTATGCGGGCTTATCGCCTTTTGCCAGCTCGATGAGTTTCTGGACGGCCTGGTCGAACGTCACGACGTCAAAGGGGAGGTCGAGGAGGTTGATGCGCCGTGTGGCGCGGTCGGCCGTCTCGGGTCTTGTGGACTGTTCGGTTTGGATCATCGGACGAGTCTGAGTCTTGCCAGTTGCCATCGGTGCAGGTGGCGGCGGAACTCGGCGTCGTCGTAGCGTGGGTTGCGACGAAGAAGTGCGTTGAAATAGCCAACGAGTATGCAGACGCCTCCGATAACGAACGGCCGTTCCAACATGCGGTAGGCCGCGATCGCGAGTACGTAAAGCCAATGGGTTCCCATGAAGTATTGCCCGCGTCCCCATCGAA
>JASFUW010000333.1:0-5987 GCA_050050135.1 Phycisphaerae bacterium
CTTCGACGCCAGGTCCAACGCCGCGATCTGAGATTCACCCAGCTAGTCCGCGAACGCCGAACCGATGATCGAACGCATCAGCTCCGTAAGCTCGTCGGTCTCGAACACCGCGTCCGTCCCCACCAGCTCCTTCAGCAACGCCCGCGGCTCGGTCGCTCGCAGCGTATAGTGACCGAACGCCCGAAGCCGGATCGGACCGAACTCCGGGTCCCGCAGCATGATCGGGTTCGGCGTGCCCCATTTCAGGTCCGTCACCTGTCGCGTGCTGACGAAGTACACTTCCGACTTGAACGGGCTGTCGAACCCGTGCTTCCAACCCTGAAGCGTGCTGAGAATCGGAAGATTGGCCGTGGTCAACTCGTAGTGGCCCGGCTCGAAGACGTCCGCCAGTTCTCCGCGGTGAACGAAGATCGCCAACTGCCCCGGCCGGACGATGAGCTGCGCACCGTGCTTGATCTGGTTGTGGTAGCGCGGGAACCGCCATACCAGCGTGTTCCGCGTGTCGTCGAGCCATTCGACGATGTCGATCAGTTCGCCGCGAAGCTTATCGAGCAGGCCCATGATGACCCTCCGTTGCGCGTGGTGTCCGGCGGACGGCGTCAGGCGCGACCGACCGGTCACGGGTAAGGAATACCACGTTCGCGAACAGCTACGGAACGTAACGGCATGTGGGCGGCCCGGAAATATGCCGTACGTGAAACCCCAGCCGCTAGCGAACATTCAACCGCGTCAGAATACGTTCACCGTGCCGACCGGTCAAGGCGACGAATGCGACGAGGACCTCGCCGGGCCGACAACACCTGACGAGTCGGCGCCTTTCGCTCGCACCCGCTTGACGCGGCGCCGAACGGGGATACGCTGGCGCGTTTCGAAGCCCGCAAGCAGCGACGGTTTAACCTGACGAGGTACGTTCCATGCAGGATTGGGAGAGTTTCTTCGATTCCTTTGCACCGAAATACGACGGCGAGGTGTTCACCCAGAACACCGACGCCGAGATCGAGTTCATCCTCAAACACCTCCGGCCGCCGGGAGGCGGGACGATCCTGGACGTCGGATGCGGGACGGGCAGACACAGCGTCGCCCTCGCCGCAGCCGGGTTCCACGTCACCGGGGTCGACGTCTCTGCCGGGATGTTGGCACTTGCCCAGCGACGGGCGGAAGCGGCGTCGGTCACCGTCGAATGGGTCCACGCCGACGCCACCGCATTCAAACGCGAGAACGCTTTCGACGCCGTCATCTGCCTCTGCGAAGGCGCCATGTGTCTGCTGACGGGAACAGACGACCCCTTCGACCACGACATCGCCATCCTGGAAAACGTCTACACCGCGCTTCGGCCGGGCGGGCGCTTCCTGTTGAACGTTTTGAACGGTTGCCGGCAAATTCGCGCCTACTCCGACGAGGACGTCGAAGCCGGACGATACGACGTCTTGAACATGACCGAACGCAGCGACGTCGAGGCCCTGGTTCCGGACGGCCGCCTGGTCGATCAGTTGCGCGAACGCGGCTACACCCCGCCCGAGATTCGGCGAATGATGGCGCTCGTCGGCTTCGAACTTGTCGGCGTCTACGGCGGAACCGCCGGGGCGTGGAACATGCAGCCGCCCAAACTCGACGAAATGGAACTGATGATCATGGCGGAGCGGCGTTCGGGCTAGCGCCCTTTAGCGCATGGTGTAACGGGTGGCATGAGTCGGCGCCGCCGTCCCGTGCAAACACCATCACGATCGAGACCTCACCCGCCGCGTTGAGTTGGCAAACCGAGCCGCACCCGCTATGAGTATGGGCTTCCCAGGTGTACCGACCTCGAGAGATTATGCATGAGCTCAACTCAGGCGCGGGAGAGAAACGAAGGATCAACCGCCCGGGTTCCGCGGGCGGGTTTCACGCTCATCGAGCTGCTCGTCGTCATCGCGATCATTGCGCTCCTCGTGGCCATCCTGATCCCCGCGCTCTCGGCCGCTCGGGGGCAAGCCAAGGCTGCCGTCTGTCTGTCACATCTGCGGGTGATCGGCCAGGGCATCGTGCTGTACGCCAACCACAACCGTGACGTGATGGTCCCCGGTCGACTGCCAAAGGTCGACGATGAGCATTGGCGGGCCGAGATCGCCGGCGGCGTCAAATATCGACCCACCTTCCTCGCCATCCTCGGGTCCCAGCTCGGATTGCCCGCGTTCGAGGACCCGCAACCGAGCAAGCATGAGATCGACAAGGACGGGCAACCCGGCGATCGGCAGAACTACTCGAACGAAACCTACCTTTGCCCGGCCGTCCCCCACTGGGCGGACGAGCGCAACGGCGCGTACGGGTACAACTATCAGTTCCTGGGCAACGCTCGACTGCGGAACGAGGAGGTGTTCAATTCCTTCAAGAACTGGCCGGTCAAGTATTCATCGGTCCGCGCACCGAACGAGTGCGTCGCCGCGGCCGATTGCATCGGAACGGCCGCATCCTTCACACCACGCGAGCGGAGGGACTACGAGGACAACGCGTTCGAGGACAGCAAGAGCGGTCGGACGGTCGAAGCTTTGGGCAACGAGGGCTTCAACCTCGACCCGCCCCGCGTGGACCCGGAAAAAGGCGAGATGGCCAGCCGCGACCACAACCCCCCGGCTCGCACGGCGCTGCACGAACGCCACCGCCGTCGCGGGTCGGTCCTGTGGCTCGACGGCCATGCCTCGGGCGAAACGCTCGAAACACTCGGCTACGAAGTCGACGAAGACACCGGCGTCGTCACTTTTGAAGGTGACAACCGTCTGTTCCACACCCGCCACCAAGACGCCGCGTGGTTGGAATGAACGCTGGTCCCGGGGCGGTGTACGGCGACCGGAATAGCGGAACCCCTCGAACCATCGCCCCGTCGTCGGCTTGCGCGACCGCCGGCACACCCTGCCCGAGTTTCGGCGAACGATGACCCCTGTCGGTTCTGATCTCACGGGCGTGCACGGCGTACGCTCCAGGGCGCGCTCGCGGCGCTTGGCAGTCACAATTCGGGCCACATCCCCCGACACCAAGGCGGGCCGTCCCCGATTGCCGCCCATGGCACGCTTCGGTATACTGATGTTGGACGCTGTCGGCGCGTACCTGACACGTTGGCCGGGTGCGCACGGCATGAAGGCGAATCGGATGAGAGCACGCTCGGCAACCGGCTCGACGACGGCGCTCGTCGCCTACGCGGTGGCGATGTTTGTCCCCGTCTTCCATGCGTACCTCCACGGCCACGATGTCGTCCGTGCAGACTGCGATAGCGAACACGCGCCACCCGCGCTCACGTCCGGATGCGGGCCGGATTGCACCGACCCGACGCACCACCATCAGCACGTCCGGTACCCTTGTGTCCTGTGTAAGACACCACACGAATGGCAGACCGCGCCGACGCTATCGCACGACGCGGTCGATATGACCTTGGCGGGGCCTACCGCGCCACAAACCGCTCGCCAGATTCCCGGTTCCCCCACTCCCGGCCCCGTTCCCATCCGCGGCCCGCCCTCCGCCATCTACTCCTGACACCGTCAACTGGTCTATTCCTAGACAAGTGTCACCGAGCGCACTCGATGCCGCGCTCGCACGCACAGGAGTGATTGCATGAGGCAAGCCGTTACCTGCGGCCTGTTGATGTTCGCCATCGGCATCATCAGCGGCGCCGCACACGCACAGATGAAACAAGACGCGGACGATGACAACATCCAAGCCCTGCGTGAGGAGGTGGCCAACCTGCGCAGGCAAATCGAGGAGCAGCAGCAGGAGTACGACCGGAAGCTCGGGGCGCTCGAAGCCATGATCGAAAAGCTCCAGACGCCCCAGCATCCACCACCACCCGAGGTCGAACCGGAGGAAGACCTTGACGCCTTGCTCGGCGAAATGACCGCTGAAACGCCGCTTCCGACGGAGACGCCCGGTTTCGCCGGTTCGCTCGGACGGGCTTTCCAAACTTTCAACCCCGACATCAGCGTCATCGGCGATTTCGTCGGCCACTATTCCAGCAACGAAGGCGGTGAGTTCGACGACGAGTTCCTCTTCCGCGAGGTCGAGCTGGGCTTCTCCGGTGCCGTCGATCCCTACGCCCGCGCCGATGTCTTTCTCGGAATCCACCGCCACGGCGGCGACTGGGAGCTCCACGTCGAAGAGGCTTATGTCACATATCTGACACTTCCCTGCGATCTCCAGGCCCGCGCCGGCCGATTCAAATCGACGTTCGGCAAGACAAACCCCCAGCATCTGCACGCGCTGCCCTGGGTCGAGTATCCGCTCATCATCGAAAACTACTTCGGCGAGGAGGGGTTGTCCGTAGACGGCGTCGGTCTCAGTTGGCTCGTCCCCAACCCTTGGGACCGCTACATCGAGCTCACCTACGAAGTTTTCAACAACGACAGCTCCCTCTTTGCCGGAACCGAAAGCGACGACTTTGTCCACCTCCTGCACTTTAAGGACTTCAACGAAATATCCGACACGACGACCCTCGAGACCGGCGTAAGCTTCGCCACCGCCCCCAACGACAGAGGCCACGGCAAGAATCGCACGATGATCGAGGGCGTCGACCTGACACTCAAGTGGCGCCCGCTTCAGGCTGGTCTCTACAAAGCGTTCGCCTGGTACACCGAGGTCTTCGCCGCACAGGCTGACCTGATCGGCGGCCAGGAGAAAACATGGGGAATGTACACCGGCGCGGACTATCAGTTTGCGCGCCGTTGGGTCTTGGGGACACGTTACGATTACTCACAGATGCCCTTCAGCTCCAGCATGCACGAGCACGGCTACTCCACCTACCTGACCTTCCTGCAAAGCGAGTACCTTTACTGGCGTCTGGGCTATATGTATACCGACCGGAACTTCCGCCGAGAGGGCGAGCGCAACGAGCACGAAGTCTTCGTGCAGATGAACTTCGGGCTCGGACCGCACCGCGCTCATGAGTACTAAGGAGGAAAGACTTTGTTACCATTATCAAAAACCCCGATCGCCATCTGCCTTGCGGGCCTTCTCCTTGCAGGAGCGTCCCCGGTGCGAGCAGCCGACAAGCTGCGCGTCGTGACCACCACGACCGACCTCGCGTCCATCGCCCGCGCCATCGGCGGCGACCACGTCGATGTCAAAGCTCTGGCAACCGGACAGGAAGACCCCCATTTCATCGCCGCCAAGCCCAGCTACATGATGGCCGCGAAGAAGGCGGACGTCTGGATTCGCGTTGGGCTGGAGCTCGAGATCGGTTACGAAGAGCTGATCATCGACGGATCGCGCAACCCGAAAATCCGCATCTCCGCGCCCGGCCACGTCGATGCCTCCGAGGGCGTGCTGAGATTGGAAGTGCCGACGCAGAGGATAGACCGATCGATGGGTGACATCCATCCCCTGGGCAACCCGCACTACTGGCTCGACCCGCTCAACGGCCGCATCGTCGCCAAAAACATCGCCCGCCGACTCGCCGATCTCGCCCCGCAGCACGCGACGTATTTCCAGGAGCGGCTCGAGGCGTTCCAACGTCGGCTCGACGGAAGGATGTTCGGCGACGCACTGGTCGAGCGTTACGGCGGCGGCAAGCTCTGGGCCATGCTCCTCAAAGGGCGCCTCGATCAAAAGCTCGCCGATCCCGCTGCACCGGCTCTCGGCGGCTGGCTCGCGACCATGCAGCCGTACAAGGGTCAGAAGGTTGTCACTTACCACCGAAGCTGGTCCTATTTCGCGAACCGCTTCGGATTGACCGTGTCCGAAGAGCTGGAGCCCAAACCGGGCATCCCGCCCAGCCCCGGCCACGTCGCCGAGGTGGTCGAGCGAATCAAAGCCGAAAGCGTCAAGATTCTCGTCATGGAGCCGTTCTACAGTCGCAAGGCGCCGGACCTGGTCGCTTCCGAAACCGGAATCACCGTCGTCGAGTGCGCCAACTCCGTCGGCGGACAGCCTGAAGCGACGGACTACCTTTCCATGTTGGACAACGTCGTCGAGAAAGTGACAGGCGCCATGGGGTCGTGACGTCCGGACGCCCTTCGTGGCGGTGA
>JASFUW010000334.1:0-5958 GCA_050050135.1 Phycisphaerae bacterium
ATAGTGAGCGAGTTCGTCGCCCTCGTGATCGCGCAGGCGGAGCTTGTCACTTTTGAGGCCGAGACCGACGTACCACTTGTGCCGGAGGTCACGCCAGTATTCGTACCACATCGCGGCCTCGGACGGGTGGCAGAAGAACTCGATTTCGTACTGCTCGAACTCGCGGGAGCGGAAGGTGTAGTTCCGCGGGTTGATCTCGTTGCGAAAGCTTTTGCCGACCTGGGCGATGCCGAAGGGAACCTTCACGCGCGACGAGTCGACGACGTTCTTGAAGTTGGCGAAGATGCCTTGGGCGGTTTCGGGGCGGAGATACGCAACACTCGCGGCATCCTGCAACGCGCCAATGTGCGTCTCGAGCATTAGGTTAAACGCTCGTTCCTCGGTAAGCTCTCCGCCGCAGTTCGGACAGCAGTCAAGGTCCTTGGCGCTTTTGCCTTCAAAGCTTTCCGGCATGAAGTACTTCTTGCCGTCCACGATCCAGTACATTAGCGCGAAAGGCGCGTCAGTTCGCGGAACCGTGACCAGCTTGACTTTCTTGGCTCCCATTGCGCGCTTGATAGCTGGAGCGTAGTCTTCGCAAGAGCTTCCCGGGGACCCGTCAACAATTAGCGAGAGTTCTGCCTCCTTTCCCTCAAGCCCACTGAGTGCGTCGTGGATCGTCGAAGACGCCGGGATTTGGTCGACGGCGAACATAAACATCCGTCCCAAGAAATCGCCTCGATAGCGCAACTTGCATTCCCTGCAATCACGCATCGGGTCGTTGAAGCCGCCCACGTGCCCCGACGCCTCCCACACCTTGGGGTTCATGATGATCGAACAGTCCACGCCGACCATCTGATATTCAACGCCGTTGGGGCCCGGCGGGGGGTTGCGAACCATATCGTTCCACCAGGCGTCCTTGATGTTTCGCTTGAGCTCGGCGCCGAGGGGGCCGTAGTCCCAGAAGCCGCCGATGCCGCCGTAAATCTCGCTGCTGCCGAAGATGAAACCGCGACGGCGGCACAAGGCGACGATCTTCTCCATGGTGTCTGCTTGGGTGGTCATGAGTCACATCCGTTTGAACATGGTTGGGTTGCGTTCGGCGCTTTCCGCGGCGCGTGTTCCGCTCCACTACCGTGAAATCGCGCAAGGGGCAACGCGTTTCATGTTGGTCCCGTAGCAACCGTCGAGCTTAGCCCAGTCCCGGCGCGCCGGGACTGGGACCGCGAGCGCACGATACGGTTTCAGTCCCGTAGGGACGGTTGAGCGCCGGGTCACTCAGTCGTCCCTACGGGACTTGTATTCATCGTCCGGTCCATGACCCAGCCATGAATGGCTGGGCTAATATCACGTGCCCCTACGGGGCGATGCGGGGCAACCGGGCAAGCGTTACATCAGGGCTCCGGCGTTGTAAGTCAACCGGCGCGGCAACTCGTGCAACTCACCGTTACGGCACTGTGTGGTTTCCGCTCTCCCGGCACGCCGGGATCGCGGGTCGGGATGCCGTCGCGGTCTGCTTCGCTCCCTCACAGTCGCGGCTCGGTATCCCGGTCGCGGGTAGGTATCCGGTCGCGGGTCGGTATCCGGTCGCGGGTCGGTATCCGGTCGCGGGTCGGGATGCCGTCGCGGTCTGCTTCGCTCCCTCACGGTCGCGGCTCGGTATTTGGTTGCGGCTCGGGCTACAGGAGTCCTTCGCCGAAGGACGAGGGCTCGTCGTCGCGCTCATCCTTTCTTTTCGACTCGGCGTCGCCGTCGCCGGAGCCGAACGAATCGCCCGGACCGAAAGCGTCGCCGGGGCCGAAACGGTCGTCGGGCCCGTCCGTCGAGCTTGCGACCGGTGCCCCTACGGTGTCGCGCTCCTCCTCGTCGTGGCCTGCCGGCTCGTCCAGCCCGTCGGCGAACGTGGGCTCGCGCGGGCCGGGCTCTTTCGGTTCGGGTTGTTCTTCCTTGTCGTATCGGTCGCGGCGGTCGGATGCGCTCTGCGTGGCGGGCTCCGGTCTATCCTCGCGCGGGCGCCTCCGGCGCTTCCGATCCGCGGAGCGATCGCGGTCGTCACGACCCGTGTCACTTTTGTCGCCGTCATCCAGACGCGATCCCGCGCGTAGATCGGCGATGATGGAGTCGTACTCGCTCTTGGGCTGTTCCTCTTCGTTCTCGACTTCGACATCCTCGTGATGATCGAGCCCTTCCTCCTCGGCTGCGTCGTGGAACGCGTCAAGCACATGCTGCTGGATGGTCTGTCGGAAATTGGCCGTGATCGGGTGGGCGATATCTCGGTGCACCTTCTCGCGGCCGTCCGTGTCGGTCGGTATGCGCGGTTGCGGCAGCTTCGTCCCACATTCGTTGCAGTGCCTTGCGCGGAGGTGGTTCTGGGTTCTGCACTTGGGGCAAGCGGACGTGAGCTTGCGAGAGGGCATGGCCACGAACAGCCCGTTGGTTCCCTCGACCACCTTGACGTCGCGGACGACAAACTCCGAATCGAGTGTGACGCTGCATACGGCTTTCAATCGTTCGTTTGCGTCCTTCACCAGCCGGACCCGTACATCAGAGACTTCCATCAACTACTCCTCGTTGAGATCAGAGCGCGTGCCTACTGGTGCCGCGACGACAGCGGTCGAAACGCCGAGCTGTGCTTCCTCGATCTTGTCCGCAGCGCGACACGCAGCCTCTCTTTTATCAAACAGTTGAAACAACGTTGAACCCGTTCCAGTTATATGCATGGAGCCGAGCCCCGCACGGCGGAGCGCGGTGTGAATTCGTTCGATCTCGGGTGCGACACGGTATACCGCGCGCGTCAGATGATTGGAGATTATGCCGGACAATTCGTCGGCCGATGTGGCTTGGACGATGCGCTCCTCCATTCCGGTCGGGAGCCCGGCGACGTCGGTGGCTTTCCAGGCGGCGTAGACCTCGGCGGTCGGGCAGGCGATGCCCGGGAAGACGAGCAGGACCCAGCCGGCCCACCGCATGGTTACGGAGTTGACCCGCTCACCTCTGCCGGTGATGACGGCGGCCGGGAGCGCGAAAAACAAGGGGACGTCGGAGCCGATCTCGGCGCCGAGGTCGGCGAGTTCACGATCGTCGAGCTTGTTGCCCCACAGTCGATGGCACAGCATGAGCGTGGCGGCGGCATCCGCGCTTCCACCGCCCAACCCCGCAGCGATCGGGATCGACTTCTCGATCGCGATCTGGACCGCGGCCTTGACGCCAAGACGTTTCGCGAGTTTTACGGCGGCACGATAAGCCAGGTTGTCTTCGCGCTTAATTCCGGGACTCGTGCAGGTCAGAGACACGCCGCGTTCATCCGCGGGTGAGCAGCGGATGCGATCGCACAGGTCGAGCCCGATGACGAGTGAGCGGATCTCGTGGAAGCCGTCGGGACGTTCGCCGAGGACGTCAAGGGTGAGGTTGAGTTTGGCGTTCGCTTTGGCGATGCCGGACGACGTCCTGGTTGTTTGCGGCGCGGTTGCAGTCATTGAACTTCTGATGGTCGAGGTCAGCAGTTGCGGTCCCGCTCGTCACGTAGTGCTAAAGCTCGTATGGGGTTCGGGCGGCCCTGAGCCAGGTGTCGAAGTTCAGACGGTCTACTTCGTCATCCTTTTTGCCCCCGAGATTCCCGTCTCCCGGGCGACGTCGGTCACTGATAGGCGCAACCGCGCGTAAGTGACCGGATTTCATATTAGATCGGCAGTTCGACGTGTCAACCGGGCAATGGGGTTGTCAGGGGGGCGCGTCAGTCCGTATGCGGGCGCGTGCGATGGGCGGGTTGTGCCCTGCATCGTGGGCGGTCCGAGGTCGAGCACCTGGATTTGACGGTCGGGGCGTCCGGAAACCGGTGGTCGTGCCGTGGTCAGCGCGGGCCACCGTGGGGTGTGATTTTTGTGCGTCGAGGTCCTTGTCGGGCCGGGTGGGAGATCCCGAAGACCTTGCGAACGTTGCCGGAAGGCAACCCTCGCGTGGCGGCGGGGCGACGGGTCCGTAGGACCGGAATTGGGCGCACGAGCGCGACGCGACCATAAGCTCTTGCGCGCGGGCAAGTTAGCGACCGCGGACGTCGGGAGCAGAATAACGGACCTTGTCGTGCCAACAGCTTGTCGGTGTGCTGTGCGCGCGGTCACCGGTTCGTCCGGTGTGGGAGGAGGAAAGAATGAATACGGTATCGCCGGTGGGATTGTACGGGGGAGCCGGAACCGCGTCGGCCACACCCTCACTTTATGAGACGGACCGATACGGTGGGGCGTCGAGCATTCTTTCGGGTGACGCGGCGGGCGCTTTCGGTACGGGAGCGACATCGGCTGTCACCCAGATCCACGCGGCGGTTGCAGAGATGTTGCGCGGTGTCGGCGGCGGGGTCGAGAACAACAAGATGCTCCAGATGTTGATCGCGCTGATGGTGCTTTTGGCGCTGTTGGAGGAGACGGAGAAGGCGGAATCCGCAGCCAATGACGCTCTTGCGGCACTCAATCCGCGTGGTGGAGGCGGTGCCCGATCGTTCGTTGCGTATGCGTCGTCGACCACCATCTCGGTTGAGTATACGTCCACGACGGTGATGTTCGGCGCGGCGGACGGGTACGGTGCGGGCGACGCGAGCCAGGCGGCGCCCCAGGGTGAAGCGGTCGATCTGCGGGCGTAGCCGCTTGGGCGCCGGCGCGGTCCCGCGAGGCGGAGATGACGCCGGTCTCGCCTCGCATGCCTCAGTGATCGGTTTGCATCAGACGGTTGAGCACGATGATGTCGGTGACCTTCTGATAATCGGCGAGCGCCGCCTCGGAGTCCCGTTGCAGGATGCGCTCGCGGAGTCTCTTCAAGTCGTTCTCGTCGTCGGATGTGCTTGCGGTAGAGAGCGCGTCGTAGTTTCCGCCCAACCCCGCGGATCGGAGCATGGCGCTCAGTTCGGTCTGAAACGCTTCCGGCGAGACGGCCTTTCGTTTCTCGAATTCGTCGAGTGATTTGCGCGTTTCGGCGAGATTGGCGAGCACCTCCCGCGCGACGCCGAGCACCGCTTCGTCCTTCTCCTCTGCGATGACCTCTTGTGCGAACGCTCGCAGTGTGTCGAGATCGGGTGAGATGCGCTGGAGGGAGCGCAGAATGAGACCGCGGACTTCGGCGTCCTTCTCGACCCGGAAGCGGTCCTGAAGCGGGCGGAATGCGGCGACCGGGCACAGCCATTGGCCGAGCGTGTTGATGGCGTTGATCCGCACGATCTTGTTCTTGTCGGCGAGTCGGCGCAGCAGGAATGACACTGCTTTGTCGCCCATTTTGCCGTACACGAGAACGGAGCGATACTGAAATTGTGCGGGGTCGAGTTCGAGAATCTCCGCCGTGTCGGGCAGAGCGGGTTCATACTGCATTTCGGCGAGGAGATTGAGCATACCGTAGCGTATGTTCTTTTCGGTCGTTTCGCGCAGGCGGGAAAGGAGGAACGCGCCGGCTTTATCGCCGCCGATGCTGGCGAGGGCCCGGAGGCAGTTCCCCTTGACGATGCGAGAGCTTGTGCGTTCGGCGAGTTTCATGATGGCGTCGGCGGACCTGGCGTCGCCCGCGAGACCGAGGACCCAGACGTAGGTGACGAGCGTGGGTTCGTCGGCGTCGGGATCGGCGAGGCGTGGCAGGAGCGCGGCCGTGGCGGCTGCGGGGTCCCTCTCGACGCGAATGCGGATGGAATCGAGCAAGGCCGGCGGGGCTTCCTGGCCGAGCCGAACGAGTTGATCGAGGTCGGATTTCAGGTCGTCCGTCTGCGCGCGAGCCGACGACATCGTAACAAAGAGGACGCACAGGACATTCCAGAGACGCAGGCGCGAGCGTTTCGTTTCTCGATTCAAGGTGAGCTCCCGTTCCGACTAAACCGCATCGAGGCGGCAGTATGTTGGCGACGCGGGGCAAACGCAAGCCGGTGTGCGTACCTGTTACGCGAGTGGGCGAGCGCTCCTGTCATCGTACTTCGACGGGACGACAGGGTCGATTGAAGGTTGTGACGGC
>JASFUW010000335.1:0-5927 GCA_050050135.1 Phycisphaerae bacterium
CAGCGGCAAGGCCGCCCGAAGCTGGCCCGACTTCGACCGCATCGTGGCCTCCCTCAAAGCGCTCGAAAACGACGAGACGCTGCTCGTGCAGTCCGGCCGCGCCGTCGGCGTCATCAAGACACACCCCGACGCCCCGCGCGTCTTGATCGCCAATTCCCTGCTCGTCCCCCATTGGGCGAACTGGGACGAGTTTCGCCGACTCGAAGCGCTCGGCCTGACCATGTTCGGACAGATGACCGCGGGAAGCTGGATCTACATCGGCACGCAGGGCATCCTGCAAGGCACCTACGAGACGCTCGGTGCAGCCGCCCGCGAGCACTTTGGCGGGACCCTTCGCGGCCGTCTGGTGGTGACCGGGGGGCTCGGCGGAATGGGCGGTGCCCAGCCTCTGGCAGTCACGATGAACGAGGGTGTGTGTCTGTGCGTCGAGGTCGACAAGACGCGCATCGATCGGCGCATCAAGACAAAATACCTGGACCGGTGGACGAACAAGCTGGACGAAGCCGTCGATTGGGTCAACGAGGCTAAGGCATCTGGGCACCCGCTGTCTGTCGGATTGCTCGGCAACTGCGCCGACGTCCTCCCGGAACTCATCAAACGCAACGTCCAACCGGATATGCTGACCGATCAAACCTCGGCCCATGACGCCCTCAACGGATACGTACCCAACGGTATGACGTTCGACCAGGCTGTTCAACTTCGCAAGACCGATCCCGACCGCTACATCACCGAGTCCATGCGGACGATGGGCGAGCACGTTCAAGCCATGCTCGAGCTGAAACGACGCGGCGCGGTCACCTTCGACTACGGCAACAACATCCGCGGCCAGGCGAAACTCGTCGGCGTCGGGGACGCGTTCGATATCGAGGGCTTCGTTCCGCTTTTCATCAGGCCGCTCTTCTGTGAGGGGCAGGGCCCGTTCCGCTGGGCCGCGCTCTCCGGCGATCCGAACGACATCGCCCGGACCGATCGCGCCGTCCTCGACACCTTCCCCGAAAACGAGCACCTGTGCAGGTGGATTCGGCTGGCCGGCGAGCGCGTGGCCTTCCAGGGCCTTCCCGCCCGAATCTGTTGGCTGGGTTACGGCGAACGAGCCAGGATGGGTCTGGTCTTCAACGATCTCGTCGCGAAAGGGGAGATATCCGCCCCGATCGTGATCGGTCGTGATCACCTCGACTGCGGCAGCGTGGCTTCGCCGAACCGTGAGACCGAGGGCATGAAGGACGGCTCCGACGCGATCGCCGACTGGCCTATATTGAACGCCCTCGTCAACACGGCTTGTGGTGCCAGTTGGGTGTCGGTGCATCACGGCGGCGGCGTAGGGATCGGCTATGCGATCCACGCCGGCCAGGTCATCGTCGCCGACGGCACCAAGGAGGCCGCCGTAAGACTCCGGCGCGTTTTGACCGCAGATCCCGCAACAGGCATCATCCGCCACGCCGACGCCGGCTACGAAAAAGCCCGGGAAGTCGCCCAACAGCGAGGCGTGAAGATACCAACCGATTAGTACCGTCGCGGACTACGTGGTGTCACGTTGTGGCACGCTGAGCCGCGGGCTTCAACCCGCGCGGAGACGCACCGGGTGCCGACGTTGCGTGGAAACATGATCAAAGGCGTCGCCGAGACCGTTCTTTACGCGGATGATGTCGAAGCCTGCGCGGCCTTTTATGCCAACGTGCTCGGGCTCGAGCTCGTCAAGCCGCCCGACGAGATGTTCGCCGCCATACGGGTGACACCCGAATCGGTGGTCTTGCTGTTCAACGGCGACCTGAGCGGGCGTGCGGGTCGCGACGTGCCGGCGCATGGGACCACGGGACCGGGACACGTCGCGTTTCTGGTCGACAATCTCGACCCGTGGCGAAAGCGCCTGGTGGCGAAAGGAGTCGAGATCGAGCAGGAAATCGAATGGGAAGGTGGCGGGCGATCGATCTATGTCCGCGACCCCGCCAACAACTCCATCGAGCTCATCGACCGCGACATCTGGCCGACTGCTCCCGGACGCTAACCGCCCTCTTCACGATCAGCCGGCGCTACACCTTCGTGGCGGCGGCACTCGGTATCGGCGTTCCGCTCTGGCCGCCGGCCGCGAAGCGCTGTAGGTTCTAGCTAATACTTGACGCGGTGCACGGCGGCGCCGTCGCATCGATCGTAGATTTCGGGTACCAAGGATCGACTCGAGCTAGGGAGGGTTGTCATGCCGTTGCCGCGGACGTTCTCGTGCGGCTTTCTCGTCGTGCTGGGTTTGCTCGCCCAATCGAGGGTGGTAGGGCTGCAAGCAGAGCCGAAGTCGAACGTCAACGGGGATGCGCAAACCGGCCAGGTTCCTTCGGACCTTCTGCTCCAACAGGTCCCGCAAACCGACGAGGACGTGCTGCGGCGCATCGAACTCGCCCGGTCGCGCCTCGCCGAACTCCGGAGGATCGTCGAAACCCAATCGCAGCCTGAAGCCGCCGCGGCCGCACCGCTCACCAGCACTCAGCAAGAACTCGTCCACGCGTGGGAAGGCTATCTCGCCGGCCTCCAGCATTTCAGCGAAACCCTGAGCGCGGTGAAGAGGCTCAGCAGCCCGGAGCACCTCGAGGCGCTCACCGCCGAACTGACACGGATCAGAGAGGAAACCTCAACGTTAAAACAAACGCGTCCGGCTGCGGAACCCACCGAGGAACAGGTCCGCGATCTTCAGGCGCGCGTCTCGAACCTCGGCGCCCAGGTGAGCAGCCTGACAGAGTCGCAGGCCCGCCTCGCCAAGCAGTTGGCTGAAGGGTTCCAGCGGCAAAAGGACACGTTACAAAAGGAGCTCGAGCAGCTTCGAGCTCAACGGGAAGAGCTGTCGAAGCGACCGGCCGCACTGCCATCCTCGACCATGCCGGCGACCGACCAGGCTCAGCTCCGCCTCGAGCAGGAGCGCCTCGACGTCCGTCGCGCCACGGCGGACCTGGCCCTGCACAATCTCGGACCGGAGCACCAGCACGCCGGCCATTCGCGCGATCAGGGTGAGCGCCGCCTCGCCGCGCTACAAGAGCAGCTCACCGCGGCCCAAAACCTCCTCAACGCCCTCACCGAAGCAACCACGCGGGCGCGGGTCAAGAAGCTCGAAACAGCCGAAACCCAGTCCCGCAACGAGAACGCCCTCCGCGATCTACGGCTCTTCCGCGAACGCGTGCTTCTCTATTACTTCCAGAATCCCGACCGTCTCCGCCGACTGCGGGACCGGTTCCCGCAGCGCGAGACCGACCGCCTGAAGACCCGACTTGACTTGACCCGGTCGTACTGGGACAGAATCCGCACCTCCCTGGACTATCGAAACGCGGAGGAGCTCGCGACACTCGCGCGGCAGTTACGCGACGAGCGGCGCGAGTTCCAGAACACCTCGCTGAATCTGCGCCGCTACCTGAGCGAGACGCTTGACGAGATTCAGGAGCTGCAGTCCGTTCGGCAGAAAGCCTTGCAACGCTTCAAGGTCCTCGCAGACGGAATCTACTCGTCACAACGGGCCGGTGACGCAGCCGCACGCACCCAACTCGAAACCGCGATCACCGCAGAACGACAGGCGTTCGACGAGGCCATGCGCTCTACCGTCGCGGAAGTCGAGAGCCTCTCCGCGCGAATGGAGGAGGCGATCAAGCTCCTGGATGAGCGGGTGGCGGACCTGCAAGCGCTCCGACGCCTCATTCGCTGGGCGCGGCTCCTCAGCCGCGAATCGGGTCTGGGCGGCGCGGACTGGTCGGCTGCCTCCGCCGACCTGGTCGGATTCTGGCGGGCGCGACCCGCGGCAGAACCAGGAGACGAGCCGGAAAAGGCGACCGAACCCGGCGACCACGGCATCAGACGCGAGCTTTTCGGAGAACAACGCGATACCTTCACGCAAAGCCGCCGCGCCGCACGCACGATCGCCGACGACATCTCAGCGGTCCCACCGCGCAAGTGGGCATGGGCTGCGGGCGGCGTTCTCCTTGCCGCGTTGATCGGGTTCATCCTCTACCGGGTAGCGAGGTATAGAGGCGTCCGACTTGCGAAAGACATCGTCGCTCAGACCAGGGTCACGCGGGATAGTCCGCACCCCATCAGAAGCGGGCTGAGCGCCAGGATCGATCTGATGGCCCTGAACATGGTGGGAGACCTGGCCATCCCGCTGCTCACCGCCGGGAGCCTGCTACTTGGCCTGTGGCAACTCGTTCCCGACGACCGCGGCGTGCCCGGCATACAAGAGCTCGCTTTGGTGGCACTCGGCACGATCGCAGCCGGGTTGACGGTATTTCGGCTCGTGCACCATCTCTTCGAAGCCGAGAGCCCGCCACACAGACCGATCCCCTGTAGCGACACGGTCGCCAAGCATTATCGCATGTGGCTCGGCTGGCTGATTCTCTTTTCGGTGATCGTACTCGTAATTCCCTTTGCGCTGCGGGTCGTCGCAGTCGGCGCCGCCCTGCAAGAGGTGTTCTTCGAGTTCTACAAGGCCGGCTTCTTGATGTTGCTGCTGCTCTTCTTGGTCCGCAAGGAACGCGTGCTCGGGCTCGGCGACGTGGGCCCCGGCGCACCGGGGCTCGGCTGGGGGCTCATGCTCACCTGGATCGCCTATCCGCTTTTGGTTCTGGCGGCCGCGGCGCTGCTGGTGCTGCAAGTCGCAGGTTACGGCATGTTGGTCACCTACACGGGAACCGCCTTGTTGCTCAGTCTGGGTATCCTCATCGTTGTGGGCACCGCGATCGAATACCTCAACGACCTGATCGACCGGCATACTGACCGCGACCTCGAGCCCGGCATGGGTCTTTCGACCGAGCCGGACGAACACACGAAGGACGTCGCAACCGAGGGCGGACCGACGCGCTACGTCGTCACGCTCCTCCGCTGGTTTATCCGTATCGCCGGCGTCGTCGCCGCCATCGTGCTGATTCTACGGGCCTGGGACGTACCCATACGAACAGCCAACTTCAATTGGGGGCGTATCGGTCTCGGCGCTCTCGTCGTGCTGCTCGCCTTGTTGTTGGACCGCCTGGTGCTCACGACTCTGCTGACCTTGAATGCCACGGGCCGACTGCCGGAAAGCACGGTCAACATCATCCGCCGTTGGGTCCGCGGAGTGCTCACGCTGGTCGCCGGGCTCACCGTAGTCGCCATTGCCGGCTTCGAGATCAGAAGCATATGGGCCGTCCTCGCGACGTTTTTGGCCATGGTCGCCATCGGCTTTGTAGCTGTCTGGAGCATCCTGAGCAACATCCTCGCCACGCTCGTTATCCTCATCTGGCGACCGTTCAACGTCGGCGAGAATATCACCGTCCTGCCGGAGGCGTTGGAGGGTCGAGTGGTTGACATCAACTTCATGTACACCACCCTCAAAACCGAGGACGGAGGCAAGATCGCCATCCCCAACAACTTCTTCGCCCAGAAGTTCATCCGCCGCCAGCCCGTACGCGGAGCCCCGAAGCGCACCTTGGCCGAGCAACTCGAGTCCACCAGCCCCCTCGGCGAGTGAGCAAGCACCAACGCGGAGCAATTGACCGGCGATTGCTCGTCAGCGGCTCCGCTGAACTCGATTTTCCGATCCTGCCCACAACTCGGGCAAATCCCCTGAAAGACAAACGTCTCCCGTTGGGGCGAGCTACTCCAGTGTTCCCTGCTTCGATGATTCGGTCGGCGCTCTTCGCCGCCACTTCGACCGGACCCATTGTCGGCTCATCCACGACCGCCGTTCAATGCCATGTACGCTGAGCTTGGCCGAGCGTATCGTGGAAGGAAGAAGTGGAAAGAGAAGACCCCGCTCACGCTGCCGCAAGCGAGGTTGCCAAAATCGTTGCCAAAACCCTCCGGGTTATGAGAGTGACGATAGCGAAAATCGTAACCTTATGCCACACCCGGACTTATGCGTAAGCTCTTGTTTTGCAGAGACTAACCGAAATCAGCATGCTCAGCATGTTGAGCATGACGTG
>JASFUW010000336.1:0-5927 GCA_050050135.1 Phycisphaerae bacterium
TACAGGCCCTTCGTCCGCATCCGCAACCGAAACAACGACAGCGCTGTTGTCGCTTTGAGATCCGCCCGATCCGACATCGTCGCCGCTCAGATCGCCGCTCAGCACCGTCACGTAACGCGCCGGTTCGCGCTGGGCGCGCGCCGTTTCACCGCCGTGCGGATGCGCGTTGCCCAGGAACCCGCCGTAGAGCCCAACGCCGCTTACGAGGTCGAACGTAGCCTCCCGGTCCCCAGTGCCCCGATCCGGCGTATACGGATGCTCACCGGCCGATGCCACCCAGGCCTCGTCGCCGTCGCAGAAGAACTCCAGTCCATCCGCGAGGTCGGTGAACGCGTCGCCCCAGCTCGTGCCGTCATCCCTGCCCTCAGCCGCAGCGTCGACATGGATCACGCGCGGGACACGTGGCTGGCACTGATCGGGAACGTCGTTGCCGTCACAGTCGTCACTGGTCCCGTCGGCAATATCGCAGCGATCCAGTATCCCGTTGAAGTTGCAGTCACGATCCAATCCCGATGCAATATCGCATGTGTCCGGGATACCGTTCTCGTTGCAGTCGGGGCGTCCGTACCCCGTTGCATAGCTCACTTGAACACGAATGAACGACCCACCCCCGCACTGATCTGCGTCGATCTGGTCGGACGGCGTCAGTCTGATCGTCAGGGGTTTCTTCGCGACGAGCGCATTCTAGACTTCGCAACCCACCGTCACTCTCCCGTATGAAGGTGGTTGGTCGCAGTCACCGGCATCCGCGTCGAAAACACGCCCGACCTCAACGCCATTGATCTCCACGTCGACGTACCGGTCCGCACCGGCCAGGTTGCCGAACGCGGTCAGCGTGATCTTTGCGCCGTTCGCGCATGGCGGCGCCCAGGCAAGACGGTACACCTGAGACACGCCCCCGCCGAGCGGCTGAAGGCGGCGTGGAGTCGATGCGAACCACGTCGACACCTCACATCCATCGAGGATCCCATGATCGTTACAGGCCGTATCACTCCCGTCGCCCGGTTCGCAACTGTCTGCGATTCCGTTGCGGTTGCAGTCCAAGCCGCACTCGTCGGGCACCCCGTCACCGTCACAATCCTCGCTATCGCCGCTCGCAAGATCACACGTGTCGAGGACGCCGTTCTGGTTGCAGCCCATCGCCGCCGCGTGCGCCTCGGCGGCGCGCGCATCCGCCCACCTTTGACTTGTCCATGACCGATCTCCAGAAGAAAAATGTATGACAACACGCCGCGCAACAAACGAACAGCTCCCGCGGCGAGCAGAGATCCGATGTCGAAGAAATGACAGGACAAAGCGGACTTCCAACCCGTCGTACCTTGCCCCCGCCCCCCGCTCCGCGCATAAAAAACGCCCGGCCCACGTAAGGAGCGTAGGAGGCGGCGCCTTACCAGCTTGGAGTCTGGTGGCCGTGGGCCGGGGCGGAGTACGGTGCCTGATTTATACGTCCGCTGCGCCGTGCCGGGCGCGATGCGAAACAACTTCGGACAAAGGACCCGCGGGCGCACGGTCGCCTTTCCCCACAGCTCGGGCAAGTCGGTCCCCACCAACGCCGTTTGCTGCGTCTCGGTCTCCCCAACGGCGACCGCGACAACCCGCCGATCGTAAACTCGTTTTCCATGAAGCCCCCTGCCCGCTCCCGCGTGGACCCCGGTTGCGCCAGCGTCGACGACCGCAAATGGTCCTGCCTTCCGACGAAAGGCCTCGGACCGTGCGGCCGCGACGCTGGACGCGACCAGGTCGGGAGTAGGGAGGGCACGGAAGATCCATTTGACCGGGGAGCAACCCTCGGTCTTCGTTGCTCGAAAGTCGCCGTACATCGCAGGTGCTCCCCGTGGACACCCTTGTCCACCATGGGCATGTCGCCCTGCGGCACCTCGCTCTTACGGCTGACCGCAAGTTCTCTTGGTGGTTCGACGTTCGAGACCGGCGCAGGCCTCAAACCCAACCGTCCGGACAGACCGGCCCTGCAACGCCGAACCACGGATTCAGCAAAAATGCGCGCTCGGCCGGCGTCGGTGATGGCGCGGAGGACGACCACCACCGGGCGTCTCGCCGGCCGACGCGCCACCCGAGCCGTGCGCAATCTGGGCGCTACGCAACCGGTCACCGCCCGCGAATGAGCGTGCTGTCTATGGCTTTCTTGCGTCGCGTCCATCGCTATCACTTCACCTCGCATCCCCTCGAAAGGGAACGCTACGCATAAGACAGCCGGAACCCGGCCATCCGGAACGGTCGCGCACAGGCGCGCAACACCGTCATTGCAAACCTCTAGCTAAGCGAAAAGGCGATAGCGGTCCTGATGTCGGACGCTTGGGTATGAGCCAAAAAGAGTGCGGTATTCTGGGAGATCAATCGCGAAAAAACGGATCAAACAGATCGAAGTATAAATCGCTTCAAAATATCTCTGCGTCGCGAATGATGGATGATCAAACTCCCGCTCATCCAAACCGCCATATTTAGTTTTTGCCTATTACGCTTACAAGTATACATCGCCGCCCGATAAGAGTCAAGGAATGTACGAGTTCTGGCTTGGCCCGGGGCCGTAGAATCGGCCCTCCCGGCATCCTCCGAGCGATTTCTGCCCACATTTCACCGTCTCGTGCCGTCCATCCTGGGCTCTCGAGCACGCCGCTTGGATCGATCCCCGAGATGCCAGACTTGCGTGCCCGGAACCGAAACCCGTCCGGACACTTGGGCTGCACCTCGCCGCAATCACCTCCCGCAACGTGGACGATCAAACCCACGCCCGCTAGGCTGCCTCAATTCCGCCCCGCCACGGAGTCCCGACCGACGCCGTCGGCGCGGACACAACTTCGTTCGAACAGGATGCAACCAATGCCCAACCCGTACACCAAGCTCCTCGACCGGATCAAGGACATCGGTCGACTCCAAAGCGTCGTGGGACTCCTCGGGTGGGACCAGGAAACCTACATGCCCAAGAACGGAGTGACCGCCAGGGCCGAGCAGTTCGCCCTGCTGACCGGCCTCGCCCACCAATGGCTCGTCGCCGACGAAACCCGCAAATGTCTCGACGAGGCCACCGCCGCTCCGGACGACTTCGTCGCCCAGACCAACATCCGCGAAACGCAACGCCTCTTCGACCGTGCCGTCAAAGTCCCCACGAAGCTCGTAAAGGAAATCGCCTCGAGCGCAACCGTCGCCAAGGAGGTGTGGACCACCGCACGCCAGAACTCCGACTTCGCCGAATTCAGACCGCACCTCGAAAAGCTCGTCGACCTGAAAAAACAGGAAGCCGAGTGCGTCGGGTACGAGACCGAGCCCTATGACGCCTTGATGGACGAGTTCGAGCCCGGATTAAAGGCCGCCGACGTCGAGCAACTCTTCGCCGAGCTTCGCGAACAGACCGTCGCGCTGCTGGACAGAATTGTCCGTGCCGACCATAAGCCCGATCCTTCCATCCTCCACCGGGGTTTCGACGTCGATGAGCAGGCACGATGGTCGCGACGCCTCGCCGAAGCCCTCGCGTTCGACTTCACCGCCGGGCGCATCGACGTCTCCGTCCATCCCTTCTGCACGACCATCGGCGGCTGCGGCGACGTGCGCATCACCACCCGATATCAACGCGACTTCCTCTCCTCCGCCCTCTTCGGAACCATGCACGAGACCGGCCACGCCCTCTACGAGCAGGGCCTGCTCTCGCAGCACAGGCACACTCCGATGGGCCACTACGTCTCCCTCGGTCTGCACGAATCCCAATCACGCCTCTGGGAAAACCTCATCGGACGAAGCCGCCCCTTCTGGTACTACCACTTCCACGATCTGAAAACCACCTTCCCCCAGGCCCTCGACCGCGTTTCCCTTGACGATTTCTACGGCGCGATCAATTTGGTCCGACCCTCACCCATCCGTGTCGAGGCCGACGAGCTCACCTACAACCTCCACATCATCCTCCGATTCGAGATCGAACGGGCTCTCTTTGACGGATCGCTCGAGGTCCACGACGTACCAGCCGCCTGGAACGAGAAATTCAACGCCTCCTTGGGAATCGAACCGCCCGATGACCGCGAGGGCTGCCTTCAGGACATCCATTGGGCGTGGGCCTCGTTCGGCTACTTCCACACCTACACCCTCGGAAACCTCTACGCCGCTCAGCTCTTCGCGAAAGCAAACAAGGACATCCCCGAACTCGACGACCGAATCGCAGCCAACGATCACCAGCCGCTCCTCACTTGGCTCCGCACCCACATCCACTGTCACGGCCAGCGCTACCGCGCCGCCGACCTCGTTAAGCTCGTCACCGGCGAACCGCTTACCATCAGACCGTTCATCGACTACGCCACCACGAAATTCTCCGATATCTACAAGCTCACTTGACCGCCGACCTGAGCATTCAACCTGGGCACCAAACCCGAGCCGCGGGCGTAAGCCCGCGCGGATTCGCACGCGTCATATCCGCGTACCATCAACGCCCCGCTTTCTGCAGCCGACTCCGGTGTCACGACCGCGTCAGCGAATCCAAAACCGTCTTGACCCGGGCCAGCCCCCACTCCAACGTCTCACGCGGAACACCGATGCTGATCCGAAGATGCCCCTCCTCGCCCAACTGAGCGCCGGGCACGACGAGAACGCTTTGCGTCCTCCGAATCTGCTCCGCCAGTTCCGCCGAAGGCGTCGGCGCGTGATACTTCACGAACGCGAACGCCCCGGCCTGTGGCTCGACGTACTCCAAGAACCCGCCAAAACCCTCGACCCACCGACGCACGACGGCAAGATTCCGACTTAGAAGCTCCGCACCTCGCGCAAACAGCTTCCGCCGGTTCTCCTTCTCAACCGCAACCCGCGCGACCGCATCCCCGATGACGCTCGGCCCGATGGTCGTGTAATCGTGCTGTCCCCAGCACGCCGCCACGATCTCCTCTGGCCCCACAACCCACCCGATCCGAACCCCCGGGATACCGAACGCTTTGGAGAGCCCGGACGTCACAATCACCCGATCCGACATCCCCCAGAACGTCGGCGTGAGGTTTCCGTCAAACTCCGCCCCCTGATACACCTCGTCCGCCACCACGTACGCCCCCACGCGTTCCGCCGCCTCGACCAGCCGTTCCATCGACTCGTGCGACAGCACCGAGCCCGTCGGATTGTTCGGATGGCTGACGTAAATCAGCTTGGTCTTTGGAGTCAACCCCGCCTCAAACGCGTCCCAGTCCGGCTCCCAGTTCCTGTCGACGCGAAGCGAAAACGTGCACACCGTCGCACCGACGCTCGGCGGAATCCCCGCGAACTGCATATAGTTGGGCGACTCGAACAGAACCTCGTCTCCCTCGTTCAGCAGCGTCAAGCAAAGAAGGTAGTTCGCTTCCGACGTGCCGTTCGTAACCTCGATGTGATCAACCGTCGCACCAGGATAATGCTCAGCCAGCGCCTCCCGCAGCTCGACAGTGCCATTGGTCTGACTGTACCCCAACGGCGTATTCGCCAGCGCCGTAAGATCCAGCCCTAACGCCTCCAGGTCACGCAACGTGACAGGCTCAACCCCGCTTTCCGACAGGTTATACTCGACCACGTTCTCCCACGTCGACTGATACCGCTCCATCTCGAATACAGGCATTTTCATGCAGACTTCTCCCGACTGTCTGGGTGGCTCGGACCGGTCCATCGCTCGCACCTCGATCGGGGCAACAGCGAAGCGCACCGCGCGGCTCTCATTTCCCGTTCCAAGGCGGGGTTCATGCATCTGGCCACCAAAGCCGCCTTCTTATCGGCCATTGAAAGGCCCTCACCCGCAACAACCCCCAGCCTCCTCACTTGGCAAACCTCGTCCACGTATCCTAGACTTAATCCGTGGCCGGGGCGCTCCGCCTGTGCAACAAGGGCGCGGCCCCGACCGCAGCAGGGGAGGGAAAGAAGAGCACGCAGGCGACCATGCGCCCACCGCGCGTCGATCCCGGCCCGCCGGGATT
>JASFUW010000337.1:0-5926 GCA_050050135.1 Phycisphaerae bacterium
TCGGAAACATCGGATCGCCGTCCGCCGTCCAGCGGGTTATCCGTTCGCTTGGATCGGAAGACGTCCGGTCGCCCGTGGAACATGTCAAGGCGCTCGTTTGCAGCCGTGGATGCGAGGGAGCCGTGAACGCGCTTCTCGAGGCACTCCAAGGTTCCGAGCAACGCGTACGAAGGCAGATTCCCTCTACGCTTGAGTGGATTGCCTCGGACTACTCCGTCAATTACCTAGTCCAGCACCACGGTGTAGAGGAAGCGACCGCCCGAAGGCTCTACGACGTTGCATCCACTCGCGGAGTCGAGGCCCTGCACGAAATCCTGCGCGACCGGAAGTCCAATCTGAGAAGGGAGGCGGCCAGCGCGTTGAGTACTATTCACTCACCGCGATCGCTTGACCCGCTCATCGAGGCATTGGCCGACGACGACGCGCGCGTTCGGGCGCTCGCGGCAGACGGTCTGGGAGGAATCCGAAACCGCCGGGCGATCGACCCACTTCTTCGGGCTGTCGGCGATCGCGAAGGCGCGGTAAGGGAGCGAGCGGTCTACGCACTGCGGCGGATAGGGCATACGGATGGCATCCCGGGGCTACTAAGCGCTCTGGGTGATGCCGACACTCGGACGAGAGTCGCGGCCGTAGAAGCCTTCTCGGAGCTACCGACGATTGACGCAGCTCCCAACCTCATCGTACTTCTGCAGGACACTAATTCCGCGATGCGAGCGGGGGCAGCCAGAGCGCTGGGGAAGCTTGCGCTTGATTCGGCGCCCGATCGGTTGTTGGAGTTGCTGAGCGATGAGGTCACTGATGTGCGCGCGGCTGCCGCCGAAGCACTAGGTGAGATTAAGTCAGCAGTGGCCTGCGGTCCGCTGGTTGGCCTTCTGCGAGATGCCGACGCTACTGTAAGGGAATCGGTGGCGCGTGCACTGGGACAGATCGGCTGTGACAATGCAGTCGAATCTTTGATTGAGCTCCTGGGCGATCGAGACAGCCGTATGCGTGCTCTCGCTGCCGAAACACTTGGGCACATCGGGTCGGATCGAGCAATCGAGTCTCTTGTAGAACTCCTCAACGACGCTGCGCTGGCAGAGAACCCGCGTGATCGGCTCGCACAGGTCGGTGACGCGGCAGCCGATGCACTGAGCCTAATCCGGTCGGAGGATGTGATTCCGCTCCTCACCGCCAGACTTGTGAGCGAGAACCGCGAATGGTCCGATGGTGCCTACCGTGCATTTGTTCGAATCAGATCCGACTGCGCAACTAGGGCACTGGTCGGCGCTTTGGGCGATCAGCAAGGTCGTGCGGGGCGACTTCTTGATCAGTATCACCTGGTGGATGGAATGACGGCGCTCCCTGGTGCGCGAGCCGTCCGACAGATTGACTTGCGCCTTCACCGTCACTGCTTCCACAGACACTCCAGCTGATGGCGGCCGCGGCCTTGCGAAACTACACCTCATCCTCCAATGAGCCGGAGCAGAACACGGCCTCAGTGACCTTTGTCGTCCGATGCAATACTCGCCAACCGTGCCTTCATCCGAAAATAGGTAGCCCGGGAACACCCGGTCTTGTCAACAAAGTGCTCGACGCGCACTTGCTCCGACTTCAGCGCGGGATCGTGCTGCAGGGCAACAACGCAGGCCAAGCGTGGATCTGGTAGTACCATCTGCAGGAGACTACGTCGCCAGTCCGGCATACCGGCACACCGCAACTGCGACGCCTTGCAGTAGTGGCGCATCGATAGCTCCGTAATCCACGGCAGGATCCGTTCTATGAATTCGTAGACCTCCCGATCGTCGAACCACGCTGCAACTCGGCGGTGGACTTCCGCCTTGGGCGGATCAAAATGGAGGATGATCGCACGATCCTCTAACGCACGCACGCTCGGGTTAACCGTGCGCCATTCGTTTGCGATGAGGATGACGCTGCTTGTCGTCACGAAAGACGCCGGCACTTCGTTGTCGTTGAGCGTGAGGTTCGACAGCCACGTGATCCGCTTGACTCGCTCTGTATTGCACAGCGGCTTGAGAAGTCTTACGCAGTTTCCGTCCGCGTGCAGTCTGTCAAGATCATCCAGGACCACCGGCTGGTCACGATGCTCCCAAAGGTCGCGGTACAGGCCATACGGCTGCACGTGTCCCTCTACGTAGAGCATGTCTGCTTCTGCAGAAGCATCGCCGTTTTCCGAAGAAGAGGGACAACCGAGGGCGTGCCGAACGCTCTCGCTCTTGCCTGTGCCATGCCGCCCCAGGAGGAGCAGAAGGCCGAACTCGCCCGCCGCGAATTTCTCGAGGTACAGGTCCAGCTGCGCATACGTTGTGAGGGAGATGGTCTCCCGAGGCAACATGGCATGTCGCTGTCCTACGGGCATGGATGGGCATACGTAGTATACGCCGCAAAACGCGAGATTCTGCGACTGCTGTTCATAAGCACTTTGGCGCCATGGTCTTACATCCGCTTGTCGAGTCTCACAGAATCTGTCTCACCGTTCGGCCGGCCTAGACGGGATTGGTCGCCAAACGCACGCGGAGTCTGTCCGGGTCCAAGCCGGCGGCAACGAGTGCGCTCCGCCAGCTGCCGTACCGCCTCTTCGCTGCCCGGTACAAAGGACCGTCATCCTCATCGACCGCCGCTGCGTTCATCTTCTTGTTCTCGCGTACGCGAGTTCGAATTCCCAAGAGAATCTCCTCGTCTGACCATCGAGTGTATGGGGGGCGACGACGATGACAGGAGACCGAGCTGGCTATGTCGTTCGGACGCGCTTGTTCATCGTCATCCGTGGAGCCGACCGCTGCGCCCAAGGCACCGGCCCTATGCCGGCGGGATGCCTGTCTTGGGTCGATTCCAGCTGCTTCCAGTGCCGATTCCCAGGAGCCGAACACTCTTGCACCGGCCTCTACGAGGGATTGCGGCCTCACGGCGCTGCTGTTCAGCCGTTTCCCGCGAAGTGCTCGCGTTAAGATCGCCTCGATGATCCGTTGCTTCGTCCACCGCGTTACTCGCCTCAACTTCTCCGGATCAACACCGGCGGCAACGATGGCCTTCGGCCACGAACCGAAATGCCTTCGGGCTGCCGTAACGAGAGGCTCGTAACGGCGCTTTACCTCGGCTGGCCGCAACGGTCGAGTCCTTCGGGCCAGAGACCGGATGCTCGCCAGAATCTTGGAAGGTGGCCAAGGGTCGTGGACTCTCGCCTTGTTTGGCGAGATGCCCGCGGCCATCACTGCATTTCGCCATGACCCGAACACACGCTGCGCAGCCTGATACAACGAGGATTCTACACGATCCGTTGCACCCAAATCGAGCGACAAGCCCGAGGATTCGCGGCGCAGGATTTCACGGATGATCCGCTCACGTGACCACTTGGCCATGGCGCTATCCTTTCGCCTCCGCGATGATCGCCTCGAAACGTGTAACGATGGCTGGGTGCCGTTGATCCAGATACTCGCGTACTCGCGGATTGGTCAGCAAAGCACGCGCATAGATGGCCAGTCGGAGCAAGTCAATCGTGTACTGTTTGTACAAGCGGGAGTAGAAGTCGTGCTTCTGCTCGGCTTCCGCCAGTCTCTTGATGAGGTCGTTCTTGCGCTGAGTGGCCTTATTCCATGGGTTCCGCTTCCTCCGCCGTGCCTCACGTTGCGCCGGAGGTGTCTTCAGTATCAGACTCCGAGCAAACGCGACGCTATGGTCGTTGTAGCTCTTCATTGCCGTCAGGATCTCGCTCTGCCGCTCTGGTTTCACATGCGTCAACTCCATGGCACAAACGCGCGTAATCGCGCCATGATCCAGGGCCGCAGCGGCATCCGGGTGCAACTGCTTTAGTAGGGTCTTCTTGATCCGATGCGAGATACCCGATAGATTCAAGGCGGCGGCGATCGTCGGTTCATCCAATTCCTCCAGGGATTTCTCAATCATTCGATTCTCTTGCACCGGCGACAGACGGTTGACCATGCGGTTGCCGGTGAAGGCCTCGCGCCGTTGTCCGATGATGCAAGGGACGATTTCCACACCCAGATCCAGCAAGGCCCGGTACCGCTGCACGCCATCGGTAATCACGAAATCCTCGCCCTCCGGGAAGACAATTAACGGCTCAATCAGACCAATGGCCTTGATACTCGCGAGAATCCGGTCGAACTCTCGCCGGCTGACCGTGCGCTCACGCAACGGTCGAAGCTGAATGATGGGAATGTCCCGCGCCTGTGATGCGTCCATCCTAACCCATCCTCCTAACCGTCACTTGGACGTCACGCCGTCGTAGGTACCGGCCAACTCTGGTCGATCACTCAATCCTTCGACTTGAAGCAGTTCGGACAATATCGTGTCACTCCATAATTCGTTTAGTCCGTCGAGCAGCGCGAACAGACGCGTCTCCTTATCCTGTGCCTCACGGACGTACGATTCCTTCGCTTGCGTTGCCTGGGCAATGTCACTCTTGAGAGTATTCACCGTATAGTTGGCGGGTCCGTTGTGTTTTTCTTTGCGGTTACGGGGATCCATTCGTGCTCTGATGATTGCTCGGGCCTTGGCGAAGTTCTCGCAGTTCACGATCTTGCGGTCGAACGCATCCATCAAGACGTTCTGGATCGCCCCATCCTCGGTGCTCGCAACCAGCACGGCGAACGAGATTGGAAACACACCCTGCTCGACGCCCTGGATCAGGCGTTCTTCGCCCTTCTCGACGAGATCGATGTAGTGACGCACGTACTCCGACGTCCTACAGGCCACGGTGGCAATCTGCTCGTACGTCCAGCCCTCGTCGTGCAGGTTCTTGAGTTCGCGGGCGAACTCCATCGTCCCGGGCCGACTCCGCGCCAGGTTCTCGACAAGTGATTCGAGGTAGGCCTGCTTACGCGTGCAGGTGACGACTTCAGCACGGATGTGCGCTTGGCCGAGGCGCTTCTGGGCGATCAGTCGGCCTTCGCCGCAGATCAGCTCATAGAACCCACTCCTGGCAAGGAACTTATCATTGACACGAATATCCTTCAGCTGCCCGTTTGCCTCGATGCTCTGGACGTTGAGGGTGAACTGCTCTTCGTCGCGAGTGCGCGAGTTGATCACCTTGATTTTGTCGATGGGGATCATCTCTCGGCGGCGGTCCTTTATCAGCAGAATCGGTGCAGTATCCATCATGACCTCGCAAGCTGGAAAATCATGTCCAAGCCACGGTGCCCGTATAGATCGATTCGTGACTCCGACGTACCGAACAACCGGATTCCGCGATCCGCGACCAGCAATCGCGGAAGCGCGAGATAGCCGAGAATCTGCGGACCTCGCGGCCCGGAAACTGGGACGCCGAGAGTGATGTCGACAACACCACGCATATCGGGCCGGAAGTACCAGTAATGGGTGTATCCGTACGGCACGGGTACAGACGGCTGTATCAGAACCGTGAACCTGCCGTTGAGCACGAGGAAGTCTTCGTAAGTCTCGACGTCTTCAACGAGCTTCCGAAGCTGAGATTCGACCTCTTCGGTCACGTGTTGCAGCGCGAATCGGAACACCTGCTGATACGCCGAATCGAGCGAGGCAAAGTGCTTTGCGTAGGTGGACGGTGCCGGCGCTTCCGGATCAGCCTGTAACAGTGCGGGCCGGAGAAACTCGTGCGCGTCCAGCACGCGCCGTAACTGCTCCAGCATAAACTCCGGTGTGTACTTGAGCGCCACCTGGCTCAGAATGCGCTGCGCCTCGTCGAACAGGCTTCGGTCCACAAGCGGGTCAAAGGCATCCACCGTCTTGATCCATTCTTCCTTCGGATTGTGGCGTGTAGGTGTCTTCAGCTTTTGCGTGGTCCTGTTGTAGACGAGCGTGCCCACGTACAGTTCGTTCAGCAGGATGTGGCGCACCTTCAAACGGTCCCACGTGCCCCCGCCGGGCGAGGAGATACCGTCGCGATTAAGGGACGCAGCGATCTCCTGCATACTCCGGAGCGACTCGGTAA
>JASFUW010000338.1:0-5910 GCA_050050135.1 Phycisphaerae bacterium
GGAATTGTCCCCACCTCGTCGGCGAAATCGACCAGAAGACAGACGCCGGCGACCTCGCCCAACATCGTCGGCTGCCCCCCGATGCCCCTCTTGCTAGATGCCGAAACCTTGGCACTACTCTTCCGGCCGAAGCGCGCACGCGCCTCCCGCACTTTCGCCTTGGTGAGCGCCGGGCTCTCCCTGAGATGGCGCACCAGTCCCAATTGCGCGGGGTCGCGCTGTCCCACCGCTGCGCCGGTCGACGCAAGTGCAGCCGCGTCGCCTGAGACCGTGGCATAACAGAGGTAGTTGGTTTCGGGGTCCCGTAGAACCGTATACCCGTCCAGCGTCTCGAGGATCCGGAAGAACTCGTCTCCCCAGACGCGAACACTGACCCGGGTCCCGTCCGGCTGCTGTACCTCGAAAACACGCCCAAAGACCGGGTCGGCCTGGGTCGTGGCGGGAATTGACAAGACCCATAATGCCCCGAGAAGCGGCCCGAGAGCCGAAATCACCCGCCCCATGCTCGATCCTCCCCACGCCGAACATCGAGTCGCCCAGGCCCGGAGCCTTACCGCGCCCCGGAACATCGCGACATCCCAAACCCCATGGATTCGAAGTGCTCGGCAGTCCATCCGCCGCCCTCCCCGCGGCCGATTACACTGTAGCCTACGCTAAGCTTCGCATTTTGACAACCGGCGTCCGCGACCCGGCCGTTGACGGACCCGCCAGGTTCCCAGTCGTGCCGACACTCGCGGGGCCCGGCGCCCGAGCACCCGGCAAGCAAAGTCGCGACGATTGCAGCCTCAGTGGGGTGCCTCATCGAGCACGCAACCGCCCCGAAAGACATTGCGCGAAACGATGGAGCGGCGCCCGTGAACCCCAAAAAAATAGGGACAGCACGAAGTAGTTCCCTCGCACCGTCCCTATTCGAGTGTAACAGGGCTCCAGGGTCGTGCCTACGCGAGACCAATCGCCTGCGCGACAGGCACGCCCCGCCTCACCCTATCCTTCTTGTCGGTCAATCGGTTGCGCGTGACTAGCGACCCAGGTCAAACGAGCCCTTTCCGAAACCGCGAATGAACCGCTCGGCGGCCTTCTCGTCCGGAGGCTGCGTCGTGACGTCCGCATAGATCGTCGCATCCTGTGTTCCCATTCCGACCAGGTTCATCCCGGCCTTCGCGAATACCGGAGCCTTGGCGAACCGGATCTGCTTCATCGCCAGACCCAAGAGCGGCGTCTCCACGCTGGGCCTGGCCGCACCCGTCTCGCGATCCGGGGTACCCGGGCAGACCAGGCTGGCGATCCCGTCGATGCGGGCCTTGCCCTTGTTGGTCTGGAGGTTGTCACGCAGGAAGTGGTTGGGCGCGTCGTACCAATCCAGCCACTCCTGATCCCAACAAGTCACGCAACGGTGAGTTCCGGAGAACTTCCACTCGTTCATGTTCCAGATGTCGAAGTTCGCCTTGGTCGTAGTCGGGCCCGGCGACTCCTGCGTCAGATCGATGTCCAACGGCAGCAGCGTCAGGTCCGTACGGACCTCGGCAAACCAGTACGCACCACCGGGACCGTTGGCCTGATCAAACGGGCCAGGCTCGGCCGGCGTGCGGTCCGGATCATAAGCGTAGAAGTCCAACAGCAACTGGTCGAACGGGCTGTCATAGACGTCGCCGTTCAACTCGAGCATGGCCGGATCCGCGCCCTCGGCGAGCACCAGCTCCCCACGCTCCACACTGTGGACCTGGAAGGCGTACGCGTTGTATTCCCAAGCAGCCTGACGCTGATAATCCACGACCAGAGCATCACCCTTCAGGTGGTTCCAGCCGATCTGCTCGCCGTTGTTGTCCACGGCCCAAGCCAGGATGTACCCGCGCAGACGACGCTCGCACGCAACGCCCTTGAACGGATCGAAACCATCGGGACGACCGTTCGGCGTACCAGGATCCAGAATCGAGAACGGCGACGTGCCCTTCGGCAGACCACTCGAAGCGGCCCAGTACGTCGGCTCGTTCGCCGTCAGCTCGATCATCACGTCCACCGACACCCAGCCGAGGTGCGCTCGCTCGTTGCAGGGCACGAACGCATCGCAGTAGCAGAAGTTACTGGGGTGGTCGATGCCCGGATCGAACGGAATACACACGTTCTCAACGCACTGCCCCTGGAAGGGCAACGCGCCCCACGGCGGATCGCCGTTGACAAACTGCATTTGGACCAACACGTCTTCCGGATAGTCGTTGGTCAGGTCGATAAATGTGTCCTGGAGAATCTGGCCCTGTCGGTTCCAGACGATCTCCACCTTCGGGTAGATCAGAAGACTACCCTTCTCCACGGAGCTCACGCGCTCCACGCAGTCTTGCGCAAGTGCCGGCATGCACAGAACACTGGCGCAAGCACCGCTCACTAGCATCAAAACCATGTTACGCTTCATCTGTTTACTTCTCCATACAAAAAGCCTCTGAGCGTTACAGAAACAGCTGCACAGCGCCGCCGGGCGGCTAACGCCGGTTCAGCTCACCTCCTTCATTGCCTTCCCTTCGTTTCCCACCCTCCTTTCTACCCCCGGGTTGCCAGCGTTTGCCGCTCCGCCGTCTGAAGCAAACTGCAGCCATGCGCTCCTTCTTTGCTCAGTTACGTTGGCGCTTCCTCGCGAACTCCATTCACCGACAAGAGCTAGTCACAACCTCGGATTACTCGAAAACCGATCGAGAACTGGAGCCCATTGTCCTCCTACCGTGTGCGCTACGGACTTTGGCATCCCTCAGTGCCAACTTGATTGCACCGTGCGTCACGTGCGTTCTCGTAATCCCTCTTACAAATGCAGTCTTTCGCACACCCGGGCTGGCTGCCGCTTTCAGCCTTACGCCACAATATGTAAAGTCCCCGGGTTGCCGAACATCCGGTAACACTAATAAGCTATGGGACGTTCTGCAAGGTCAAGACACGAAAAATCTAGAGGTCATACCAGTATATCGGACCCTAAACGATCATCTCACGTCGTTATCGGACATCACCCTCGCCTCACGCGGTTTCCACGTCCCTAACTCGTGCTGGCGAGGGTTCGAGACCCACGCCCAGGCACAAATAAACTGAAGCGAGGATGAATATTATGTGTCCACGCTCGATTTTTTGTCCCATTTTCCCCGTTCGCCGCTCCAAACGGTTTTTTACGCCCGGTTCCAGGCCCGTCGGCGCTTAGGGCCCGTGCCGCAACACGCACACACAACCGACCGCTCAGTGCCTCGTTCCGGCACTGAAATATAAACTAGGGTACACGAACGCGGGGCATGTCCGCCGCGCCCGAAACGACCGCCTGCGTTCCCGTCTACCCCGATGCGGCAAGACAGAGGCCCACGAGAAAAACCCACGAGGACAAACAGCGCGGACACAGCCCGGTCACATCAGGCGAACGTCCTTCCAGCGCTTCCGGAACGCTTCGATCGATACGTGATGTGTCACTCGCAGTCCTGCGTCGCGCGGTCCGCGCAGAGCTCATCCCAACCATCGTTACAGCAGACCGCGTCCACGTTACAGACGGCGTTGCAGCACGCTTCGTTGCTGCACCCGGGGTTGGCGTGTGCTACGAAGCAGCTTCCCACCCCGTTCACACACGCCGCGAACATCCCACAGACGGGCCCCACCGCGGAGGCACACAGGGCATCCCAAGCGTTGAGACAACAGAAAGGATCCGACTCGCAAACCGCCTGGCAGCAGCTTACGTCGTCACAACCGGGTGTGCCGTTCGCGGAAAAACAGCTACCCGCCGTCGCATGGCATTCATCAAATCCGTTGACCAGACCGTCCGCGAGTTCGGCGCACACCTCGTCCCATGCGGTATCACAGCAAAACAGGTCGAGGGCGCACACCGCTTCACAGGCACTGATGCTCGCACAACCCGGCGTTCCGTTTGCGACGAAACAGTTGCCCGTCCCCGGCCGACAGGCGTTCAGCCCGTGCCCGGTGTCGTTCTCGCAGAAAAGCGTAATCACGCCGTCCCCTTCACTGCCGTGAAATCCGCCGATCCGCACCATATAGGAACGACCGGACTGAACCGGAAACGTCACCCGCGAACTTCCGCCGAGCGGACCGCACCCGTCATCATTACACGCCACCGGTTGCGACGCCGGGCAACCACACCCATCGTACACCGCCACCTTAGTGTCATATCCGCTGCCACACAGACTTGCCACCGCGTTCCCGTTGCAGGTTGTCGTATAGCACAACCAGATGTCGGATTCGATATGCGTGTACGCGAAGAAGTCGCACGCGCCCGGCTCATCGGGCCCATCGGTCGTGGCCCCGACGTTGCTGAACTCCGTCGTGCCGTTCAAGACGGGCGCAGGACTTGCGCAATCATCGTGCGCCATTTCACAAGGCCCGTCCCCCGGAAGCGAACCCGTGAAGTTCCGTGAAAACCGGGCAAAGTAGTCGATTGCCCACAGCGGGTGACCGAACGCATAATCGCCCAGGTCCGCGTCGCAGTCCTCATCCAGATCCCACAGCGGGCGACCCTCACCGTCAACCGCTATCCCTAACGGCGTATGGCAACATGCATCAGCTCCATCTGCCACGCCGTCCCCGTCCGTATCGATAGCCACCGCATACCCCGCCCCAACCGTAATGACGGCCACGAACGCTCCGAACCGAAGCAATCGTCTTTCGCACAACACGACCCCACTCCTGTGGAATAGGCGAACCGCTCGCGCACGCCTACCCGTGCACCGGTCCGATATACCCCGTTTGGCTTCCCCTCGCGCGCAACGACTCTATAACGCATATCGACACGCTTGACACCCCTGATCCCGCTTGCGGGATCGTGCCCGAGGGCTGGAATGCCCGCTGAGGCCCGCCAAACGCGTCCGTGCCGGTTCCGGGACGTCCCCCGACAACCGTCCGTCCACGGGTCGAACACCGCATCTCGGTCGACGCACGCACAAGCGACCGCACAAACCCCGCACGACTCGCTTCCGCGGTGATTCCGATCGAATGCCGTCACCGGAACCTCGACACCAACCCGATTTCGCTCGCCGACCACAGCCGCCCGCCGTTTTGACCGATCCCCTCTTGTGCTTGCGGGTCGAAGACCCACGCGGTAGAAAGCGGCCCAGAGCGCAATGGATTTGTGTTACCGTGAGTGAGCTGACCCAGGTTCGAGTGCATGACGGATCGATCGTCGACGCAGCCGCCGACGCATCGGACACATCCGAGCCCGTCCTCGTCCCCATCCACCCCTACGTCGACGACCGCGGCTGGTCCTACATGAACCAGCTCCAAGGCGTGCTCAGCCCCGAAGGCCAGATCAACTTCTCGATGCAGCATCCCGGCGTCATCAAAGCCTGGCACCGACACGATCGCCAGACCGACTTCTGGCTCTGCGTCCTGGGCCACTTCAAAGCCGGCATCCACCGCGAGTCCGACGACCGGCGCTGGATCACCACCATCGGCCAGATGCGCCCGGCCGTCCTCATCATCCCGCCACCCTTGTGGCACGGTGTAGCCACCGTGGGCTCCGAACCCGCCGGCCTGCTGTACTACGTCACCAGAGCCTACGACGCCGCAACCCCCGACGAGCACCGCCGCCCCTGGAACGCGCTCCCCGACTTTCCCTGGGAGACCACACACGGCTAGCCGTTGTCTGAACTTCTTTCCCCGGCACGAGAGAAGGTGGGGCAGGTCATTGGCCCGGCGCGCCGCGACGCCAGCAGCGGACAGCGCCGGTCTCCAACAGCCACGATGCCCCTCGATGGGTCGCACTCGCCCGCTGCGAGGACGTGGGTTCGTTTCGGTCTTGCCTGGGGGAAAGGTTGCGTTCTGTCAGGTCTTCGTGGGTTTGCCGGACGAGCGAAGCCAACGTGATCGGCGTTTTTGATAGCGCCAGCGGCGATTTTTGGCTTCGTTTTGCGAAAAAATCTTTGCATTTCTTTTTTTGGGGGC
>JASFUW010000339.1:0-5905 GCA_050050135.1 Phycisphaerae bacterium
CACGCGTTCACGGCCGGTGGTGTTCTGCGGATGCGGAACGAGCAGCATCGGCTGGATTCCGAGCCGTTCGAGCGGGATTGCGATTGTGAGGCTTGTCAAAGCTTCTCCCGCGGTTACATTCGTCACCTGTTTAACGCCGGCGAGATGCTGGGCCCGACGTTGACCTCGATTCATAACCTTCGGTTTTATCAGAGGTTCATGTCGAGCCTTCGCGAACGGATTCGCGAGCGCCGGCTCGATGCGATCGAAAGGGACTTCCCGATCGTCTCGGAGAGCGCCGAACTTACTCCAAAGGACACACGATGAATTCCGTTTTAGCATGGATGGCACAGACGCAAACGCCTCAACAGCCGACGGGAACGTCTCCCGGGAGTCTGTTTCTTTTCCCCGCTTTGCTGATGGCCATGATCGTGTTCATGATTCTGACGTCGCGAAGCCAGAAGAAACGCGAGCGCCGCGAGCGGGAGGACATGTACGCCCGCCTATCGAAGAACGACAAAGTCCTGACGATCGGCGGCGTGGTGGGGACCGTCGTGTCGGTCAAGGAGGACCAAGTCATGGTGAAGGTCGACGAGTCGACGAACACGAAGATGACGTTCATGAAGTCGGCCATCCAGCGGATCATCACCGACGACTCGCCGCTGACGGGGGAGAGCAAGTAGGGTGGCGCGGGCGGGTCGGCGACGGTCGGGGACGGCGCCGGCGCGCAGCTATCACGCACACGTTTGCGCCCGCTGATAGGGCGAAGACCTCGACGGCGGAAGAGCATCATGGTGGGTCTGCTTTCGATACAGAGCCAACGAGATCCGTGTTCTTCATAGCGCCAGTGCGGGAACTTGGGTTTGCTCGGCATACTTTTTGTTGCATTTCTTTCTCAGCTTCGTCCCGGACCTTCCGGTCCGCGATGCGCGCGGCATGGGGGCACCGGGTTAACCGGAGGGAATAACATAAGGCGCGATCGGTGGATTGCGTGGTTCGAGGGCGCGCCGGCGTAGCCGTCTCTCTTGGGAGTTGCGGGACGCGGCGGTGGGGAGGATGCAGTGGGACGGGAGGTGGCCGATCATTCGGTGATGGGATGGATGGACGATGATCGGCTCCCCCATCTCTTAAGAGATGGGCCACCCGGCACCTGAGGAGGTGGGCCTCCCGGCGAGCCGGTACTGCGATCGCATGTCAGCGGCTACCGGGTCTACGAGCGACAGGGATCGAGGCGTTTCCGGCGGAGCGGAAGCGCTTTTCGTCGGTGCCGGGTCACTTACCTGCCGGGCCCGTTTGCCTGGATGCACTGGATCAGGTTGGCTGCGTTCGGGTTGACCACCCGGTAGTAGACCTGTTTGCCCTCGCGGCGTGGGGTGACGATTCCGTTGGAGCGCATCTGACCGAGATGTTGGCTCACGACCGGGGGGGTTAACTTAAGCATGGAGGCGAGCTTCCTTACCGAGACCGGTTCACTCAGCAAGATTTCCACGATTCTGAGGCGGTGCGGATGGGCGAGGATCCTGAGCACCGGAGCGACCTGCTGGAGGGTCTTGGTGGGGATGCGTTTTTTCCGTCGTACCGTGGCCATAGGGTTCCTTTGACCGGTCACCGAAGCTCATTATGGCACCGCGGGCTGAGGAGATCAACAGTTGGACGGTCTAACAGGACCACGGATGGTTGGACGAAATCCCCGCTCTCCGGGCGCGCCGGGATCGCGGCTCGGTTCTGTTGGGCGCGTTAGACGCCGGATCGCTTGGTCTTGTCGGATGGTCTTTCCTGCGATTGCCGGGCAGGGCCGCCACGGCGTGCCCGAACCTGGTTCACGAATCGAACCATACACCTATTGACCCATTGACCTATATAGGCGATGATCTTTGCGATCGGTGGACCGAGCGTGTCGTCCTGCCGATATTCGCGCCGGTCGGGCGATGCGGCGACCGGTGGGCCCTTACAGGCGGGCCGCGCCGTTGCGCCCGGGACGGGGCTTCGGCCGCCGGCATCGGGAGGTGGTCCTGTGCAATGGTTGATTCTGTGCCCACGTACGGGATCGACCAAGTGCGATCGTTCAGACTTGACCAAGGCGCGGTCGTGTTGGAGTTGCGGGGCTGTGTGCGATGTAGGCGAGGTGAACAGGGAGACCAAGGTATGTTGAAGCAAGACGCGGTATTCAGATGGTTGGGGCCGGGACTTGTCCCGGTCATGTGCATGGTGTTGGTGGCGGGTTGTCCTTTTGTACCAAGTCCCGAGTGCGTAAGCGACACGGATTGCCCGGACGGCCAGGTGTGCGACAGCGGCGTGTGTGTAGCCGCTTCGGCGGAGCCTATGCACAAGACGCTTTTCACCAATAATCTCGGTGATCCCAACTACCAGGGGACGCAGACCTGTCTGACCTGTCATGCGGCCCACGCCGCGGACATCATGGAGTCCGCCCACTGGAACTGGGGCGGCGTCGTGAGCAACGTAGCCGGCTTGGAGGGCCAGACGCATGGGAAGGTTGATCTTCTCAACAATTACTGAGTGGCTATCAGCAGCAACGAGGGTCGTTGCACGCAGTGTCACATCAGTTATGGTTGGAAGTCCGGGATCGATACAGGGGCCTTCTTCAGCACGCCCGAGAACATTGATTGTCTCATCTGTCATGACACGACCGGTACGTACCGGAAGCACCCGAGTGCCAACGGCGGCGGCGGTCCTGCCTCAGTACTGGCTGACGGAGAGGTGGTGCCCGTCGCGGAAATGTCCGAACTCAACGAGGTGGCGTACAACGTGGGGGCGCCGTCTCGCGCGAACTGCGGGCTCTGTCACTACTACGCAGGAGGTGACAACAACGTAAAGCACGGTGACTTGTCGACCGACCTGAACGAGGCGACCAACGAGCAAGACGTCCACATGGGTGGACTTGATTACACGTGCCAGGAATGTCACGTCTGGCAGGATCACAAGATCGCGGGTACGACCGCGCTCCATAGCGACGAGGGCGAGGTGGCGTGCACGGATTGTCACACCGTGGCCGATCTGCACAGCTCAAACCCGCTGCTCAACACTCACACCGACGCCGTAGCCTGCCAGGTGTGCCATATTCCGGCGTTTTCGCGCACCATGGCTACCAATGTCGCCTGGTATTGGGATGAGGCGGGAGAAGATCGTGAGAACGTTCCGCTCCAGTTCGACCGGTCGACCTATAGCAAGAAGAAGGGCAGGTTCGAATGGGACATGAACGTCACGCCCACGTACCTGTGGTTCGACGGGGAGTGGGCCCGGAAGATCGTGAACGTCAGTGACACCTACACGGAGGCCGGGACTGAAGAAGACCCTGTCGTTCTGGCGATTCCGACTGCCACGGCCGAGACGGAGGGGGCGAAGATATATCCGTTCAAGAAGATGATCGGCCGACAGCCGGCGGATCCGATCAATCGGCGGGTTCTAGTGCCTCACTTGTTCGGGACGGGCCCCGGGCCGGATCCTTACTGGGCCTCATTTGACTGGGGTCTGGCGGTGGCGGAGGGCGCGGCCTACGCCGGTCAGACCTACAGCGGTGAGTATGCGTTTGTCAACACGCTGATGTACTTGAGTATCAACCACGAGGTCGCTCCCGCCACCGAGGCGCTGCAATGTGGTGATTGCCACGGGAACGCGGCGTTCTGGGAGCACCTCGGAATCGCCGATCCGATGGGCGGCTAGCGCGCTGCGTAATATCGCCTTCACGGGCCCGAGCGGAACGGGCGCGCGGCGAGAATGCGCCCGGGAGCAGGTGTGGGGCTGCGTGTTGCCGTCGGTCCGGGTTGATTCGGCTTAATGTCGAGTCCGATGCAACCGGATTGGTCTGTGCTTAACTACTCGCGACTTGGACGGTGGTTAGTTCGAGGTAGTCTTTTCAAGTCGCCGGCCATCGGCGCGGGTTACGCGCGACGAGCGTGTGTTGGCCGTGCTGAGGTCGGCGTGCGATTCCTTCCTGATCCGACGAGCGCCCGGTACGGCCACGGCCCGCGCGGATTGTGCTCCCGAGACTGGGCTGCGCGCGGGTAATTGATTCGTGGTCGTACTTCCCTGCGGTCTCATCGCGGCGTGCGGTGTGTTGGCAGGTTGGGCCGATGTTGTGGAAGTCGTCCTGCCCGTTGCGAAACCGGGACGTGACCCATACTGCGTGCGTGCGTCGATGATCCACCGGTTGTGGGCGGTTCTGTGCCCCTAGGATCGGATTCGCGGGTCTGCCGCGGCCCGTTGCCACACCGGGCTGGGTCGGGTAGGTTTGTGGGTGATCGGGGCGTGCTACGTCATTTCCGGTCAGACGACTCGGCGATGTGTGGCGGGGTCGTAGGGCGGTATGCATGTGGATCGATATGGGGCGCGCCGCGGTCAGGTTTTCAGTCCGCCGGGCTCGGTTTTTGGACCGGTCTCGGCGATACGATGGGTGAGATCGATGCCTGCGACCGCGCGGGCTCCCGGCGCGCCGGGACAGGTTCCGCCCGCGGCTCAGCGCAGCGCGTTGGGAGCCGCGGAGAACACGCGGCAAAAGGAGCGGGTCCATGACGGACGAGGATGTGGCTGTCGAGCAAGACGAGCAAAAACCCGAGGGGCAGGAAGAATCGGCCACCGAGGGGCAGGAGGAAGGGCTCTCGGAAGAAGAGCAGCAGATGGCCAAGCTCAAGGAAGCGATCTCCGTCGAGCGGGAGTCCATCGGTTCGCTTCGGGTGAAGCTGTCGATCACGGTTCCGCAGGATACGATGGACGAGCGTCGCGGCGAGCAGTTCGCCGAGCTAAAGCGGGACGCGGATATTCCGGGTTTTCGTAAAGGGCATGCGCCGTTGCGTCTGGTCGAGAAGCGGTTTGCGTCGGACGTCGGGGAGCAGCTCAAGAACCAGATCGTCGGGCAGGGGTATCTGGCGGCCGTCGAGAAGGAGGAACTCAAACCGCTCGGTGATCCGCTTTTCTGGGTGAAGGTCAAGGAGGAGCGACTCGACGAGGAGGGCAAACCGCGGAAGGTGGAGACGGAAAAGCTGGTTCCGATCAACGACGCGATCGAAAACATCGCGCTACCGAAGGAGGGGCCTTTGGTGTTCTCCTGCGAGCTGGAGCTCAGACCCGAGTTCGAGCTGCCCGAGCTGGAAAAGATTCCGATCAAGCGACCGGCTGTCACGATCGAGGATGAAGACGTCGACGAAGAGGTGGACCGCCTGCGGCGGATGCGCGGTAATTTCGTACCGGTGGAGGATGGAGCGGTCGAGCCGGATGACATGCTCTACGCCGACATGAAGATGACGGTCGGGGACGAGCTGATCGCCACCGAGGAGAATTTCGATCTCGCCGCGCGGGACATTCGTGTCAAGGGTGTGCCACTTACGGGGTTCGGCGATGCCGTCTCGGGCAAGAAGATCGGTGAGACGTTGACGTTCGAGGCCCGGGTGCCCGATGACCATGAGAACATCGACATTCGGGGGAAACAGGCCGGCTTCACGTTCACGATCCATGAAATCAAACGGCTCGAGCTTCCCGAGCTGGACGCGGACCTGTTGTCGAGCATCGGGTTCGACAGCGAGGAGGACCTTCGTTCGACGGTCCGTTCCAATCTCGAAGCGCGCCTGGACGCCACGCTCAAGCGAGCGATGCGGGAGCAGATCGGGGAGTACTTGATCGAGAAGACCACGCTCGAGATACCGGAGGGTCTTTCGCAGCGTCAGACGGACCGCACGATCGCGCGGCGCATGATCGATATGCTGCAAGCGGGGATCCCGGAGACCGAGATCGAGAAGAGCATGGACGAGATGCGGGCGCGAGCCCACGATCAGGTGGTGCGCGATTTGAAGCTGTTTTTCATTCTCGAGAAGATCGCGGAGGATCGGAAGGTCGAGGTCAGCGAAGAGCAGATCAACGGTGCGATCGCCGAGATCGCCCGACAATCCAACAAGCGGTTCGACCGGGTCCGCGA
>JASFUW010000340.1:0-5898 GCA_050050135.1 Phycisphaerae bacterium
TCGACACGCGCTCCTATCTGGTGAACCGGAAGACGGGTCTGCTGGATTACGACGACATTGCGGAGCAGGCCCGGCGGATTCGACCGCTGATCCTCCTCGCGGGATACAGTGCGTATCCGAGGAACATCGACTTTCGGCGGATGCGCGCGATCGCGGACGAGGTCGGCGCGGTGTTCATGGTGGACATGGCGCATTTTGCGGGTCTGGTCGCGGGCGGCGTGCTGGAAGGGGATTTCAATCCGGTTCCTCATGCCCACGTGGTGACATCCACGACGCATAAGACGCTACGCGGACCGCGGGGCGGGTTAATTCTGTGCACGGCCGAGTTTACGGAACAGGTGGACAAGGGCTGCCCGCTGGTGCAGGGCGGTCCGTTACCGCACGTGATCGCGGCGAAGGCGGTCTGTTTCACCGAGGCGCATCAGCCTTCGTTCAAGCAATATGCGCAGACCGTGGTCGGCAACGCCCGGACGCTCGCCGGCGCGTGCGCGGAGCAGGGCATGACGGTGGTGTCGGGCGGGACGGACAACCACCTGGTACTCCTGGACGTGAGGCCCTTCGGTCTGACCGGGCGGCAGGCGGAAATCGCGTTGCGCGAAAGCGGGATCACATTGAACCGAAACACCATCCCCTTCGACCCGAACGGGGCATGGTACACGAGCGGTCTTCGGTTGGGCACGCCGGCGATGACGACGCTGGGTATGGGTGAGGCTCAGATGCGGGAGATCGCGTCGATTATTCACCTGGTGCTGTCGCACACGCAATCGAGCACAACGAAGGACGGCAAGCCGAGCAAGGCGAAATACACGCTGGACGCGAGTGCGTGCGATCAGGCCAGGACCCGAGTCCGCGATATGCTCGCGAAGTACCCCGTGTATCCGGAAATCGATCTCGCGTTCTTGCAGGAGCGCTTCGGGTTGGGGACGTAGCGGGTGCGGCCTTTGGCCGGGCAGAGGGCAACACCCGCGACCGACGAAACATGTTGCAGATCGTTCACGCGCATACCGCCGAACACCTTTCGACCGTCCGAGCGCTTTTCCTCGAATACGCGGAGGCGCTGGGGTTCGACCTCTGCTTCCAGGATTTCGACACGGAGTTGGCATCGCTTCCGGGAGAATACGGACCGCCGCGCGGGCGTTTGCTTCTGGCCTTTCATGACGCGAGCGAGGCGGGTTGCGTCGCGTTAAGAGCCATCGACGAATCGGCGTGCGAGATGAAGCGGCTCTACATCCGTCCGGCGTGTCGCGGTCTCGGGGTGGGGCGCGCGTTGGCTGCCGCGCTGATTGATGAAGCGCGCAAGATCGGATACGACGTGATGCGCCTGGACACGGTGCCCGCCATGACGGCGGCGATCGCGCTATACGAATCGCTCGGCTTTCAAGACATCCAAGCCTACCGATACAACCCCCTCAAAGGTGCCAGGTTCATGGAACTGTCGCTTTGATGTCGCGTTCATAGCATCGGGCGACGCGCTGAGCCGCTCGCTTCGGCCCGAGCCGCAACACGGGCAGCCTTCGGCGGGCCCGTGCCACACCGATCGGGGCGCTCATCGGACTGTCGCTCCAACGGGGTATCACTCGTTTGGCGAAACGAGGTGGGTGTATTCCTCGGGTCGTCGGTCGGTCAGGACATTGTTTCGCGGGGTGATGTTCTTGTCTTTCGCTCGGGTGGTGTCGACGTCGACGATCGTCACCTCGGGTTTATCGGGCGAGGCTTGGGCCAACACCTCGCCTCTCGGGTCGGCGATGGTGGACCGTCCGGTGAAGCTCAGGTCGCGTTCCCGCCCGATGCGGTTTGCGGTGATGACGAAGATGCGGTTGATCGCCGCCTGAACGGGGACCGCCCGTTGGGCGAGGCCGGGAATCACCAGGTTGGCGGGGTGACAGACGATGTCCGCCCCGCGCAGGGTGAGCACCCGCCAGGTCTCGGGGAAAATCCAGTCAAAGCAGATCAGAATGCCGACCGTGCAGCCGCCGAGGTCGAAGAGGGGCAGCCCGAGGTTGCCGGGCTTGAAGAAGTCCTTCTCGTTCATGAACAGATGGAGCTTGCGGTACTTCCCGATGACGCCCTCCGGAGCGCACAACACCGCGCTGTTGTAGAGATCGCCGCTTTGCGGATCGCGCTCATTGATGCCCGCGACGATGAACTGATCCTGACGGCTGGCGAGTGACAGGAGGTAGGTGACGAACGGTCCGGACAGCGTGTCTTCCGCGGTGCGGCGTGCCTGCTCGGCGGACTCGAAGTTGTATCCGGAGTTGGACAGCTCCGGCAGGACCACCAGATCGGCTGACTTGAACCGGGCACTCAGCCGATCGACCTGATGGATGTTGGCATCGACGTCATTCAGTGTGGGGCAGAACTGCACGAATCCGATTCTCATTCATATATTCTCCGCGCATCATCCAATCTGATCGAGCGATCGTAACAGATAGGGCTCAGGGCGGACAGCTTCTGCGGGGCGCACAGCGCATCGAGACTTTTTTCGAAAAGGCGCTTGACTGGAACGGCATTCCGTGTATATTACATTCCAGTCCCTACAAGTTCCCTTTTGCGGGGAGCAGTGTGTCGCGTGGGGTCTGAAGTGGTTTGTGTTTAGAGGTGAAATCGTTGGTTTTTTCGCAACATAGCCTATCCGAAGCGTCGTGGCGCCAGCCGAAATCGGACATTCGTCCGTCGATGGCTTGCGGCGCTTATGCGTGCGCGCTGCCGACGGACGTAATCCTCGGCGGGAATACGGGCTTTGACCCGCACGCGCCGCCTTCAGGGTAGGAAAAGACCTTTTTCGCTCGGTAAAAACCCTGAAGGCCGCGGCCTTCGGGGTTTTTTTGTTGGTGAGACTGCAACGATGACGGGGGCTTGTCGCCCCCGGAAAGGAGGTGTCGCCGAAAACAGATGAAAGTGGAGACAGGGTGGGCTTCGACTGGGCTCAGCCGAAGTCATCGCTTAGTGCCGGACGGAGTGTACTTTGACGAGTAGGCTCGAACTATGCCAAAGGGCCTGCCGACATCGGCGGGCATGCGGGTTCGGTCTGCGCTCACGGATCGATTCCACCGTCCGCCGTTCAGACCACTCGTGCGCGATCGAGTGCAACCCCGACGGCACTAGCGCACCCGCTCCACGTCGTACGCACAAGCGAAATCGAATCCGCGCGGGCGACAGGTTAGGCCGCCATCGAAACTGGCCGTGCTGTGCCGAGCCTGTGGTGTCGATGCTTCGGCACAGCAAGCGGGATCACGTGGAAACGTTCTCGTCGAGATGATGCGTTCGTCGCGCGCTGCGGGAAGCCGAACCCGCGCATCGGGAGTGTTTTGAAGGACAGACGGTGTGGTCTGCGATCCATACCGACTTTGCGGTACTTGCAGAAGGGAGGTGATCCAACTGTGCAATTGGGGGGGCGGAGCATCAGGCGCTCCGCCCCCAACGGGTGTGATCAGCGCCCGGACGGGGAAGGAGGGCCCCGGTTACCTGTCCGCGTCCGGAGGGCTCGACGTTTCCTTCGGTGCCGCGCGAACGGCTCACCGCGCAGCACGCCCGCTGACGGGCACTTTACGTGGATCGCGCGCCGCGAGCCGACACATCGACGGCTTTTTCCAAGCGAGACACTATTCCAAGTAGCACTTTTCCCTTGTAAGACGACATCATAGTTGTCAGAATATGTCTCAGCAGATAACTGAGACGGGCAGGGCTCATCCGGGCTTTTTGCGGAGCCGGCGTTCATCGTGCGTAGGTCGCCTTGTGTTGCGCGCCGATCGTGCGAGGCAACAGCGCCTGCGGCGACGCACCGCCCACATGGGCCATCGATCGCTTGGAGCGATACCACCCGTTCAGGCGCACGTTCACCCGGCCGGGTCGCGGAGTACGGGCACCCAGCGGGCTGGGCTGCGAGGGACAGAAAGATGTCACTTCGGTTCGGAGCAAGGAGAGCGCGAGGTCTCGTTGCGCGTCGGGCGTTGCGAACGATGGTGGCGTACGCGCCGAAGGTGCGGTTCATCCGTCCGGCGGATGCGGGGCTACCACCCCTCTTTGATCCTCTCATGTTCCATCGGGCAGGCAAGGTACGGTTCCTATTGGAGGTGCACAGACGATGAAGCGGAGAGAAAGTTGGCGATTCGGGTCGGTGGCATGCGTCGTCGCCGCCGGCGTTTTCGTGATAGGGCTTACCCTTCAAGGCGCCCCGCCGCAGGCTGAGCGGGGCCGTGAGGCCGGTCGAGCCGGGGTCGCCCAAAAAGGCGGGCCGCTGATCCGGATCGGGTCCGGTCTGTCCAAATTCGGGCAGTTGCCCGTGTTCGATCCCTTGCCGGCGGACTATCGCAAGGATGACAACTTTGTGTCACATTCGGCCGGCGGGGTGACGGCCCACGGCACTTCGGCGTGGGAGCCCGTGGGCGGCATGTCCCGGGCGAACACGGGCGAGTGCAGCATCGACGAACAATGCGCCACGTGCAACGCTTGTCTGAACTACGGTTGCACGGCCGGCAAGTGCGTCCTGACGCCGGACCTGGGGTCCGGTACCCCGGACTGTGACGACGGGCAATACTGCAACGGCGAAGAGCTATGTGTCGACGAAGGCGGCGAGCCGGCATGCCAGCCGGCGACCTTCGGGCCCGAATGTGACGAGGGACAGGTCTGCGACGAGAACCAGGATGCCTGTGTCGACCCGTGTTCGGTCGACGCGGACTGCGATGATGCGGAAGACTGCACGCGCGACAACTGCGACGCGGGCACGGGGTTGTGCTGGTACGAAGACATCTGTTCGGTCGGTCGTTGTTGCGCCGACGACAAGGTATGCCAGGCGCTGAACCTCCCTGATTGTGAGGCCACTGGCGGGGCGTGGCTGGATACAAACGGGGCATGCGAGCAAGTTCCCCCTTCGGACAATTTCAACGGGTGTCCGAAGTACGGCAACGGGGTTGCGCCACAGGGCGACTTCATTGTCGAAATCGGTCCGATTTCGGACCTCGACTGCGAGGCGCTGCATGCGGTGGGGGACGACTACGAGACACAGAACCACGCCACCGACGGGTACATGAGGGTGGAGTTCCTGCGCTTCGGGGCGTTGGTGCTTGATCGACCCGTCAACGGGGCGCGTTGGCAGATCGCGTTCCACGACGAGAACGGGATCAAGATCGAAGACGTCTTCTGGCCTGACGGAACGAACGACTTCAGCGGAAGCGGCATTCGGACCGTCGACTTCGATCCACCGCTGACCATCCCCACGAAGGGTTTCGTGGTTTGGAGCGTGCAGAGCAACTTCGGTCTGGACGGACGGGTGAAGCTGCTGTCGACGACGTGCCCGGCCGGGTTTCCCGACAAGGGTGAGAACGATTGCGGCACAATGTGGGTCGACGGCGCGGTCCGCGATCTTCTCGGCGTTTGCTCCGGCGGGGATCGAGACGGAGAACAGTGTGATCGCGCGAACGGAAACGGCGACTGCACGGGCGGCGGTACGTGCGAGGACGTGCCGGACGTCGTGGTGTTCGAGTTGATCGGGACGAAGACGTCGGCTCCGGAGGGCGCCTGCTGCGACGGGGAGACGGGCGACTGCGCGCAAGCGCTGCCGTGGGTCTGCACAGACGACGGCGGATCGTTCCAGGGTGAGGGAACCTTGTGCGGGATCTGCGACGACGGAACCACGCCTTGTGATCAGATTCCCGACGATCCTGATTGTGACACCGAGTGCTTCCCGCTTCCGGCGTGCGTAACGTCCGCCTGTTGCAACAACAACACGGGCGTCTGTCGCGAGGTGACCGATCCTGTGGAATGTGACGACGGTAACACGGAGACACTGAAGGGATTCGGCACGGATTGTGATCCGAACTGCTGCGAACTTCCTGAAAGCACGTATGACGGCATGGACAACTGCGCGCAGACGCCGGTGCGGGTCATCAACGTGCCACC
>JASFUW010000341.1:0-5898 GCA_050050135.1 Phycisphaerae bacterium
CCCTCCTGCTGGCGCATCGCGATCATGGTGTCGAGTCCCCGGTTCGCAAGGCTGGTCACCACGTCGAGCTGTTGCTGGCGCTCTTGCTCGTCATAGTCGGGCATATCGCATACGCCGGGCATCGACGCCAGGGTGCCCAGGTCCAGCGTCGCGCTGACGTTCGGCGGAAGCTTCACACCGGCGACCTGGTCGACGTAGCTTTGGAGCACGGGAACGTTGATGGGACGCGGTGCGACACCCACCTCCGTGCGGGCCCGCAGGTGCAGGGTGATGCTCCCCCGACCAAGTCGCGTGCGTATCACCTTTTCCACGGCGGGCTCGAGGAATTGCAGGTGCTCGGGCAGCTTCGTGGACAGCTTCAAGTACCGGTTGTTGACGCTCCGGATCTCCAACGCATAGCTGAAACCCTGGTCGGCGTGCTGGGCCGACCCGTAGCCCGTCATCGATTGGATCATGGGGTGGAGTCGTCCTGTTCGCCTCCGGTCCCTTCGGGTTGTTCGTTCTCTGGTGTTCCGCCCGGCTGGGTGTCCGGTGTGGCCGTTTCGGCGCTCGGCGCGGGCGCCGGGGTCGTCGCTCCCTCACCTGGCGCAGTTGCGCCGGCAGGCATGGGTGGTACCTCGACGGGCGTCACCTTGATGGGCAGATTCGAACCGGGTTCGTCTGGTGCCGCGGACTCTTCCACCGGGGCCTCGGCGCTCTGTTCTTTCGGGCTTTGATCAAAGGCGTAGTTGCCCAGCACGTTTCCCAGTAAGAACACGGCCGCGACTACCACGGTGATCCACGTGAACACGTCGCCCGTCTTCGCTCCGAACGCGCTCGAGCCCCCGCCACCACCAAACGCACCGGTCAAGCCGGAGCCCCTTCCGCGCTGCAGCAGAATGACGATCATCAACACGCAGCAGACCGCTATCAAGGCGGCCGCCAACAACCACTGTCCCCAACCCATTTGTGCCAATACGCCCAACATGTGTCATCCTCAATTCTCAAACCGGCGAACATGGGCCGGTGTCGTACCGAAAGCTTGGCTGCGCCATCGCCCTCGAACGTTCATTGCGCCGGTCGAGCGTTCTAGGGTCCGTATTCAGAACGCTCCCGTTACGGGCTGACCCCAGCCGGGGCGGCGCTTTTGACGATCGCCATGAAGTCCTCGGCGACCAGGCAGGCTCCGCCGACCAACGCGCCGTCTATGTCCGGCTGAGCGAGCAACTCGGCTGCGTTGGATGGCTTTACGCTTCCGCCATATAGAATGCGGACGGTCTCGCCAGTGTCCGCTCCGTACACCGAAGCGAGCTTGCCTCTCACAAACGCCTGCGCGTCTTGTGCCTGCTGCGGTGTCGCGGTTTTCCCGGTGCCGATCGCCCAGACCGGTTCATAGGCGACGATCAGATGCCCGGCAGGCACGTCGGCGCCGATCACGTCGTCGATCTGTTGACCGACAACGGGCTCCATTCGTCCCGCCTCCCGCTCAGCCAATGTCTCCCCGACGCAGAACACGGCCCGCAGTCCGCCGGCGACGGCCGCTCGGACCTTCGCAGCCAACAACGAGCCATCCTCCTTGAAGTACTGGCGGCGCTCGCTGTGACCGAGTATCACGTGCGTGCATCCGGCGTCGCGCAACATGGGCACCGACACCTCGCCGGTAAACGCTCCGCCCTGCTCCTGGTGGGCGTTCTGGGCGCCAAGCATGATCGCCGATCCGTCCAACTCCTTGGCCATCGGGAGCAGCCAGGGGAACGGGGGGCAGATCAGGATTTCGACACCGGAAACGGCGCTCGCCTGCTGACGAATGCCGCGCACCAAGGCCCTTGCCTCGGCGAGGGTCTTGTGCATTTTCCAGTTTCCGGCGATCAACGGCGTTCTCATGTCGATCCTCGGCGAGCCAGGTCCGCTGCCGGCCCCAAACGGCTGAGGTGCGACGCAATCGATGGACTCCCCGCTTGTCACGGCCTCTTATGGGTGGGCACGCGGCGAGCCGGGCATCGTAGCGTTTCACAACCGGACCGTCAATTGCGACCGCCGGCGTCGGCGGCGTCCGCTCCGGTGGGTCCGCAGCCGCCTTCGGGCCGATCGATCCGCGCTGAACTCCGGGAGCGTAGGAGAAAAAGGGTACAGGCACCTCGCTGGCGGCCACTCACGACTCCGTGGACGGGTCGGTGCTCGGAGCCGGTCGCCTTTTTCAATCGCCGTACGCCAGCGAGTTCCGCGTCGAGGGACTGTGGGCTTGTGCCCCGCGGTGGCGGATCGTCGCCCGAGAGCTAACCAAGCCGGGTCTCCCGTGTCACCCCCCATGCCGGTACAATGCGGTCGCCCGGCTGAGGGCCAAGGGCACCAGCAGACGAATTTGGGCAGGTTGGAACAACACGAATTCGAGGAGACTTTCGTATGATCAGCGGCGGCAAGATCTTCAAACTTGGCATAGTCGCGGGCGTGCTTGGATGGAGCACATTGACGTGGGCCCAGGTTTCGGACGCCCAGAACAAGCTTCTCGCCAAACGCGCAGCAGAGGCAGATTGTTATCGGAAGTTGGCGGAGGCGGTGTACGGCGTCCAGATCAACTCGGACACGTACGTTCGCGACTTCATCACCGAGAGCGATGTGATTCGCACGTCGGTCGACGCGATCGTAAAGGGCGTCCGACTCGGCAAGCCCACCTACTACGAGGACGGCGTGTGCGAGATCGAGGCGGAAGTGTCGGTTGCAAAGCTGATCACCAAGCTGAAAGAGGTCCACTCGACACACTATCACGGCAACCGCGTGACGACGACCGACATCGCCAACCTGAAACAGTACGTCCAAACCGACGTCATCCGGGCGACGGGCACGGGCGCACCTCGACCCGACGTGCCCGAGCTTCCGCCCGGGTTCGAAGAGGCGCTGTCGCCCCTGCCGAGCGGATACTCGCCGCCGGTGCGGGTGATCCCGCCGATCTGGAAATCGGTCGGGCCGCAAGCCAGGTTGATGGCGGAGCGCGCCGCTGAAGTCGACGCGATGCGCAAGCTGCTCGAGACCATCAAGGGGTTGCGTCTCACGTCGGACACGCTTGTTCGCGATTTCATCACCGAGTCGGACGAGATTCGGACGAGGGCGAACGGCATCGTCGTCGGGGCAAGGGTGACCCACAAGTACCTGCACAGTGACGAACTGATCGCCGAGGTCACCATGGAAGTTCCGGTCGAGAGGGTCATCACGCGGATCAAGGAGCTGCACAGCCAGCACTATCACGGCAACAGGGTGACAACCACTGACATTACGAACATCAAGAAGAAGATCCAACGGGACGTTGTTCGGGCGACCGGATCGGGCGTTCCGCCCCCGCGGTTTACGGCTGTAGTTACGACGGCTGCGGTGGAGACGCCCACGTGGATGCACGAACGCATCAGGGCGACGGGCGAAGCGACCGACCCGGCGATCGATACGGCACAGGGCAAGCTGAAGGCACAACGGGCTGCACGTATGGACGCGATTCGCAAGTTGGCCGAGGAGGTTCGCGGCCTGCGGGTCAATGCCGAGACCTCGGTCCGTGATTTCGTGACCGAATACGACGAGATTCGGACCAGTGTCGACGCCGTGATCACCGGTGCCGTCGAGGAAAACGTGGAGTTTACGGGTGATACGTATCGCGTGACGGTGTCGATTCCCGCGGCGGACGTGTGGTCGATCGTACACCAGCAGATGCTGATCGTTCAAAGGCGCGGGTAGGCGGCGACGGTCCGTGATCTGACCTTTCGAAGCGGAGGACACTGGCGATGCGCAGTGTATTGAGAAACACGACGGCGGCTGTCGTGGTCGGGTGCCTTGTCGGGTGGTTGACGGGGTGTGAGTCCTCTTCGAGTAAATCGGTGCGGATGTACGAGTACGACAACGAGCCGAAAGACGTACGCGTGACCGAAGAACAACCGCCGGACTCGGAGTATGAGATGGTTTCGCCTGGAGAAATGGTCTCGCCGGGCGAGATGGTGTCACCGGGTGAAATGGTGGTAGAGCCGGATTGATCGTAACGGCGCGTTACTAACCTCTCAGACGCATTGGTACGTCGGGGATGCACGCTACGTGAAGAACCTGGCCATGATGATGGTGTCGGCGTAGGTGCGGTCGTCGCGGAGGACGTCTCCTTTGAGGCGGGCCTCCTCGACGAAACCGAGCGAGTCGTAGAGGCGGATCGCTCGTTCGTTGTAGGCGAAGACGCGTAGGTAGAGCTTTCGGTGTCCGGCTGAGCGGCTCCACTCGATCAGGCGTTCCATCATCTTCCGGCCGATGCCCTGGTTCCAGAACGCTTTCCGGACGACGAGCCCGCACTCGGCGTGGTGGGCGAATCGCTTGAACTCGAGGGATGCGCCGCCCGCGATGCCAACGATGTGTCCCTCGACCTCAGCCACGATGGACGTCGAGCACGGTTTCGCATTGTGCGCGCGGATGAACTCCCGCTCCTCATCGACGGTCTTTTCGAACTCACCGGCCATGTAGTTGACGAAGTCGCCCTCTGCGTGCGTCCGCGGAAGGAAGCTGCAGATCGCCTCGGCGTCGTCCTCGACCATGGGGCGAAGCAGGCACGCCCGGCCATCCCTGAGTGAGAACGTCAGCGGGAGCGACGGTGCGCTCTGCGCGTGCGCGTTGTGCGTCGGTTTCTGCATACCGTCGATTCTACCGCTGGACGAGCGGGCTTGGGGCCTGCCGCGGTCGCGGAATGGTTGGGTTTGCCGCGGAAACGAAGCCACGACGAACCGCGTTTTTGACAGCGCCAGTGCCGATTTTTGGCTTCGTTTTGCGAAAAAATCTTTGTTTTTCTTTTTCCCTTTCGCTCCCTGGCGGGCTGTTCATCCGGGTCCGGGTGCGCGCGGGTCAAGCGTGCTCAGCGGAGCCTGCCGCCGAGGAATAGAACTTCACGCGTGATCGGTGCATTCGCCCCGGGCATAGTGCGCGGGGCGCGGGCCGACGTGAGGTTGTCGGCGCGTCCGTCCCCCAGTCCCGACGTAGGTCGGGGGGTGCGCGAGCACTGGGGCACCCAGCCCTACGATTTCTTGCGGCGTGAGCGGGGCTTGCCGTTGGCCATTTCGATTGCGTCGATGAGGAGGATGTCGACGGTCTCGGCGGGGTCTCGATCGTTGGGTACGAATGCGGTACGGCCGCCGGGGAGCACATACAGGAACTCCGGGTGTGGGACCGTCAGGCGACTTCCGTCCGTCAATCTAAGAGTGAAGGGACGGAACGGCCTAGCTCCATGGACCTTGCGAAGCTGTTTGACGGTCATTGCGGGTATCCGGGTACACGTTACCGGGGCCTGCGTGCGGGATGAAGCGAATGCCGCATGGCTGCGGGGCTCCACGTTGAATGGCCTGGACGCTACCAAGAGGGCCATGTTGGAGATCGTGTAGCAATCTCGCGCGAATAAGGCGTATTATCCCCCTTCCCCCCCCCTTCCAGTATTGCAGTAACACTTGATTGCCCGGAATCCATGAAGTTACTTTTCTGTTCTCCTCCGGGACGCATACTCAACGAAGGCAACATACAGGGTTGCCAGAACTAGTTCACCTCGTTACGCTTCCTCTTGGTCCATTTGGCATTCCGTCGGAATCTAACCGGTGTCGGCTGAGGAGGGTTCAGCAGGTCGATGCGGCATCGCCAACGCGGAGGCCGATCGGTCGGTAGTGTGTACTGTTGCAGGTGGAGGGTCGAAGGAAGCCAACCCCACGCTGCATTCTTCGCGGGGAAGGTACCGTGCGTCTTCGGAGCAGTAACGGGTGCAGCGGGTCCGTCTATCCGTTGGAGTTTGCGGGTGCCTTCTTTTCAGGGCCAAGTGCCCAGGTATTGTTGTCGTTGGAGAAACGCTATGTGCAGGTCTTTCTGTTGGGTCGCCTTTGTGCTTGTTTTGGCTCTTGGTAGCACGCATCCGGCTTCTGC
>JASFUW010000342.1:0-5857 GCA_050050135.1 Phycisphaerae bacterium
GCCCACTAGTGCACGGTCACGCCTTAATCTGCGGGTTCCAGAAGACCGCTTCCTCACGGGCGCGGCTCGGAAAGAGGCCGCTCGCTACCCGCAAAAATACAGTTGACGCAGCACTAGGGGCAAACGGCGGGTCCGGGGAGGGGTGTATTCAACCAGGGGGCGTAAGGATCGGCTCCGTTGAGAATGTCGATCTCTCGGAGGAGGTCGGCGGGGGTTATCGCACCGCTTCGGTTGATGTCGCAGCGATAGACCGCTTCGGTCGGACTGAGCGGAGGCTCGCACTGTCGGTTGAGGCAGCACTCGATCAGGGTCTCGATATCGGTGGGGTTGGCCTCTCCGTCGCCGTTGACGTTCCCCGGGTGGGCGGTCACCGTTCCGACGGTTCGACTGCCGGCACAGCCGTGGTATACCAGATCGGTTGCCGCGGCCGTCGGGATCGGACCGGACAGGTGCACGGTAAAACGCCCACCGCCGTCGGACTGGACGCTGGTCACTGTGACGCCTTCGTCGGTGCCGCCTGTGTGGCACAGTCCCCAACAGAGCGAATCGTCGGCGCCTTCGGGCGCGAAGAGCTCGATGGTATCGATGCCCTGCGGCTGGTCAGCGCTGGAGGGTGTGTGGGGCTGCCGGGCGTCGATGGTTCCATCGGGGGGGTTGATCAGTGTTACGGGCCCGTCCGGGCAATGCCTTTCGCCGCGGCAGAGACCGGGACACAGCACGGCCGCACCATTGCCACTCGGGGGATCACCAAACCCGTCCGTGGCACAGTTCTCGTCCCACTCGACCTCGCAGCAGAACTGGTCGGCGTCGCAGACCGCCTCGCAGCAGACGGCGTCGGAGCATCCGGGTCGGGTGCTGGCGCAGCAGCAGCCGTCCGCTTCGGGGTTTCCGCAGATGGCGCAGCTATCCAGGCAGAGCTGGTCTGCGCTGCACCCGTATCCGCGATATCCTCCGATCGAGCACTCGGAGACCCAGGCGTCCTCGCAACAGAACGGGTCACACAGGCAGACCAGATTGCAGCAGCTCCCGTCGCTGCAACCGGGTGTATCGGTCGTGTCGGGATCGCAGCAATCCGTACTTCCGGGGCAGTTCGGCTGTGCGTCGGTAGCCGGGCACCGAATTTCAAACTGGCCGGGCCCGCCGGGGGAACCGGGATAGGTGCCGAGGCGGATCAGGTAGCGCTGGTTGGCGACCGCGCGGAAGGTTGCGAGCGATTGGCGCGGGACGGCTTCCAGGTCGCACCGATCGTCGTTGCATGCGAGGATCGTCGCGTCCGAAGGGGCACAGCCTTGGCACCCGTTGTAGACCGCGATCTTCGTGTCGACGGTCGTGTCCTTGAAGCACGTCCAGACGACGGCTGTCGCGTCGCAGTTCGCGGTCCAGTAATACCACAGGTCGTGGTCGACTTCCGTGTGGCCGGATGCCATGCATGCGGCATGGGAGGGGCCGGTCATGGTGGCTGAGAAGCTGTCGAAGTCGAACTCCCCGTCGCCGGGGAGCGTGGCGGCCTGCTGCCAGGTATCGTTAGACGGTGCATCGGGCGTGCAAGCGGTCGGTTCGCCGAGCAGGACGTCGACGCAGAAGGTGAGATCGTCTGAGGACAAGTCGGCTCGGTCGTATCCGGTGGGAGAGGTGATCCCGTCGCCGGCCTGGAAGGAGCGTCCGTTTCCGTCCACGGACGCCTCCCAAAGCCACGAACACGCGGTCACGGCGTTGGTTATCTCGATCCAGTAACAGGTGTCCTGCTGGACGTCGAACGGGGCGTGTGTGGCGCTGTATTCGTACTCCGTCGCCCTGTCGGCGATGGACGCGCCGGTATCCACGCGCTGTGTGAGCGTCAGCGAGCCGTTACTCGCCCTGAACCGCGCGACGGGGACGTCGTCCGGAACGCCGTCCGCGTCGGCGTCCGCGTAATAGGCGATTTCGAACAGATCCGTCGGGATGGTGACGCACTCTCGTTCGGGGAGGGAGTCGAAGTCCCAGTATGCGCCGCGCCAGGTGACTTGTGTGATCGTTCCGCTTGCGGCGGGCGTGAAGTCCTCGGCGACGAGATAGCCGCTTTCGCGATCGCTTGTAATGGCTGCTTCCGAGTCCGGATTCTGACAGCTCAGACCCGCTGGGAGTGCGGTGGACTTTCCGGTTGCCACGCGGCCGAGAGGCGTCGGGCGAGCGTGTTGCGCGTTTGCCAGCGCTATCGCTGCATGACCTGACTTCACCGTCAGCACCGCACCGGGCCCGCGTCGGTCGGTTCTTGCGTGTTTGCGATCGGCATCGGCGCGGGCGGCCACCGTCACCGTGGCCAAGGCGGCCGCGGCACCGATAACATGGCTAACCAGCTTGTGCCTCATCCAATCCCCCTCGTGGGTTTGTTCGCAAGTCATTCGTATGCTCACGCTCTCATTTCGGTACGAATGACTGCGTTCTGATGCTTCCTCTTGCCGCGTCCGCACGGTCTGGTGCCGTTCTCGGACCGGTCGCGAGTTGGAGGCGTCCGGATCGCCTGACACCAAGCGGGCGGCGCGGAGTGCGATCACGCCTGACCGGACGCGCACGCGATTCCACCGTCGAACCCGCGAATCGACCATTCCCCTATCCGGGTGTGTTCCGCCAGATTGAGTCCGTCACAGACCTCGCACTCGGCGTTCGCCGCTTTCTCCAAGGTCGCGGCTCACCCGGACGGACTGAGTACACCCACAAAACCCCCGTTTCGGCTGGCGGACCATGAAGTATAGGGCGTTGGGGAGGTCAAATCAACGGCGGTCGGGGGGCGTTCGATGCCGCACGCAGGAACCGTAGCCTGCCAACCGGGCTCTGTTCGGACTCCGCGGGACCCGCTTCGTTACCGTCTCGCTGCCGCCGCCTTCGTGCGGGATCTGTTTCGTTCAGGCGACCGCCCCGGTCGCGTTCAGGGGTGGGGTGTCGTGGCCCGCGCTAACGTCCCGATATTGCGGAAGGGTGCCCGGTGCGACAGACTGTGACGGTACCGTTCAGGTTTTGGCCCGAGATTCGTTGAAAGGTGCGACGTTTGCCCGGAATCGTCGATGTGCCGCGGTCCACGCTGCTGAGGGTGCGGGCCGTTCTGCCGGCCGTTGCGGCGATGGTATTGGCGTCGGCGTATTGCGTGGTCTTTTTTGTTCCTACCGGGTCCGCCGCGAACATGCCGTGGAACGATTTCATGGCGGTGGTACGCTCACCGTCGCGTTGGCTTCATCAACTGGCTGCCTATCCCGCCGGGCTTGCGGCGGTCGAGCCTCCGGTGCGCGCGGCCGTCACGGCCGGGTTGTACCTGCTTATGGTTGCCGGCGTGATTCCCTGGTTGATCCTTGCCGTGGTGCGTCGGGGCCGTCCGTACGATCTCGGATGTCGGTGGCCGAACCGCTACGCCTGGCGCGTCCTGCTGATCGGCTATCTTGTCGCCGTGCCGTTTCTGGCGTGGATGGTTCGCGGCACGCGGTTCGCCGGACCGTACCTGTCGCAGCTGGAGCGATGGGGCGGGCCGTTGTTTTTCTCCTACTATCTGATCAATATGCTGACCGAGCATTTTCTGTTTCACGGTGCCTTCCTTGCGGCCTTTCGGGTGGGTTGTCGCTGGCCTGCACCTCCGCCGGTGGACGAGGGTGGTGCCACGATCTGGCAGCGTGCCTTACGCTGGCTGGGTCTGGGGCAATCGACGGACCACGTCGGGGGGATGCGCGGGGTGACGCGATGGATGGGCCTGCCCGCGGGTTGCGTGCCCGCCGTTCTGGCGTCGGCGGCGCTTTTCGGCGTGGCGCACGCGGTGAAAGATTTCCGAGAGCTGCTGCTTTCCCTGCCGGGTGGCGTTGCGCTTGCGTTTATCGCCTACCGGACGAATTCGTGGTTGACGCCATTCGCTTTGCATGTGGCGACCGCGGGGACCGCGTGCGCGATGATCGTATGGGGGCGATGACGGCGTGGGCCGGGTGCGTCGAGTCGGGCTATCGAGGATTCGAAGGTCGGGCGGCCATCCCCACGATCACGAACAACAGCGCCGTCAACGCGTATCCGATGGCCACGTTGTCCGCGCGGTAGGCGAGTGCGCCGTCCGCCGGTGTGGTGAACAACAGCAGGAAATCCAAGGCGTTTCCGGAGACCTGGTACGCGTGACATAGTCCGAGCAGGGCGAGCACCGCCCCTACGAGCGACCAGACGCTGGCGCTGTAAAACCTGCGGTCGACGAGCGACGCGCCGATCGCAGCGACGACCATGCAGGTGAAGATGTAGCCCCGTTCCAACACGATCAGCCCGTGGAGGAGGAAACCGCCGACCTCAGCGTCGACATCGGCTTCGAGGAACGCCTGAATCGTCGCGCCGCCTGCAGCGCCGAACACGCCCGCCGCGACCGTGGCGCCCCACGCGGCGATGGCGGGGAAGAGCCCCAGCGCGACGGCCGGGGCGTGGTCGCGGGGCGTCGCCTGAAACGCCTGGGCGGTGATCACGATGCCGATCCAGAGCACGATCGCCATGCCAGCCTCGATGGGTATCAGGCTGTCGACCAGTGCGACCGTTCCGGTCAGACAGATGAGGGTGATGACGACCCCGTTGAGCGTGGAATAGCCTCCGCGCGCGCCCAATGCCTTCCAACCGGGATGCCCGATGTAGATGGTCGTTGGGAAGCAACTCCCGAGAGAGGCGGCCAGGATCGTTCCGAGTCCGTTCATCGAGAGTGACGTTCTGGTGTCATACAGGTCGCCGGCGGCTTCGGCGGACTCGATGTTCTGGAGGCTGCCGATCACGTTGAACAATCCCATGGGCACGATCACGGAGAGGAATCGCAACCAGGTTTCGGGCGGTTGTTGTAATACGCTCAGGAGGGCTCCGCCCGACCAGACGGGGAGGACGACGCCGGCGTCGGACCAGGCCGCCACGACCGAAGACGCAGCCATCTCGCGCCCGGTCCAACTTGTGGGGATGATCCACGCCAGCGCGGTTCCGAGTACGACGGCCACCAGTCCGCCGGGCAACCCGCCGGGCATGCGCACGCCGCTGAAGTAGGTGATGAGCACGATTCCGGTCGGCACCAGGGCGATCAGAGGCCACGACCAGATCTTCAGCGCGAAGGTCATCGCTATGAACCCGATCGCAATGCCCGCAAGCGTTGACAACAACGCAGCGCGCGGCGTGTGCCTGCGCACCCACTCAGCGACGAACGCGCAGGCGAATTCGATGATGCCACTGCCGAGGCACGCGAGCATTCCCATGTGCCAGGCGAGACGGACGTCGTTGGTTTCGCGATAGACCGGTGCCATTACGAAAAAGACGTAGATGATCAGGGACGGGGTGTTGATGCCGTAGGGCAGGGCGGTGACGTCGTTGCGGGCTGAGGCTTTCGCGAGGCGATGGGCCTGCCAGGCGTAGAAGAGATTTCCGAACAGGATCGAGACGGCCGCACCGGGAAGAATCCGCCCGTACAGGTAGTGCGCCCCGTCTCCGGACATCCCGCAAAGCTCGCCGCACAGCGCCACGATGAGCAGGAGCTGAACCAGGTTGTCGACAAAGAGGCCGAAGAACCCGTCGAGATCGCGTCTGACAAACCAACGCATGGGTCGAAGCCGGTTCGTGAGTCCCTGTTTCGAGCGGGACGCCGCGCCTGGGTCGCAACCGCCCGATTATGCCGCCTAGGAGGCTGTTGAAAAAGGGTCCAGGCAACTGGCCGGTGGCCACTCCCGACTCCGTGGACGGGTTGTTGCTCGGAGCCAGTCCCCTTGTTCAGCGGACTGCTAGTGCACGGTCACGCCCTAATTTGCGGGTTCCAGAAGACCGCTTCCTCACGGGCGCGGCTCGGAAAGAGGCCGCTCGCTACCCGCAAAAATACAGTTGACGCAGCACTAGCGTACCG
>JASFUW010000343.1:0-5855 GCA_050050135.1 Phycisphaerae bacterium
CCATCGCGCTCTGCAAAGCGTACCCGCGGTTGACGTCACGCGTTCTGGACCTGCCAGAGACTGTCGATCTCGCCGCCCCGTTCCTCGCAGCGGCCGGCATGACGGGCCGAATCACGGTCGAGGCACACGACTACCGGACCGGTCCTTTCCCCGGACCGGTCGACGCCGCACTGATCTCCAACGTCCTGCGCGGCGAAGCGCCGCCCATGATTGATGACATCCTTCGACGCGTCCACGGCGCGCTGAAACCGGGCGGACACCTCATCATCACAGACCTGTTTCCGGAGGACCCCCGACCCGACATCCGTCTGCGCGCGGGTCTGTTCGGCCTGCACATCCCGGATGGCGCAAACTACACGCTCGATCAGATGGCCGACGCCGCCCGACGCGCCGGATTCGAGCTGCTCCGAAGCGAATACCTCACGCGCTGCACGGTCTTGAACGCCATCGTCGAGGCACGGCGTGCGGATTGAAAGGTCAGCGAAGCGTCGTCCGAACCGGCGGGCGAGAAAAGTGGAACAACGTGCCGACGTGAAACGTACACCCAAGACGGGCCGGCGCCGGTGGAAGTCTGCGCAACTATCGGGGAGCCGCTTTCAGTCCACAGCATCGTAGGAGGCGAGGTTGTTTGGCACACAGAATCTGTTGACGTTCGTACTGGCGGGGATCCTGCTGAACCTCACACCGGGTCCCGACACCATGTACATCCTCGCACGGGGAACCGCACGGGGTGTAAAGGCCGGCGTCCTCTCGGCGCTCGGGATCGGCGCCGGATCGCTCGTACACACGTTCGCGGCCGCCATGGGTCTGTCGGTGATCCTGTGGTCATCGGCGACGGCGTTCCTCGTCGTCAAGTACATCGGGGCCGCCTACCTGATCTACCTCGGTATCTCGATGATGCGGTCGAAGGTCGACACCGGTGCGGGTCGGTTCGCCGATGAAAACGCGTCGAGCGGATGGACGATCTTCGCACAAGGGATGCTCTGCAACGTGCTGAACCCGAAGGTGGCCGTCTTCTTTCTCGCGTTCCTCCCGCAGTTCGTGGATCCGACGGCAGGCCGCACGGTCCTTCCGCTCCTCTTGCTTGGGTTCATCTTCATTACGACGGGCACCACCTGGTGCATCATTCTCGGGTTGCTCGGCGGCAAGGTCTCGGATGTCCTTCGGCGAACGCAGGCCCTCGGCACGGCGTTGAACCGCGTCGCGGGCGCCGTCATCATCGGATTGGGTGCTCGCCTCGCATTGGCGCGGCGATAACCACCTTTCATCCGCCCTGATGCGGGGAGAACGAGTGGGTTGCGCATCGCGCTCAACCGCGAGCCGCGCGAGTGCGAACGTGCCTGCTCTTTGACACCGCGCGGGCTGAAGCCCGCGGCTCAGTGCCGACGCTTCACTTCCGCGTGGTCGGCGTGATTTCCAGTTGCAGCCTCTTGCCGTCGCGAAGGATCACGAGTTCCACGGTCTCGTCCGGCTTCAGTGCACGCAGGATCACCGCGTAGTCTTCCAGCCCGCCGACCTCGTGTCCGGCAATGCCGACGATCACGTCCCCGCCGATCAGCCCCGCCTTGTCCGCCGGACTATCACCCTGGACGCCGCTGATCTTCATTCCCGGGACGTCGGTTGCGGCGAAGTCGGGGACGGTGCCCGTGTAGATACGCCTCCGCCCGGTCGGTCTGCCCTTCGGCGCGGAGCTTTCCATACTCCGATACTTCGGGCGGCTCGGACGCGCGGCGAGTTCGCCCACCATCTCGCCGGCGAAGCGAGCGATCTCATACATCCCCGCGTAGTTCAACGTGTCGGCGTCGTCGGTCGGCCTGTTGTAGTCGTCGTGGACGTCGGTAAAGAACGCCAGAATAGGCACGCCGGCCGGGTAAAACTCGTGCGTATCGGTCGGCAGATAGGGATCATCCTGGAGCACCAGTGCGAGCGGCACGCGAATGTTCACCTTCTCGATCAAGCGACGCCAATCCGGCGAGGATCCGACGCCTTGAAGAATGAGTCGTCCATCACGCAATCGACCCACCATGTCGAAGTTGACGTACGCGGCAAACTGCCCGAGCGGGCAGGGCGCATGGCGCGCGAAATAGGTCGATCCCACGACGCCGATCTCCTCACCGGACCACGCCGCGAAGATCAAGCTCCGTTTTTGCCCGGTCGCTGTGGCATTGTCGCGCTGGGCAGCCAAGGCCGCCGCCAGCTCCAGAAGCGTCGCGGTGCCCGATGCATTGTCGTCCGCACCGTTGTGGACCTGCCCTTCCTCCCCCGCCAGCGCGCGTGAACCGCCCGCCTCGCCGTGCCCGATGTGGTCGTAGTGGGCCCCGATCACGACGTACTCGTCCGCGATCTCGCCCTCGCCGACACCCGGCAGCAAAGCGACGACGTTCTGGCACTTTCCCTCCTTGCGGGCGAGATACATGTTCAGATCGACGTGCGCGGCGAGCTTCAGGCGATTGAAGTGGTCGGGGATTTCTCCCTTGTCGAGCATCGTTTGCAGCTCGGCGAGCTTTGCCCCGGTGCCCTCCAGCAGTCGTTGCGCCGCCTCAGTCGTAATCGAGGCCGCCACGATCCCCGCGTCGCTACCCGTACGCGACAGCGACAGAAGCTCACCCGCCCCCGGCGTGTTCGGACCGACGACGAGCAGGAATCCGGCGGCGCCGTGCTTGACCGCCTGCTTCGCCTTGTATCGCGCACTACTGTAATGACTCAGCCGGATGCGCTCGTCCGTATCGATCCCCATCGGAACATCGTCGAAGGCGAGCACGACCTTACCCGCCACCTCAACGCCCTCGTAGGAGTCATAGTTCTTCTTGTTCGCCTCCGCAGGAACGACCAGTCCGTACCCCACACAGACGACTTCGCCCTTGGCCGCGGCATTAGAGCTGAACGAAAGCGGTCGGTAGTCCTTCTCGACCTCGAAGACTCGGGACTCGCTGCCATCAGGCGTTGTGACCGCGAACCGGTTCTTGTCGGGCACCACCTCGATACCCGCGGGGAAGGTAAATGCCTGGAAGAACGTGCCGTTGTCTCCGAGCGGCTGCAGCCCTGCCTCCTCGAATCGGGCGGCGATGTACTCGGCCGCCATGCGGGTCCCCGGCGAACCGGTCATGCGCCCTTCGAGCTTGTCGGATGCCAGGAATCGCACGTGCTCGTACAGGTCGTCCGCCGCGATCCGCGCATCGAACCCCGTCGCCACCGGTGGCGGCCCGCCGTCAGGCCAGGTCGTTTTCGGCGGGCGGTCGAAGCTCGGGTCCGGCTCGGGCGTACCGCGCGGCGGGGCTCCCCGGACGGCTGCAAGCGCCGCTTCGTGGTCCCAATCAGCGATGAAGAGTTGGCCCGTCCGCAACTCCCGCGTGGTTCGATTGGTCGTCCACGCCAGCGTGTCACCATCGGGACTGAAGACCGCCAACCCGTCGAAGCCGTCGGTGTAGGTCACCCGGACCGGCTCCTTCTTCCCGAACGCGTCGACAATGAACAGCTCGAAGTTGGTGAACCCCAGCTTGTTCGACACGAAGATCGCGTACTCGTTCGAGGGGTGCATGTAGGGCGCCCAGGACATCGATTTGAAATCCGTCAGGCGGCGGACGTCCGTGCCGTCGATCTTGATGGTGTAGATGTCCGCGATCAGCCCGCTCTCCTCGAAGTGCCGCCAGATGACACGCTCACCGTCCGGTGTGAAAAACGGACCTCCGTCGTACCCGGGGTCGTTGGTCAGCCGCCGCTGGTTCGACCCGTCCGCGTCCATCAGATACAGCTCGCCGAAGTACTCCGGCTGCTTTTCCCAGATTTCGCGTTCCTCTTCCGACAGCTTCTCGAGCGGGTAGGCGTTCCGCAGAGAGCAGAAGGCGATGAGCTTTCCGTCCGGCGAGTAGGACCCTTCGGCGTCGTAACCGAGCGCGTCCGTCAGGCGTCGCAGGTTTCGACCCCGCCGGTCCGAGACGAAAATGTCGAAGTATTCGTCATATACGAACGGCGAGTGCCCGCTCGCCCGATTCGGACGTTCTTCGTACTCGCGGCGCTGTTTGTCCCGAGCCTGCGGGTCGAGGTGCGTCGAGGCGAAGAGCACTTCGTTGCTCCCCGATCTAAAGAAAGAGCATGTCGTGTACCCGACACCCGGCGAGACCAGTCGACTGTGGCCTGTCTGAAGGTCCAGGGTGTAAATCTGGAAGAACGGATTGCCGGGGTGTCGCTCGGCTTGCAGGATCATCTTCGTGCCGTCGGGCGAGAAATAACCCTCGCCGGCGCGGCGCCCCTCGAACACCAACTGACGTGCGCGGGAGATGAATCGATCGCGCTGCACACCGGGGCTGCCGAGCACGTCAATCGCCATACAAGCCAGCAGCAACGAAGCCCATACCGTCCTGTTCATCTTAGCGGGTGACATCCGGAGTCTTCTCCAAAAGCGGGTCGGAACGCCGAGCGGGAAACCGAAAGAGCCCCGCCTCCATCCGCCGGTTGCGGCGGTGGGCGGTGGGAAGCCGAAGGACTCCGACCCTTCGTTCCACGATCCGCCGCCACGACAACGGGCGGCAAATCGCGTGCCCCTATTTGCCGCAATCCGACGCGGACCGCAAGGGGCGCCGCCGTCATTTCTGGCGCCGGCTGGTGCCGCCACGTCACGCGGCAACGACGTGGCGACAGCGCCGGCGCCTCAGCGCCCCGGTTACATCAGAGCCATCGCCGCGTTGACCGCCCGGCGCTGCGCCGGCGATCACGTAGCGTGCCCGGGACCCGAGTGCGGCAACGACTCGGCAAAGCTCGTCAAAAACAGCGGACCGACTCACATAACATGTATCCGCACGGTCCGGCGCCGGGCTGACGAGCGCACGCGCCCGAGACGCAATCTCACGACCCTCAACAGTCCGTTGAAAAAAGGGACCGGCTCCGAGCACCGGCCCTTCCACGGAGTCGTGAGTCGCCGCCAGCGAGGTGCCTGTGCCCTCTTTCAACAGCCTCGCAACCGCAACCCGTTTCCAAGCTTAAGTATTGGATTCACCTCGGGGTGGCACACGCCAGACCGTCCTGGTATGATCTCGCCCGGAGTCAGTGGCGAGCGCGGTCCGGATCTGACGACAAGCGTGAATGCGCACCGCGCGGGCCACTTTGGTTCTGCTCGCTCTGGGCGCGCGACGCATGTGCCGCCCCACGGCTTCAGACGGGAGGATTGACGGCATGCGACCCGTGGTTAAGTTCCTTAGCAACGAGCTGATCGGGCAGATCCTCGATGAGTCCCGCAACATCCTCCGGACCATCGGCGTGGAAATCAACAACCACGGCATCGTCTCGATGCTCTCGGACCACGGCGCCAAGGTCGGTGAGGACCGCAAGCGCGTTTTCCTCACGGACGACATGATCGACAAGGCGCTGAGTGCGGCGCCGAAAGGGTTCAAGCTGTTCGACGTCCTCGGCAACCAGACCCATGATCTCTCCGGGCACAACGTCCACTTCACGCCCGGCTCGGCGGCCATCCACATTCTGGACAACGATTCCGACAAAATCCGTCCGCCCACCTCGCTGGATTACGTCAAGTACGCGAAGCTCGTGAGTCGACTCGACCACCTCGCCTCGCAGAGCACAGCCATGATCCCGAGTGATGTTCACCAGAACATCTCGGACAGCTACCGCCTGTATCTCGGCCTGCTGCTGTGCGAAAAACCGGTCGTCACCGGAACCTTCACCATCGACGCGTTCCACGTCATGCGCGACTTGCAGCTCGCGGTCCGTGGAACGTCGGACGCCCTGAAGCAAAAACCGCTGACCGTCTTCTCCTGCTGCCCCACCGCCCCGCTCAAGTGGAGCGACGTCACCTCGCAGAACCTCGTCGACTGTGCCGAACTCTCGATCCCGGTCGAATACAT
>JASFUW010000344.1:0-5849 GCA_050050135.1 Phycisphaerae bacterium
CAGGAGCGAACTTGCCCAACCGGTCAGGATGGCGGCGCCGTGCCCCAGGATGACACTGCGCGGCGCAGCGGCAGGAGAGAAGGGTTGCGAGAACAAGACAAACGCGGTGGGGCCCAGCGCGGGAAACAGCAACGGCAGATCGATCAGCCACGCGATCAGGCTGATGGTGAAAATCGCACAGCCCGCGTTCAGGCCCGACACCAGCGAGATCACGCTGCGTTCGCTGCTGGCTGCCAGCAAGCCGGGAATCGAAACGCGAGCGCGCAGTCTTCGAAGTTGTCGTTTGAGACGAAGCATGAACCGGGCACCTCGCTCAAATGTCGCCCCGCCGACACCCCGTCCCCTCGGGCGTTCTATCGGACAATTTTCATACCATCCTGTGAGTTGTTCATCGGGAACGTTTTGCAGAGACTCCGGCGAGACCTCGGCGAACTCGGTCGAGCCGCTCAGTCGAAGACGTTTTTTCGGTCCGGTGATGGGGTTGGGGCACGGGCACGCGGGGACCTGCACTTCGACGAGGGCTGGCCCCTCGGTCACGATCGGGCTACACTCTCGGACGTTCGGCTGAGCTCAGTCGAAGACGCCATTGAGCGGGCCCTTAGCGTCAAGCGTGCAAATATACGCCTTTTGGGAGAATCGATCATGCAGATGCTCGTGCCACTCTGGCTTCCTATCATCGTGTCGGCGGTCGCCGTGTTCGTGGCGAGTTCACTCGCGTGGATGGTCCTGCCGCATCACAAGAAGGACATCAAAACGCTTCCGAACGAGAAGGCCCTCACGGACCACCTGAAACAACTGGGCCTCGACCCCGGTACCTACATGTGGCCTGGATGTGGGGACGGCGACATGAAATCCCCGGAATTCCAGGCACGGTATAAGGAAGGTCCGTGGGGAAGCATCAACGTCCTCGCGAAACAGCCGAACTTCATGGCCAACCTTCTGGGAGTCTTTATCGTGTACCTGGTGATCAGCATCTTCGTCGGGTACATCACGCTCCGTGCCGAGGACCTGGGTGCGGGTTTCATGCCCGTGTTTCGCGTGGCCGGCGCCACGGCGATTCTCGGCTATTGTGCCGGGCCGTTTCCCGGCGGGATCTTCCTGGGCAAGCCCTTGCGATTCATGTTCACCGACTTCCTCGACAACGTCGTGTACGGGTTGCTGACGGGCTTGATCTTCGGTTGGCTGTGGCCGCCCGCAGCCGGTGCGTAAACGAAAGGGCCATCAATGCCACAGCGCGAGTGGCATGAGGACGACACGTTCTGGCTCGAGACCGAAGCCGCGGTGTTCACCGAGGAGCGTTGGACCCAGGCCGTGGTGGACGTCGACCGGGTGCTCGCCCTTACCAACCCGGCGAAAGACGCAGCAATCCTCGATCTCGGCTGCGGCGTCGGCCGACATGCGTTGGAATTTGCGCGTCGTGGCTATCGGGTGACCGGCGTCGACCGGACGCAGGCCTACCTCGATCAGGCGGTCAACAAGGCGAAGCACGAGAAGCTTAACGCGGAATGGGTCCAGGCGGACATGCGCGAGTTTCGCCGCAACGGCGAGTTCGACCTTGTTGTCAACCTGCTCACCACCTTCGGCTATTTCGAGGACCGCGCGGAGGACGAGCGTGTCGCAGCGAACGCGTGCGCGAGCCTGAAGCCGGGCGGTGCGTTCATCATCGAGCTGATGGGCAAGGAGGTCATCGCCCGGATCTTTCGACCGTTCGACTGGCAGCGACTACCGGACGGCACTCTCTTTCTCGAAGAGCGCAAGCTGTCTTCCGATTGGACGCGCCTGTGTGCGCGGTGGATCTTGATCAAAGGCGACCGGCGCGTGGAACGTGAGTTCGAACTCAGGCTATACGCCGCGTCCGAGCTGAAGCAGCTCCTGCTGAAGGTCGGCTTCGTTCAGGTCGACGCCTGCGGTTCGCTGGATGGCCGACCCTACGACCACGAAGCCGAGAGACTGGCGCTCGTCGCACGGAAATAGCCCGCTCGCGGGTTCCGCCCTCCGCCGCTAGGCTCGGCCTTCCGGGATGGACTCTAGCTCGAGGACGAGATACACGCCGGCATCGACCTCTTCGAAACCGCGGTCGACGAGTGCGCGATGACGTTCTGACTCGATCTCGTCAAGCGTGAAATAAATCTCGGATACGTTCTGCTTAGCCGATGTCGCCGCAATGGCACGCAGCATGGTATCGAAGGCGTCGCCTGGGCGGGCGTGGCAGAGCTTGACCTCGGCCCACGGCGGTCGAACGTCGAGGACGAACGCTCCCGTCTCGGGAACGATCCAGGCCGACGACAGGTCCAGCCATCCCTCGTCAAATTCGCGGCGCAGCGCGTTGACCTCGACGTCTTTCGTAACATGAGAATCTGAGGACGCGAAGTCGCAGACGGCGGGCAGATCGGCCGGCTCCATCGGGCGGGGTGCGACCTCGCGACCCGGCTTGAAGGCATCCACTCGGCACGACAGAATCGGGTAGCGCCATTTCCGCCGCCACCCCCGCAACAACATGAACGCGATGTGACGCACCCAAGACTCGCGGAATCGCTGAATGTACAGGTTCCTGTGGTGACCAGGGTAGGTCCTCGGCGTGATCTCGATCATTCGAGCATACAGTGAGCTCTCGAGCTCTTCGTCGATCGGGTGGGTCCAAGGGAATCCGAAGGGCAGCGTCCAGCCGCCCGGGTACCACTCGAACGGCGCATGAGTCCCGATGTAGCCGACAAGCTCGCCCCCGGCGTTCTCGGCATAAATACGGGCTTGCGGGTGCGTCTCTGCTCCTTTCAGACAATGACGCACGTTCGTCATATTCGAACGCCAGGCTCGCGGTAGCCCTTCCGTCGCCCGGAGCCAGAGGTCATACTGCCGCTCCGCGTCCGCGGCGCCCGAGTAGTAGCGAAAGCGGTAGTGGCTCATGCTGGTTCAACACCCATCCGTTATCACCCGAACCGGGGGCGCTGCTCCCCAATAAGCGATTGCGCACGCAAATACGCCAGTCTACCAGGCGCATGCGACGGCGACCACCCGTAGGCAGTTGCACCTGCATTCCGAGATCGACCCGTTTTTCTTATTGCCAACGGTCGGCGGGCCGGGGTCGCGGCTCACCGCCAAAGACCGTTTCATGTTCGAGAATCTCGAGGGTTACCCGGAATACACCCGACGTGTGCGGAGTCGATTAGTACCGCGTGCGTGGTAAGCGGGGGCATCCGCGACCGGCCGTCTGCTCCGTCTGGCTTTGATTCCGTCGCACGAAAGTAGTAAACCGGTGTCTCGTTCGCCGATGTTCTCATAGTACCAGACGGGAGCACGAGGCATGGTCGGACAAGGGATCGCCCGGTTCGGGATCGGCGTCGCCAGACAGGCTGTGATCGGTCGCGCAGCGATATTCGCCGCTGGGCTCGCGGTCTACGCCGTCGCGGCCGCCGGCCAGGCGCAGGAAGCGCAGGGAGACGCCGCCGCACCTGTACCGGACCTCGCGCAGAGGCTCGAGACGCAGGTGCTCGACGAAACGAGAGCGCTCGTCAACGCCGGGGGAAATCTGAACGCGGTTGATCGTGAAGGTCAAACGCGGTTGCATAAGGCCGCGTTCTCGGACCAGGAACGTGTCGTCCGGTTTCTTGTGGCCAACGGGGCGAACGTCAACGCGACCGGGCCGAACGACTGGACGCCGCTTCACGTGGCCGCTTCTCGCGGAAATCATCAGATCGCCGCCTTCGTGATCGGCCACGGCGCGGACGTCAACGCCGAGGCGCGGGATGGTTGGACGCCCCTTCACCTCGCATCCGCGAAGGGTCACGACGTGGTGGTGCGAATGCTGCTCAGGAAGGGTGCCGAGCGACACGCCGTCGATCGGGACGGCTGGACACCGCTTCACCTGGCAGCCTCGAAGGGATATCAGACCGCGGTCGCGCTGCTCATTGACGATCAGTTGGCACTGGACCTGCGCGACCAGTCCGGCCAAACGCCGCTGCACAAGGCGGCGGCCGGCGGACACACCGCGGTCGCGCGGTTTCTGATCGCCAAGGGTGCCGACATCAACGCCCGCGGGGCCGACGGCCGGACGCCACTCCACGTCGCGGCTGACCTGGGGCGCGACGATATCGTTGCGGGACTCATCGCCAAAGGCGCCGACGTGAACATCAAGGACGAGATCGGATGGACGCCGTTGAAGGTCGCAAGCGCGAAGGGGCATACCGAAATCGCGGATCGTCTGCTCACGACGGGTGCCCGGGTCATGGCGAAAACAGCGGAGGGAGAGGTCCTGCCCGAGTTCGCGGCACTTCGTGACCGATCGACATTGGCTGGACTGTTGACCGCGACCGGCGAGCGCGATGTCGTCAGGACGCAACTCGGCTGGACGCCGCTCCATTGGGCAGCACGACGCGGGCACGACGAGGTCGCGTCGCATCTTGTCGAACATGGTGCTGACGTTGATGCGCCCGCGGCGGACGGTCGAACGCCGTTGCACGTGGCCGCCGCGTACGGTCATCGCGGCGTCGCCCAACATCTCTTGGACAGGGGTGCCATGCCGGATCGGGCCGCCAAATACGGTCAAACTGCGCTTCACCTGGCCGCGGCGTCCGGACATGCGGACGTGGTCGACTTATTGGTTGAAGCCGGCGCACAGCCAAACGCTCGGGATATCCTCGGCAGGACGCCGCTGCACGCAGCCGCCTTGAATGGACGCGCGAAGTCCGTCGAGCGCCTCGTCGCTTTGGGAGCCGACGCGAGTGCCGAAGATCAAAAGGGGCAGACGCCCCTGCACCTCGCGGCGTCGGGCGATCATCGGGAGGCTGTACGATCATTGATCACCGCGGGCGTCGCGGTCGATTCGAGGCGAAATGACACTCAGACGGCACTACACGTCGCCGCCGAGCTCGGACACGAACCGGTCGTGCAATGCCTGCTTAAACACCGAGCCGATCCGAACGCCCGTACGCGAATCGGGTGGACACCGTTACACCTTGCGGCCGAGGCCGGGCGCGAAAACACGGCGCGCACGCTCCTCCGCGGCGGTGCGACGGTTGACACGAAGGCACTGGATGGATCGACGCCCCTCCACGTGGCGGCACGCTCGGGAAACGAGACGCTGATCCGGTTACTGCTCGCGCAGGGGGCGGTCATAGACGCCGTCGATGACCAGGGTCGGACCGCCCTCCACGTGGCTTCTGAAGCGGAATCGATGGCTGCGATGAGACGACTTACCGATGCGGGTGCCAACGTCGTCGCCCGCAGGCACGACGGCAGAACACCGCTGCACCTTGCGGCGAATTCGGGGAACGTCGAAACCACGGCATTGCTCATCGGTGCCCATGCGGATGTCAACGCCGAGGACGACCGCGAATGGACACCGTGTCACATCGCCGCGGCCAAAGGTCATGACGGCGTACTTGCGCTCTTGCTCGCCGAGGGCGCGCGTCCTGATGAGACGAGTGTCGAAGGGTGGGCACCGCTGCATCTTGCGGCTATACAAGGGCATGAGCGAACCGCGGAACTGCTGATCGGTTATCGCGCGGCGCCCGACGCGAAGGGCCCGGAGGATTGGACGCCACTTCACTGGGCCGCGCTCCGGGATCACACGGGCATCGCGGAGCTGCTCGTTGCAAACGGGGCAGACCTGGCTGCCGCTGACAACCAGGGTTGGTCCCTTCTCCATGTGGTAGCAGCGGCCGGAAGCGACCGCGTCGCTGAACTGCTCTTCGCGTATGACCTCGACGTCAACGCGCGACGGAGCGATGGAAAGACGCCTTTGCACCTGGTGGCAAGGAGCGGCGATGTCGTCCTGGCACGACACCTGATCGCAAACGACGCGATTGTCGACGCGATAGACAAAGGCGGCCGTACGCCGCTCCATACCGCCG
>JASFUW010000345.1:0-5849 GCA_050050135.1 Phycisphaerae bacterium
TTGGGGATTATTCGTGAAACCGTGCGCTCTCAGGTCGAGTCAGAGTTTGAAGCCATGCGCAGCGCTGCCGACCGAACCAGCCGAGAGGCCGTGGGAAAGTCTGCGGTCGCGCAAGAACAACTCGAAGGTGTCCTGGCGGATGCGCGGGACTCCCAGAACCGGATCGCGACACTCGAGTCGAGGATTCAAGGGAGGCTCGCCAACCTGGAGTCCCGTGCCGACAAGAACGACAAACTGCTCGAGGAGGCGGCCAAGTTTGCCGTGACCGTTAGGGATGACACAAACCGCGACCTTCATGACTTGATCGACAAGCGACTCTCCGATCGACTCGCAAGCGAAGTACAACCCAGACTCGCAGACCTCGAGCGTCAGGGCCTCGGCTCGTTAGCTCAAGGAAAGGAGCCCGTTGCGACCGCCAGTGATCCGGGAACTGATTTCGCCAAGCGTGTGCTGCTGGGTGATCGCGATCTCCCGGCGCTACTGGAACTGCTGCACACGCCGAGCACCGATTGGGAGACAAAGTATGCTGCGATTGAACGTATCGTCGATCTGCTCCCGCTTCAGGACACGGTGGTCAAGCCTATCGCGGAACTGTTGACGGCTCCGGAGTCGCACCCACGCGTTCGCAGAGCGGCAGCCGAAGCACTGGGCACGATCCGCCTCGACCCCGACACGGCGGTTCCCGCGCTCACGAAGGGAGTCGGCGACCCCGGCGTCGACCTCTCATCGGCAGCCTTGGAAGCTCTGGCACAATATGAAGGCCTTGCCAAGTCCGCGATCCCGGCAATCCTGCGCGTAGCCAAAAGGACCCGCCTGGCGAAAAGCGAGCACTGCCGGGCGCTTCTACGAATCGACGCTGGCAACGAAGAGGTCATCGCCTACTACGAAAAGGTGCTTCAGGAGACCGACCCTTCATGGGACATCGACGTCTTTGTCCACGGCCTCGCACTGTACGGTCCAGACTCCAATGAACTTGCGGCGGCCCTTCTAAAGCGTTTTCAGACCACGCCCTCTGCGGCGCTTGCTGCCGCACTTGGGAACGTCGGAGGGGAAAAGCAACTCAAGACGCTAGAACAGCTACTCCTCGACGAAGACACTCCGAGCGATGTACGAATAGGTGCTGCCTGGGGGATCTCGTTCATCGGGGGACCAAGCGCCGTGGAGACCCTCCGGACCGCGCTGACACTCGACAGACCGATCGTGGCGGAGGTGGCCTGGGGACTCGGCACGATCGGCGCGCCCGCCGCTCCCGCCGTGAAAGATATGGTTGCTCTCGCAAAGAAAAGTGGATGGGACTGGGGCGACACCATGTTGTTTGCGCTAGATTTCGCTCGCATTGGTGAGCCGTCCGCAGTAGAGTTCCTGAACGAACTCCTTCAGCACGAGAACGCCGAGGTGCGATTCGCTGCAGGGACGGCTATTGCGCTCATCGAGGGTAAGAAGGATGAGGCCGTCAGGGCGTTGCTCAGCTCAAGTCTCTTCGTGGCCCCCGCGCCTGTGTACGTCCTTGCGGAAAAGGACAGGCGAATCCGCGACGCGGAGTACGTTGAACCCATACTGAGCCTACTCCCCGAGTCCCCTGACTCTGACTTGCGCATACGCGCCTGCAAGTTACTTGCCAATTTCGAACTCGCCCGCGACAAGTTCGACGCCGGGTTGCTGCGTGACATTGTCACCTCCGACCCCGACCCCGAGGTCCGCCGAGCCGCATACGATGCACTCATGACGCTTACCGTTCGCGCTCTCGAATTGGAGCAACGCAACTCAGGCTGACCCACCGCGGCTTCCTCCCTTCGTCCCTGTGTCGCTCTGTCCCCCCCTTCCCTTCATCCCTCATCCTTCCTCTTTCATCCTTCATCCTTCCGTCTTCGTCCCTCCGCCCCTCACTCCCTCCGTCCCGGACCCTGTCTCGACGTGCGTCGCGTTCGTTCTGTCCCTTCGTCGCTCCGTCGCTGCGTCGCTTCGTCGCTCAATCCCCAATCCCCAATCCCCAATCCCCAATCCCCAATCCGACTCCGCCGCCCCCTTCGTCGCTTCCTCGCTAGCCTCCGCGCGCTACCCGCGGACCGATCCCCACCGATCACCCCTCACGTTATTACCCGGGACGAGTCTGCACCGAGCACGCTCGCCGGAGCAAAGGAGGAAAAGGAAAAACAAAGTTTTTTTCGCAAAACGAAGCCAAGAATCGGCCCTGGCGCTATCAAAAACGCGGTTCCCCGTGGCTTCGTCGTGCGCGCGAAACCGAAAAATACGCGTCCGATCCGGGCAGCGGCCCCCGTTGCGTTACCGGTCACCCGCATCGAAAATCGACGCCATGAACATCGCCACCGACACCGCCGTCCTCCGCCTCATCGAGTCGGCCAAGACCGAAGACCTCGGCCCGGGCGACCTCACAACCGCGCTGATGGACGACCCCGCTCACCCCGCTGCGTTCCGGCTATTGGCAAAGCAGCCCGGCACCTTCGCCGGCCGCGAGATCGCACCCGCCGTGCTCCAAGCCTACGACCGAGCCGTCCAAATCGACTGGACGACGCTCGCCGTCGACGGCGCGAACCTCGACCCCGTCCCCGTCCACCTCGCCACCATCCGCGGCCCCCTCGGTCCCATCCTCTCAGCCGAGCGCGTCCTGCTCAACTTCCTCCAGCGGCTTTCCGGTGTCGCTACGCTGACACGCCGGTTCGTAGGCGCCGTCGCCGGCACCGGCGCCAAGATTCTGGACACGCGCAAAACCACCCCCGGCTGGCGAAAGCTCGAGAAGTACGCCGTCCGATGCGGCGGCGGCACCAACCACCGGGAGGGCCTCTTCGACGCCGTCCTCCTCAAGGACAACCACCTGGCAGGCATCGAAACCGCTCGACTCGCCTCGACCGTATTCGACATGCTCAACCGCCTCGACCACACCGGCGAGCCGCCCACGTTCATCGAAGTCGAAGCCGACACCCTCGATCAGGTCGAGCAGCTCCTCAAGGTCGTCGGCATCAACGTGATCCTGCTGGACAACTTCTCGGCCGACGACCTCCGCCGCGCCGTCAACCTTCGCGACGCCGCCGGCCTCCGCGGGCGCGTGTCACTCGAAGCCTCCGGCGGTGTCAACCTCGAGACAGTCCGCGCCATCGCCGAGACCGGCGTCGAGCACATCTCCGTCGGCGCGATCACCCATTCCGCCGTCGCCCTCGACCTGTCACTGGAGCGCGTCTGATGCTGGCCATGGGCATCTTCGGCTACCTCGGCGATTACGTGCTCTGGTGGGTCTTGTTCCTGTCACTCGTCCTCCACACCTGGTGCTTCTTCAGGTTCTTCCCTCGGCAAAAACACCGCAAGTCCGGTCTCGTCCTCGGAAACCTCCTCGTCTTCGCCTGCATGTTGGGTGCCGTCGCCATCATCGGCGAGAGTTACTATCGATTCATCTGCGTCCGGACCGACTCCTTCGGCCTGTCCCTGCCCGCACAACGGTGGTTCGCGCTCTACACACGCGTAAACACGCTCGGCTGCCGCGACCGCGAGTGGACCGCCGGCGATCCGCCGAATCTCCGCCGCATCGCCTGCGTCGGCGATTCCTTCACCTACGGCTGGGGAATCGAGCAGGTGACCGACCGCTTCCCAGATCGCCTTCAAGCCGGGTTCGACCGTCGCTCACCTGACTCGGTCGAGGTGATGAACGTGGCCAAGCCCGGATGGGGAACGGACCAGCAGATCAGACCGATCGTCGATATGATCGACCGCTACGGCGTCGACGAGGTCCTCCTGTGCTACGTTCCCAACGACATCGAGCGACTGCTGCCCCGAGACGACACCTTCAACCCCATCGTTCCACCTCAACCGAGATACTTCAACCCCGACAGCTCCTGCCTTCTCTATGAGTTGTTTTTCCGCCTGGTGGTGCCGCATGCTGACACCGTTGCGGGCTACCATGACTGGCTCGCGGCCGGCTTCGCCGACGCCGACATCTTCAACGCACACCGGCACCAGCTCGCCGAGATCATCCGTGCTTGCGCCGCGCGCGGTGTCACCCTTCGCGTCGCTCTGCTCCCGTTTCTCGTCACCGGCGGCGACACCTTCGACACGCAGCGCGTGCATGCCCAATTGCGCGCGTTCTTCCACCAGCAAGGGATTGAAGTCGCCGACCTGTCTTCCGTTTTGACCGGGCGAGATACTGCTGACCTGATCGTCAACCCGTTGGACCCGCATCCCAACGAGTTCGCCCACCAGCTCTTCGCCGACGCCATATGGGAGGCGTTCTATGCATCACCGACACCATAACGTCCCCCGACCTTGCCGGCGACTCAGTCGGAGTTTCCGACAAACGGAAGCGGCACGAAACCCGCCTCGGACGCCCGCACCACCCGCTGCCCATCCGCGCTCACCACAAACGCCATGAACGCTCGCGCGGGTCCTTGCGGCTGCCCCGGGAAGTAGAGGTACACGTAGTGCGACAAAGGATACTCTCGTCTCGCAATGGTGTCATCCGTGGCCATGATCGGCAAGGTGTCCGGCCGCTCCTTGATTGCCACAACCTTGACACCTGTCGAGTAGCCCGTTGCTCCGAACCCGATCCCCCTCCAATCTCCCGCCACCCCGGTCACCGCATCGCGCGTCGTTTCATGAACCACACACGTGCTCGTCAGCGCTTTGCCCCTCAACGCCCGCGCCTGCAAGACGCCCCGTGGTCCCGACCCCTCCTTCAGCGCATGCACCTTGAATCGCCCCTCGCGCGCGACCCCGAGTGCCTCCCACGCGGTCGCATGGTGCGAAAACACCTTCGCGACCTCATCGAGCGTCAAAGCCTCCAGCGGGTTCCCGCGGCATACGAACACCACGACCGCGTCCATGGCGATCGGCACACCGACGAGATCGACCCGCCGCACGAGCAGCATTCGCCCGCGCTCCTGTTCCGTCACACCCCGCCCAAGTGCCACAGCCGTGGCCTTCCCTTCCTCGAGCGCCTCGAGACCGCCGCCGTCGACGTCTGTGCGGATGTCGATACGCTCGTCGGGGTGTACCTTGCGATACGCCTCAGCCAGATCACCGACAAGCGACATCATCCGTCCCGACCCCGTGAGTACAATCGGGTCGTCCGCGCGCGCGGGCGCCCACGCCGCGACGGCGCCCGCCATGCTTGTCAGCAGCATCAACCGCCGGGATATGGACACTCGTTCATCTCCTTGAAAACGTCCCCGCCAAGCCGATCGCGGCCGGGTCAATCCTGCTCATACTTGAACGACAGATTCACCCGGGCACGAAACGCGGTGACCTTCCCGTCGTCGACTTTCATGTCCAGTTTCGTCACCTCCGCGATTCTGAGATGCTTGAGGCTCTTTCCCGCCGCGCCCACCGCACGCTTCGCGGCATCTTCCCACGAGTCTTCGCTCGTTCCAACCAATTCGATCACTTTGTACACACTGTCTGCCATGATCTATCTCCTTGAGTACCTTGAACGCAAAAACCGCGTCTCCCTCTTTTGCCGGCCGACCCGTCCGCAGGGCGCAACCGCTCGCCACCTTACCTGTGAATCACGCATCATAATCATGCGTGTCGATGTCCAGGGGCGTGTGGTGGTGGTCCGCTGGCGTTTGTTCGCCGAGGATTCTCGTCATGCAGAAGGTCAGCAACCCGAGGACCAGTACGATGCTGAACGCCATGACGACGATTCCGCCGACGGTCAACGTAACCTCCTCCGCCGGGGCCTGGGCAATCAATTGCGGCATGTCATTCATTACCCCGACTCCTGCCAACCGCCCCCTGACCGTTCGGCTTCCTCGATCATACGGCGAAACCGATTGCGGCAGGCGATGTCACTCAGAGCAACCAGCAAGACATAAAAGGCGACGATTCCGATGAAGACCAATCTG
>JASFUW010000346.1:0-5826 GCA_050050135.1 Phycisphaerae bacterium
CCAAGCGGCTGACACAGACCATTTGGCTCCTTCTCGGGTTGCTGCTTGCCCATGCGCTGCTCGTGCGGTGGCTGTTCGTCGAGCAACGACACCTCGCACTCAGGCAGGCCAAGCTCAAGCAACAGGAAAAAGCCGGCAAGTCATCAGCGACGGGGGCCACGCCGCCCTCCGATTCGACGCCGGTTGAAGAACCGGCGTTGGACCTGGTTACCATAGGCGAGCAGACACGAAAGCTCCTGCGCTCGTCGGTTGCGTTCATCCTGGTGATCGGCATGTGGGTCATCTGGATCGACATGGTACCGTCACTGGGTTTCATGAAGGACGTGAGGCTCTGGTCTTATACGGTTCCCGCCGTCACGCCAACCGGCGAGGCGGGCGCCGCAACGCCAGGCGTGCAGCAGGTTGCCTATGTCACCCTGGCCCACGTGGCGTTGGCGATCCTCGTCAGCGTCGTGACGCTCATTCTCGCGAAAAACATACCTGGTTTGCTCGAGATCGCGATCCTCAACAAGCTCCCGCTCGACCGCGGGGGGCGATTCGCCACGACTTCGATCGCCCGCTATACGATCATGGTGGTCGGCGTACTCGCCGCGTTCGGTGCCATCGGCATCGGCTGGTCGAAGGTGCAGTGGCTCGTGGCTGCCATGACCGTGGGACTCGGGTTCGGCCTACAGGAGATTTTTGCGAACTTCGTGTCCGGGTTGATCTTGCTGTTCGAGCGGCCGATCCGCGTCGGCGACACGGTCACGGTCGGCGGGATCAGCGGCGATGTTACGCGCATCCAGATACGCGCAACGACGATCACGGACTGGGACCGCAAGGAGTTGGTCATACCCAACAAGGAGTTCGTCACCGGTCAGGTCGTCAACTGGAGTCTGTCGGACACGACCTTACGCGTTATTGTTCCGGTGGGCATCGCCTATGGGTCGAACATCGAGCTGGCCGAGAAAACCCTTCAGAAGCTCGCCCATGAGAACGAGCATGTGCTGGACGATCCGAAGCCGAAGGTTCTGTTCATGGGCTTCGGTGACAGCTCGCTGAACTTCGAGCTACGCGTCTTCGTGCACAGCATCGATTATTATTTGAAAACGCGGCACGAGCTGAACAAGGCCATCGACGCCGCTTTCCGCAAAGCGGGCATCGAAATCGCATTCCCCCAGCGCGACATTCACGTGCGATCGATCGACCAGGCGCTTCCGATCACCCAGGACCGTGCCGCGCTCATCGCACCGGACGAACCAAGCGAAAAAGGCTGAAAACTCGGTCCGAGCAGATAGCATTGGCGGTGCTTTCGGGGCCGATCCGGACTTTTTCGGTCCCTCTACGGCACGATCTGCGGCGCCCCCCGCGCTAGCCCCCGCCCTCTTCGCACTCGCCTTCATGATCGATACTGACGCCTGCGGCGTCGGCGAAGCAACTGTTGGGATACGTTTCTCCGTCGCACCCGCACACCGGCGCATAGAGCTCTATGCAAAGATCGGGGACCGGCGTGCAAACGCCCTGATGATCGCAACAGCACTCACCGACGTCGAGCTTGCAAAACTCCCCTTCGTCGCAGGGCAGGCCGGCGATTCCACCACACACCTGACACACTTCGCCGGGTGCGTCGCAGCTCGATGTTCCATCACCGTGGTTGCACTGCCACTGCCCGTCGGCGCAGCAATGGGCACCTTCGAAACAAGGAGCGTTATCCCCGACGCCGGGCTCCTCCGCAGGATCGCAGCACGCCTCGGCGCACGCACCCGCATGATCGACCGATACGCCCGCTGCGTCCGCCATACATTCATTGCCATACGTCATGCCATCGCAGCCGCACACCGGTGCGTACAGAAGCGTGCAGAAGGTGGGAACCGGCGTACAGACCCCGGCGGCTTCCGCATCATCACACGTTCCCGGCTCCAGCTTGCAGAACGTCCCCGGCAGGCACACCGTGCCCGTCGCCCCGCCACACGGCACGCCGACCCAACATCCGCCGACGATCGACGCGACCATGATCATGACAACACAGGTTGCACACCGGTAAGCGGCCGAGCCTGGCATATCACTGACTCCACGAAACGCAGTTTGAGACTCTCTTCCGACACCCCACCATACAGGCGGACCAGATGTCGGGTGAAGGCGACGACAACTTGCCGAACGCCCTCAGCCATCATAGTACCGCTCACCGTCGGGCTCCAGCATGTCCGATGACTCTGCTCACGAGGAACAAATCCGCCTGTCGCGAGTGAGAGTATGTCGTGCGTCACCTGACGGACCCGGACACCAGGCGTGCCTATACTGAAAACGGTTGTCCAAGCGGGTCAACGCGCCAACGATGAATCCGGTCCCCTGACCGATCTTGGAAGCACAACGCTCCGCCTCGTACGCCAAGCACGCGGCCTGGTGTGTCGAATGCGAACGCCTTGCCGGACTAAGTCGATGACGCAAGCGACGCTTCGCGGCGCCGCAGGTTCTGGTCCAATCGAATGGAGGCGAAAGTCTCCTTGCGTCGGGCGATGCGCGACTGTTTTGAGTCTAAGCCAATGTAAGCTGCTACGTCGATGCCTATAGACGGTATAAGTCGGCGACGGTCGTGGTTGTACGGCGTCGACGCACTTGCGACTCGTCATCGCAAGTGCCGGAGGAATCAAGTTCCCCGAAGAAATGACACGCCGGGTCCCTCTCGCCGGAGCACCGCGCGAACCGCCCGATATCCGAGCGTGCTCGCGGCTTGTGACCATCCGATTACAGAAAGCTCCGGGAACCACAGCCTTCTCAAATGCGTCCTATCATTGCGTGAAGGTTACTCCCTTCATACTTCGTGCGGTGAATCGTGGGTCCACTGTTCCCGAACCGACCCCGCGTCGTACTTCCAGGAACGCTAGTCAAAGGAGTCCGGTATGACACTTCATGTAGATTCTAGGAACCTGAAACTCGTTTCTAGAGTGTTGGCGACGCTCGTGTTGGCCGCGACGGTCACGGTGGCAAGCCCCGTCCGGGCAATCGCGCAGCATCGTCCGGGCAACCGGCCGGACACCCGCGACGACGCCACGGGCTCGACCGCCGATGAGCTGAAGGAAAAGACGATCTACATCCCCTACCACAAACTGCGCGACGTCTTCGAGCGTGAAGGACGGGGAGTGTTTCTCCCCTACTCCCAATTCCGTTCGCTCTGGGAGCAGGCGCGACACGCAGCGGCCACGCCTCCTGAGGCGGAACCGCCTGTCGACGCCCTGATCACAGAGATATCGAGCGACGCGACCGTATCCGGCGACGTCGTCCGAGTCGATGCTCAGGTGCACGCCGAAGTACTGTCAGAGGGTTGGCATGAGATGCCGCTTCGTTTGGGCGACGCTGCGATTACGTCGGCTACCATCGCGAACGAACCGGCGCGTATCGTCCCAGCCGACGGCGGCGGTTACCGATGGCTCTTCGAGAAAACCGGCCCAAAACCGCAGCGCGTGGAGCTCGTGCTCCAGTACGCCAAGGCGTATACGAAATCACCCGGACGCAACAGCGTATCCTTCGAGGCGCCACGGGCGCCTGTCAGCCGCTGGAGCGTACGCATCCCCCAGCGGGATGTCAAAGTCGACATCCATCCGCTGATCGCTGCAACGGAAGTGCCGGGTGGTGGCACAGGCAGGTCCGTCACACCGGAAAATGAAACCGTGGTGTTGGCGTTCGTGGGGGCGGCTGAATCGGTTCGCATCGGGTGGACGCCCCGTTCGGAAGGGGCTACGGGTCTTACGGCGCTCGCGACGGTCGACGCGGTTCAGCACGTCCGAATCGACGAAGGCGTAGTCCGTTCGACGGTGAGCCTCGACTACAGCGTGACGCGTGCGGCATTGGACAAACTCGCGTTCGACGTGCCCGCGACCCAGAACGTGGTGAACGTTTTCGACGCCAACATCCGCAGGTGGTCCGTAGCGGAAGGCCCCCAGACACAGAAGATCGAAGCTGAACTCTTCGAGCCGGCTCGGGGATCGCAAAGCGTGGTCATCGAGCTGGAGCGTTTCAGTGGCAACGCCGCGTCGGACGGTGACGATGACGTGACGGTCCCCGTCGTTCGCGCTCTCGGCGTCGGTCGACAACAGGGCACGGTGGCCGTTACGGTCGCCGAAGGACTGCGCGTCGAGGTCATCCGTCGCACCGGCCTGCAACAGCTCGACGCGGCTGAGCTCCCGAAGCTGCGAGGCTATGCGCCGGTGTCATCGCGAAGGATCCTGGGGTATCGCTACGCAGCCGTGCCCTTTGATCTGGCACTGCAAGTCAAGAAGATTGCCCCGTGGATCACGACGGACACGTTCATCGAAACCTACCTCGACCCAGACCATGTTACACTTCAGGGTCACGTATTCTATGAAATCGAGAAAGCCGGTGTCTTTCGGCTCGAACTCGATCTTCCCTCCGATTATCAGTTGCGCGGGGTACGAGGTCTGACTCACGCGTCGTTCGAGCCCGCCACGATCGAGAGCTATCATGTTGACACCGGGGGCAGTGGTCGTCTCATCGTCAACCTTCGGCGCAAAGCCCTCGGCAAGGTCGGTCTCGTCGTTGACTTGAGAAAACGGCTCCGTGAGCCCGACCTGGCCAAGCCCACCGGTAACTCCGTCGAGGTCCCGATCGGCCTCGTGCGGACTCCTGAACATGCCGTGGAGCGAGCCACCGGACGCTTGGTGGTCTTCGCACCGAAGAGCCTGCGTGTGAGCCTGGCGGAATCTCAAGGCTTGCGCAGCGTGCCGATTTCCGAGGCGCTCAAGGGCATGGAACAGATCGCGCGGCACCGGGACCGAGGTCTCGCATTCGCCTTCGCCGAACAACCCGCACGGCTGAGCGTAAGAGCTGAACGTCGCAAACCTCATATTACCGCTCGCCAGCTCCTGACGGCCAGAATCGACTCCGGCGTGGTCAAATACGCAGCCACCTTCTTCTACGATATCCAATACAGCGGCGTCGACCGATTGCGGATCGACGTGCCCACCGATCTGGCCGACTCGATCTTCAGCTCCATCCCGGGCATCACGGAGTCCAAAGTCGACCCACCGCCCGGAGACCTGGCCGACGATTACATTGCCTTGGGACTTAGAGGCGAATCTTCCTTCCTGGGCGCCGTGAAAGCGACACTCACCTGGGAAACGAACATCGATCCGCTCGAAATCGGCAAGAGCGCCCGGATCGACATTCCACGTTTGAAACCCATGAACGTCAACCGAGCTTGGGGCCAGATTGTCCTGGCGAAGGCGGAAACGATCGACCTACGGGCCACGGGCGGTGACGACTCCGACATCCCTACGGGCGTCAGGCCGATCGACCCGGCGCACGACCTGATGGACGGTGCGCGCGAGGCGGACTCCTGGCTGAAAAGTGGCTCGCCGGCCGGCTCGAGCGGAGCGGCTCGGGCATTCGAGTTTCACGACGATTGGGTACTCTCCGTCCTTGCTACTCGGTATCGGCTTGAAGAGCTCAAACGGTCCAGCATCGAGCGGGCCTTCGTTAGAACCGTGGTCACGCGCAGCAACCAGCTTTCCGTGCAAGCGCTTTACCGAATGCTGAGCGCACGCCAGCGGCTCGAGGTCACGCTTCCCGAGGGCGTCCGTTTCGACACGGATCCGGTGCGGATAAACGGCACACCCGTATCGCTGGAGCGCGGTCGGGAAGACGAATACTTCGTGCCGCTGGTCGGCCGCACGCCCGACACACCGTTCGTTCTCGAGATTCGGTACACCGTTCCCGAAGGTGGCACGTTGCTGACACTGCCCGTGTTTCCGTCGGAACCCGCCGTACAGAAGATGTACCTCGGTGCCTATATTCCGCCTGAACGGGTGCTGTTGGGTTCAAGGGGACCCT
>JASFUW010000347.1:0-5822 GCA_050050135.1 Phycisphaerae bacterium
GAACCGCTCGGTCTCACCTTCGTGGGCCGCGGTTTCGACGTCCGGGTCGGCGTTCCGTTTGATCGCACCGTCGCCGAAGCCCTAACCCACACCGCCAGGGAATGCGTAGACGCCTGCCCGACCGGCGCGCTGGCGTTCAAAGACGGATCGTGTTCGCGGGCGACTGGATGTTCCGCCTGTGCGCCATCGGGTGACGAGCTGCGGTCGTGACCGACGCTACTTCACGCGCTCGGCCCAATACTTCAGGTTGCCGACGTTCCCGATCGTCATGCTTTCGGGATCGGCCGGTTTGGTCGTCATCGCAGTGACAATCGCCAGGCACACGAACTCGCCCTTGCTGTCGTGGATCGGAACGTACGTATCGGCCCCCCAGGCCCATTTGAAGTACCCGCCGCTCGAAAAGTAGTACACCGTGCGCAGGTATCCGCCAGCGAATTCCTCCAGGAAGGCGAACTTGAACTTGGGCGCGAGACCGAAGTACCCGCCGACCTTGTACTGGAAAACCGATACGGCGACCCGGTCGTCGGGCGTGCGGTACACCGTGTCGTCGACCAGCTTAACCCAGGCGTACGGATACTTGAGCCCTTTCCAGTCCTTGTACAACCCCATGGAACGCTCGACCTTCTTCACCTTGTCGATCGCCGCACAGGCGTCGCGCTCTGATCCGCAGCGAAAGAGGAGGGTGACGCCCTGTGAATAGCGCCGGCTATCGATCTCGACGGGTTCCGCAAAGTAGAACCCATCGTCCGGTTGATCCGATTTGTTGCCCGGGCCATCCCTTACGAAGCGGGCATCGTTCAGCAGGTGGGGCAGGATCGGATGGACTTCGTCGTAGAGCTTGCGATGCTCACTCCGCAGTGTCTCCCACACCCTGGCGGTCGCGGCATCATCCCCGCGATGCTTGCAGAACTCGCCAATGAGGTCCCCGAAACTGCTCGCCCAGCACCGCTCGGGGCCGTGGTCAGGCGTTGCGAAATTCGTCTCAGCCAGCCGGATCACCCGAGCCGCCAGATCGCGTTCTGTCGGGACGCGCCACCGGTTCCCGAACCGGCGCTGCCTGTCGAACTCGCCGTCGATCTTATGCTCAGTGACGTGAACGACTTTCAGCTTGCCCTTCAGCCCCGAGTAGGCGGCAGCCGACACCTTGCCCCCACACGCGGGCGCAAGACCGCCCGGTCCAGGACCACAAGGCTCTGTGCCAAACGCGCTGCACGGCAACAGCATGATAAGGAAGCGGGCCGGCATTCTCAGCGCGTAGGTCCGGACCTTGTCACCGATGCACATGAAGGTTCTCCTTAGCCTGGACGCCGGATCACTTTCTTATTCCGAGTGGATGAATCATACTGGCTGCCGGTCATGCATGTCCAAGACCATGCCCACGCGGACGCGGACGGTGCCTGTCACACCTGTCTCACGGGCAGGACCCCAGGTGGACATCCCAGGACGTCGGCCAGGGCGACAAACGGTCGGCAGCATCCTCGACTAACATCATCAAAACGCTGCCAGTCGCGGCCGGTAGTAGCGGCCTGCGCGAGACATCGCCGAGGTCGTTGTCGGAAGGGAGCGGCGGGAACACGATGTCCGCAGCCGTCGCTCCGGGAGGAAGCTCCACTCTGAGCAAGAGTCGCGGCGCAAATCCGAGACTGTTACGCGTTCGTGAGGGATGGTTGTTTGACCAGAAGTCCTTGTTACGATAGCTCTCGTTCCAGTACAGGACCCAGCCGTCAAAGCTCGTCGTCCCGTCCAGGATGTCCTGCACCTTGTCGTAAATGTCCGCCGAACCGCTCCACGCCTGACTCCTGAGCCGGATCGCAAGCGCGTGGCCATTTGTGAACGGCGGTTCCGTGTCCACACACGGGTCCCAATGGTCTGTCGCATTCGTCCCCGGAATACACATGTTGTTGTCGGGTGTGCCGTCCCCCATGTTCGAGGGATGGTACAAGTTCAAGTAGGCCTCGCGCACTTCGGAACCGGGAGGAAATTCCGGGAAGAGGAAGTCGACGTACGTCCGCAACGCCTCGTCATTCGGGCCCACCAACTGGTAGCCGACTCTCAAGTCAATATCGCAACCGTGATCGGCGCCCGCGGGGGTCGGCGGGTCGGTGAGGAGTGGCATATAGTACGTATCCTTCACTGCGGCCAGCCAAACGAAAATGAACCCGCTCCCAGTGCCGCTTATGTCTCCCGACGTCGGAACGTTCTGACAGCAGTTCAAGAGTACTATGGGACACCCTGCCACCCCGCCGAGCGGCAGTAGCGCCAGCAAGATAAGCAGAATGCGTCGCTTTCGCCTTGATGATCCACCACCGTGCCCTTGCGACAGGACTTCAACGCTCGGAATCAGACGCGCGGACTTGCGATCTATCATTCTCCGGCTCCTAAAAAGGTGTCCCCGACCGTAGTTCTCTGAAACGCCGCCCGAACGCCCGCATCATACCGCCTGACGTGTCCGTGGCAACCATTCCCGGCCGCAGCCCGTAGGACCCGCCACAGTATGTCTTGGGCCGTCTTGCCAGCCGACCGAGTGTACCGAACATCCGGATCGTCCCACGCACGAGTTTGCAGAACCCGCGAGCCGCGGTGAAAATGGCGCGGCCACCGCGTTGACGCCCGCACGTGTCGAATCGGTCGTCGACCTGATGCGCGTTGTACGGTGAGAGCGGTCCGCATGAACGACGTCAAGATCATCGACCTGAACCCGTCCAACGTCTCCGACTATGGTTTCTGCGGTTACAAGAGCAGCAAGCAGGAGGGGCACCGGCGCAAGACGGAGTGGCTGAAGAAGCGGTTCGCCGAGGGCATGAGGTTCAAGGTTCTGCACGTACCGGCCGAGGGCACCGTCGGATTCATCGAGTACATGCCCGGCGAATTGACCTGGCGTCCGATCGACGCACCGGGGTATCTCACCATCCACTGCATCATGATCAACCGCAAGAAGTACAAGAGCGAAGGCTACGGCTCGGTCCTGCTCGACGCGTGCATCAAAGACGCCAGAGAGACCGGGGTCAACGGTGTGGCAGCCGTCACCAGCAAGGGAACCTGGATGGCTTCAAGCGGGCTCTTCCTGAAACACGGGTTTGAAGTTGTCGATGCCGCGCCGCCCTCGTACGAGCTGCTGGTCAAGAAAATCCGCGAGGGACCGGTCCCCGCGTTTCGAGGCGGATGGGACCAGCGAGCCCGCCGCTGCGGGAAAGGCGTCGTCATCTTCCGTTCCGATCAATGTCCCTGCATCGCCGGTTTCACGAGCGACATCCTCGAAGTATGCAACCGGCTCGGCGTCAGCGTCCGAGTCAAGGAACTCAAGACCTGTAAGCAGGCGCAGAACGCTCCCTCGCCCTATGGAATCTTCAACATTGTCTACAACGGACGCTTGATCGCCGATCATCCCATCAGTGCGACGCGGTTCAGGAGTCTTATAGGCAAGGTTGGACGGTGATGGCGTCGCGGCACGCGCTGGTACCTGGTCGGTCCCGGACGGTGGACCTCGGATGACGACCTTCGAAAACGCCTACGAGGACGATGCCTACGCCTCCGCCTATGCCCGGTTGGAGTTCCCCGGAACCTACTACCTCGCCTTCCGCGACCTGCCCGAAATCCTGTCCAGGAACGTCACCGGGTCGGACGCGTTGGACATCGGCTGCGGGACGGGGCGTTCGACGCGGTTTCTGGCGCAGCTCGGCTTCGCCGCCATCGGCGCAGACATCGCCGAGGAGATGATCCAAAAAGCACGCACCCTCGACGCAGGTGGTGACTACCGGCTCGTTCCTGACGGTGACCTCAGTCAGTTTGCGGACGCGTCTTTCGATCTCGCTTTGTCGGCCTTCACCTTCGACAACATCCCGACGGCCGAGAGAAAGGTCACGCTGCTCATCGAGGTCGCGCGGGTGCTCCGGCCGGGGGGGCGGATGATCAATCTGGTCTCCTCGCCGGAAATCTACCGCCACGAATGGGCGTCGTTTTCGACGAGGGACTTTCCCGAAAACCGACACGCCGTCTCCGGCGATGAGGTGAAGATCATCGTGACCGCCCTGGACGACAAACGACCCGTGACCGACGTCCTCTGGTCGGAACAGGCCTACCGCGACGTCTACGCCCAAGCAGGTCTGGAGGTGCTCGAAATATGCCGCCCCCTTGGCCGAGGCGACGAACCTTACGATTGGGTCAACGAAACCACCGTCGCCCCCTGGACAATCTACGTTCTGGCCAAGACCGGGGCGACATCCGCGCTCCGACGACGCGGCGTTGGTTAAGAACTGGTTAAGATCAACACAGTCCCCCCGCATTTGTCGAAGTCACACTTGGTCGAGTGAAGGGACAGCGATCGCGTGCCCGTTCACCCCTTGAGCCCGCGCGATTTGTTCTTGCAAACGCGTTCGCGCCCCTTACGATGATGTTCGTGTCTCGGGACGTTTTTCATCATCACAAAGGGAGGGTCCTCCTATGCAGCGGTCAAACGCCAGCGCATGGTTTATGATCTTTACGGCCTGTGTCGCACTTGCCGGTGGCTCGCACGCCTTCGCTCAGACACTGGCGGAGCAATACCAAGACGACTATCGCATCGATCGGTACCCGTCCGTGGGCACGAGTTTATCGCGGTTGCTGGCGCTCGTGGGGTGTAACGAAGAGTTTGCATGGACCGGCGCCGGAAGCCCTCCGTTCGGCGCACCGCCCGGCGCCACCTCGATCTTTGTCGCCAAATGGTGTCACCGTTCCACCTGGAATGCGACCTGTCTGGAGATCTGCTCTCGAACCGAGGTTACCAGAAGCGTGGTGATCAACTTCTCGGACGGGTCGAGTTACGTCTACCGCTACTCCTTCTCGGACAAGGCATGCTATGACGGCGTTACCTACGAGCGGACGACCTCTCGCGACACCACGGACTCCGCAAAGATGGCCGGGGCCGACACCTATCGCATACGCGGGGAAACCGTCACCCGACAGCAACAGTCGCAGAACCCGCCGGGCAGAGGTCGATCGGCACCGCTGACGGAGGAGACCACGGAAAGTCGCTTCGCACGCTGGAACGCGCCGAGCGGCGGGACATTGGCACCCGTCGGCTCGGGCGACGCATACGTTCGCGGCGTTGATGATCTCGAGCTTCGCGCCGGACCGGGCGGAACCGTCGACCTGACGGCCTACTCGGCGAGCAGCCCGCTCGTCTCCACCCCGCCGAACAGCGTGACCATCTACGCCGACACCGTGGACCTCGCACCGACCGTGACGCTCGAAGACGTCTTCGGTGTGACGCCCGAAGTCCTCCCCGGCGAGACCTTGTCACAGGCCGGCTGCCTCATCGTCAAAGGACCGTGCGAAGTCGGACCGGGCATCAACACGGTCAAAATGAAGTTCTACAACGACGGCAACGACACCGACACCATCAACGTCGATTGGATCGACGATCTCGGCTGGGTCGCCGCGGGCATCGTCGACGTCTCGCTCGATCCGGGTGAGAGCGACGAGGTGAGCATCGACATCGACATCCCGTTGACGGCGGACGTCTGCGATGTAACGCAGCTCACGATCGAGACCGAACCGACAACGGGGCCCGCGACGGTCAAAGAGCTTCCGATCTACGCCGACGATGACGCCGACGGCGACGGCATCGAGAACAGTTGCGACTTCTGTTTCGACTTATTCGAGGAAGAAGTCGTGGACACCGACGGCGACGGCTTCCCCGACCTTTGCGACAACTGCCCGGAGGACTTCAACCCCGATCAGGACGACATCAACAACGACGGCATCGGCGAAGCCTGTCAGAGCATCCCCACCGTCTCCGAGTGGGGTGTCGCGATCATGACACTCATTCTGTTGAGCGCGGGAAC
>JASFUW010000348.1:0-5808 GCA_050050135.1 Phycisphaerae bacterium
AGAGCAAAACCCGTCCAGTAGCGCTTTGATGTAGAGAAAGCTCGGGTTCGCATGCGCCCCGTTCTCCAGACACCCGACCAGCGTCAGCGGTCCGACGCAGAAAATGACGCTGGCTGTCAGGAAGCCCGCGGCAAACCCCGCCCCATCCGGAGAAGCCCCGTCGGCATCGGCGCTGCCGCCGCCGAAGCGTCTGTGAATCCACCCGCCCGTCGCTTCGATGCGCTCATGTATCTTCAGCGCGGTTCCGATAATCGCGCCGATCAACAGCGAACCGATCATGACCATCGCGACCCGTGCGCCGTAGGTTTGCCCGTCCGAAACCTGAGGGCCGAACTTCGACACCGTGTCCGCAAAGCGGAGCACGCCCGCGTCGATGCCCAGACAGATGGTGACCAGTCCCAGCCCGTTGAGAACGATTTGCTGATAGCGCTGCGGCAGACGGGCACCGAGCATCACGCCAACCACACTCCCGAGGAGCACCGTGAAGGAGTTGACGATCGTACCGTTCAGGATGGGCCACATTCGCGCTGCTCTCTCGCACTCACCGACCGCCTGAGCCCGGCCGGGTCGTCTTTGTGCTCGTCTGCATGTGCGCTCCCTACCGCGAGCGATGCACGCCATCAGTCCGTTGAAAAAGGGGACTGGCTCCGAGCAACGACCCGTCCACGGAGTCGTGAGTGGCCGCCGGCGAGGTGCCTGTACCCTTTCTCAACGGCCTCCTATAGGGCAAGGTCACTCGCAAGGTCAATCCCGTGGGCTTCTCCACTTCTGGTTGACGGCCGCCAGACGCCGCCAGGTGCCCGCGGCGCAACTACCGCGGCGTATGCGTTGTGGTTACGCCGGCTCGAGTTTCCAGACAGGTCGTGTCCATGCCTCCGCAACCCGCGCCCGAAAAACCACAAGCTACGAACTACGAATCACAGGCCACAAGGGGCCGGGAGGCTTCTCTTGAGTCAACGGCAATCCGCAAACCAGGATTCGTAATCTGCAATATGTAATAGGTAGTTCACACTGCGTCATGCGCCCGCGAGCATGGTGAGCAGAAACCCGAGCCATGCGACCCAGACGCAGACCATCAGGACCAACGGCCATCTCGGAAGGCGAGGCGCGTTCCCGATCGGCACGTTCGGATCGGACCAGTCGATCCGAGGCTTGTCTTGCTCGCTCTGTGATCCCGCTTGCGAAGTCACCGCGCTCGCCTCATATCCGCGGCACGTATGCCGCGGCCCGTTCTACCGGCCATCTTTCGGAACCTGAATGCGGACCGGAATCTCGAGACGTTCCGCCCCTTCGAGGTCGGTCTTTACGGTCAAGGTGGCCTCGTGCTCGCCCGGCGTTCCCGGCGCGCCGGGACCCAACCGCACCGTCAAGAAGATCAGATGATCGTACCGCGCACGCGCCTCTCGGTCTATGGAGGCAAGCACAGCGTCGTGATCACATTTCAAGTCCGTGACTTTCAGCTTCGATTGCGGCGACGCCTGAATCTTGACGCGCCGCCGGGCGCCAACGTCCGTACCGTCGTCTCGGAGCACGACAAGCGGCGGGTCAACGACCACCAACGGCGAGATCAGCCCGTAGACCGGCACCTTGATGAGTGGTTGATCCAGCGAGTCCGTTCGCACGCGCAAGTCGGTGCCGAACGGACCGGCCGGCGCATCGTCCCGGATGGTCAGCACAACACTGTAGCGCGCTCCCCGCCGGCTCCGCCGCCCGTCACGCCCGACCGCTTGAACGCTCACGTCAAAGTACGGCCCGGCATCCGCCTTCAGAATCTCGAAAGGGCGGTCCTGTGCGGACCGGATCGTCAACGCCGGAAACCGAGTCCCCGCGCGGCCGGTGTGTCGCGTCATGTCCAACACTTTCGGCGTCCAGGTCATGTCACCCACGATGTTCCCGCGGAAGGCAACCTCCCGATTCTGGATCACGTCACCGATCCGGAGCTTCAGCTTCGCCCTCTCCTTGATCGTCCCGAGCGCCGCGGACTCGTCAACCTTGGCCAGGATGCGCCACCCTTTCTTTCCCTTGTATTCGAACGGCTCGGGCGTAAATTCCAACGGAGTGCCCGCGGGAACCGTCACATCCAGGACCTCGACCGGATCGTCAGCCTCGGAGACGAGTTCGATGGATCGATCCGCGACCGTCCCACGGCCTACGTTCCCGAGGTTCACGAGCCCCCTCGGATCGATCCTGTAGAGCGATTTGACAAAGGACGTGAAATTGAGTTTCAGCATGGGATTGACCGGATCGTTCGAAAAAACCGTGACGCCCTTGGTTTGCCGTCCGGGTCGGCCCTGCGAGTGAAAGTCGACCTTCAGCGTCAGTGACGCGCCCGGCGGGATCACCTTGTCGTCGTCTTTCAACCGCACGACCGTGCAGCCGCATCCGGCGTGGGCCCGCTCGATGATCAGCTCGGCGTCCCCGCGGTTTTCCAGCACCCATTCGATGCTCGGTGTGTCGCCTTCGATGACCTCTCCGATGTCCACCATGGGCTTTTCCACGAACAATCCCGGCAGGGTGTTGGTCCCTTCGGGGCCCGACGCGCCACGATCCGGGACCGGAGGAAGTTGCGCCGCCGCTGCCCCGGCGAGCACGGGGATCAACACGCCCGCGAGCAGCAGACAGGTTCCGGCCCGCCGTGATCGCGATCCTTCACGCCGAACCACAGGATCAATTCTCATGCGTTCACCTCACACACGATCCATTCAAGAGAATACGACCGCATCGTGGGCCCGTGCCTTTCGCGGTAGTTTCTGCCACGATACGGTCGACGCCCTTATCCACCGTCCCAAAGAGCCCCGGGATCGCAGACCATCGGATTCTACTGACGTGCCCCCGACGCGGAAAGTCACACGCGGGTAATCCGTGCCCCGGCCGAGCGCGCCGAAGTCTCAGTCGAACGCCTTGCCGCAGCCCCCGAGATTCTGGTACACTGGTGTTACAACAGTTGGGGAGGAGTTGCGCCAGCCGCCTCCTCGCAGCCGCGGGGTCACACCGGACGACCGACCGCAGACCCGAACGCATTCGTTTCCTCTTTAGATAGGAGGTCGACATGATGGAGGGCACGCACCTACCGCGCCGACTCAGGTGGATTCTGGTCTTGGGATTCGCCGTCGCACCGGCGTCGCTTTCGTCAGCATCAGAGATGGGAGCCGTCGCTGCCGCACTTGTCCAGCTCGACAGCTACCGCGACGTCCACCAGAACGAGCTCTACACGCACGACGGGGACGACCGCTGGTTCGGTCCGGAGCACGATCTCGCCCGCGCCAACATTGCGGCCATCATGACCGGTCACGGGCTGAGCGTAACGCTCGAACCTTTCGTCTACAACAACGAGACCTACTTCAACGTCGTCGGTACAAAGCTCGGCACCGTGGACCCGTCGGTCGAGTACGTCATCGGCGCCCATTACGACTCGATCAACTTCGCGGACTGGGAGCTTCATGGCGCTCCGGGCGCCGACGACAATGCCAGCGGAGTGGCATTGGTCCTCGAGGCGGCCCGCGTGCTGACCCAATACCCCTCCGACTACACCATCCGGTTTGTCGCCTTCGACCGCGAGGAGCAGGGTCTGCACGGATCGTGGGGCTATGCCCTGGACCACATCGCCGACAACATCCAGGCCATGATCTCCGCCGATATGGTCGCCTACAACATCGGGACCGACAGCGTGGACGTTCTGTTCACGCATTCCGAGTCCACGCCCTTGATGGAGGAGGTCGGACTCGCGGTCGAGATGTACGGCGAGGGCATCGGCTGGTCCGGCGGTTCCGGCGGCTCCAGCGACCATGCGCCGTTCGAGTCCGTCGGCTTTCACGCCGTTCTGCTGATCGAGGACTGGGGAAATCCCTGTTGGCATCACGGCTGCGACAACATCGACAACCCGGGGTACATAGACTATGACCTCGCAACGCGCATCACACGATCCGCGGTCGGGTTCCTCGCGGACCGTGCCGGCGTTCAGGTCGACCTGCCCGACGCCGACTACACCGGCGACGGCCTCGTCGACATGGTTGACTACGCCGAGTTCGAGCTGTGTTTCGAGGGGCCGGACGCGCCGGTCGACCCGCCCTGCGACTTCTTCGATCTCGACGGCGACACGGACGTCGATTGCTCGGACTGGCTCCTTTTCAAAGCCGTCTGGGATGGACCGGAAGACCCCCCCGTTTTTTGGGGCTGTAACCTCCCCGCACCGATCGCCGTGGCTGAGAGTGGTCGGGCGCTAACGGTGACAGCCCCTGAGCACACGCGCCCCATGGCGCTGTTGGTCGAGGGTGATCCGAGTAACCCCAATGTGTCGTGCGTCGCCTCCTACGTCCAGGCTGACGGCCGGCTCGCCGCCGCGCCCGTCTTCCAGGACTACACCGACTGGGGAACCATCATCGTAAACGGTGACGCAGTCGTACCGGAAACGACCTTCATCGTCTCGTGCGATTACGGCGAACTCGGGCTGTCCCTCAAAGCGACGACCGCGTCAACCACGCTGTGGGGGGACGTCGTCGGGGACTTCGTGGGCGGCGCGTGGACCGAAGCCAATGGCACCGTCGACTTCAACGACATCTCCGCCGTGGTGGATGCGTTCAAAAGCGCCCCCACCGCTCCACCGATCGCCTGGGCCGACATGGTCGGACCGAGCGGTAGTGAATGCCACCCGGACTTGGCGATCGATTTTCTCGATATCGGCGCCACCGTCGACGCCTTCAAGGGGCTGGACTTCTTCGAGACGACGTCGTGCCCCCTGCCTTGCGGATAGACCACGGGCGGAGCACGGAAGATCGTGATGGAAACGCTGCAGCGACCGTTCAGGCGGTCGCTTACGGAATGTCCAGCTCGAGCGTGTGGATGCGAGGCCCGTCGTTCAGTTCGCGCAGAACGAGCCGCGCACTTCGGCCGGCCAGCTCCGCCGCGGCGTGAAAGCGATACTCCACGGCCTGGCTCTCGTCGGGTTCCAGGTTCGCAAACGGCCGGTACTGACGCTGCCTGCCCGGCACGTCCGCCGTCCCGCGGAAGCTCAACACCGACGACGACCGGTTCGTTACGACGTGTCTAAGAACGAGACTGTCGCCCGATGGGATCGCCGAGCCCCCGACCGTGACGTCCGTGAGGTCGAGGTCGATCCCCAGCGGGACGTCCACGTGGTACCCGAACTGGTCGAGCCGTACGCGTGCGACGATCTGCTTTCCGCCCGCAGGCTCGTTGTGCGGATAACGAATCTCGATGGGGAATCGGACGGTCTGCCGCGGCCGCAGGCTGATTTTCGACCGGCGTGGCGACAAGCTCCAGGCCCGCGGGGCTTGAAGGATGATCTCCCCGCTCGCCGCGTCGTCCCCGCCGTAGACAATCTCGATCTCGTGCCGCGCGATTTCCGTGCCGGACTCGACGTGGTCCGGTTTCAACGAAAACGCACTACGAAACTCGATCAGCCACCGGTCGGCCCCGAAGACGAAAACCGGCACACGGGAGAGGTGCACGATCTGCCGACCCGATCCGTCGCGACCGAGTTCGCGCACATTCCCCCACAGATCGATCTGCCGGTCGGCCTGGCCCAGTTGGACCCCGCAGGACCTGCCCTCCGGGGGGGCCGAAGGGTCCCACATCGCCAGGACGGTCTCCGTATCGTTGACAAACGAAAGGCATCGGGTGTTCCCGGGAAGCGGCACCGCAGGACCGGGCAGCGCGTCCTCGAGCGCGTCCGCGATCACGCGAAGCGGGACGAACAAATCGTCCGGCTCCGTCACCGGACCGTTCGGCGTCAGCCGTCGGTGCCAGGTTTGCGGCACAAACACCGTAGCGGCGCCGGCGTGACGCGCG
>JASFUW010000349.1:0-5799 GCA_050050135.1 Phycisphaerae bacterium
GGTTCCGTCTTCCTGTAAGGCGAGGCTGTGGGTGTATCCGCCGGCTACCGCGGTGACGCTTCCCAGCCCGACCTCGACGGGCACGGTCAGCAAGTTGCCGAACAGGGGTGTGGCGGGTGAGACCTCCTCCTCCAAGCCGAGCTGGCAATAGCGGTTCCAGCCGGTAGCCCATAGAGTGCCATCATCTGTCACGAACAAGCTGTGAGCTTCACCTGCGGCCATGTGGACGACACTTGTGAGGCCCTGAACCTGGACGACGTTGTTGAAGTCGGAGAATGTCGTACCGCTGCCGAGCTGACCGAAGTTGTTGCTCCCGATGCCCCACGCGGTGCCGTCGGCGCGACGGAAGAGGCAGAAGGTGTTTTGGCCGGCTGCGACGCCTGCGACGTCGTCCAGGACGGGGGTCACTTCGCAACCGAACCTCGAGCCCCAGACCCAGGCCACGCCGTCCGAATCCACCGCGACGCCGTGCTCGTCGCCCGAGTCGATCGAGACGATGTTCGTCGGGAGACCGGGGATGGGCATGGGCCCCAAGAGTCCGGCGGCCGTCGGATCGGGCTGTCCGCCGAGCTCGCATTGCAGGTTTCTGGCATCGCCGAAGCCCCAAACGGTTCCGGACTGATCCAGCAGCAGGCCGCCGGTGGACAGGGCGGCTACGTCGACCACGTTGGAGACGCCGCCGATTTGGACTGGCGCGGCGGAGTCGCTGAGCGCGTTGGTGCCCATGCTGAACGCGGTGCCGTCGTCGAGTGCCAAGAGGGTGGCGGTCGGACCGGTATCGACGTCATGCACTGACTCGGTCATCGATCCGTTACCGAGCTGGCCGTAGCGGTTGATGCCCCAGGTGTAGAGGTGGCCATCCTGTCGTCGCGCGGCGTTGTGCCATTGTCCGGCGGCGACCTGCTCGAGGCGGGGCGCGTTGATCGTGACCAGCAGCTCATCGGTGGCGGTGGCGGACGCGTCACGCGTCGAAACGGTCAGTTGGAACAGCACCAGGCCCTCGACGCCGTCGGTGTGACCGGTGAGGGTGGGTCCGTCGGTTTCGACGTCGAGCACGGGTCCGCTGAGCTGTTCCCATTCGAAGCTCAGGCCGAGTGGGGTGTATTCGCCCTGGACGATTTCGGCGGTCGCGGTGACGGTGAACGTCTCGCCCTGTTGCACGACCAGGTCTGGTCCTGCGTCGGCGACCAAGACGACTTCGGGACACCCGTTGGGTTGGTGCTTTCCGTCGCCGGGGTCATCCGGCGGCGGTTCGTCGGGTGGATCGCAGGGGCCGAGATGGTCGCCATGGGCGAGGTGGCGTCGGACGGCTCGTTTGCCGACCGTGATCGTTCGCCGATTGCGCGGGCTGCCGGGCGGTACGTGACAGAGTTCGGTGAAGTCGTCTTCGCGGGCGCGTTTTGCGATGAACTCCAGAAACATCTTGTTGACACTTACGGACCCGCGGAAGTTCGCCCAGGTGGCGGCGCAGACGTTGAAGGCTCCCTTGCGTGCGAGGGCGGCGGCTTTCGGGTGCATGGGGAGGGCTGCCTCGGCCAAAGTTGCCCGGCCGGAGCGCATGGTCACCTCGATCGGTCCGACCCGGATGTTCGAGAGACAGGGGTCCTCGCCGTCCTGCGCCATGTGGAGCATGAGCTCGAAATGGTGGTCCTTGGGGCTGTCCAGGTGCGGGCAGCCGGGATAGGCCGGCGGATCGACTCGAATCGTGAAATCGTCTTCATCGACGATGAGGGAGACCTGTTCGTCAGGGTTCGGGGGGGGATCTTCGGTGACACGGATATGTCCCGGTCGAAACGTGACGGTTCTGTCGCCGAAAGCGATCGGTTGGCGGCGGCCGAAGTCGTGCTCGACCTTCACAACGACCTTTTCGACGGTTTGCTCGCCGGGCGCGGTCAAGGCGCCGCAGCCAGAGAACCAAGGACAGACAACAAGAACGAGACCGAGAATGACGGCGAATGTGATGCGCCTCATATCCCCACCCCACAACATCGAACATGGCCCGAGTGGCTGGTAATCCACACGGATTCCGGCATCGGGTTGATGCGGTGGGGCTCGGCGTACCCCGGACCGGGCCGGTGCGCAATCGGTAAACTATCCGATACAGAACGAGGCGGTGCCAGTCCGCGGCGGAATTCCTATGCAAAATGGGCGTGGTGACTCGTGTCGGCCGGTATTTTAGGCCGGCGGTTGAACCGAGCGCGGCCGCAGCGCGGGCGGTCGGGCCTGATCGGTCGGAAGTCAGTCTGACGCGAGAACCGGATGACGCCGAAGGATCGCGATCGAACCCGCCGCGAGGGTGGTCAGCAATAGAACGGCCAGCCCCCATGTCGACACCGTCGGAACGGGCGGCGGGTCGAACTCGTAGCAGCCGAGGTCGACAATGGGTGGTGTTCCGCTGCCGGTGTCCGTGGTGTTCGGATCGTCGATCTGCCTCGCGTGGCCGTCGAGGTCGGTGGCTGTCGTGACCACAGCATTGTCTCCGGCGTCGACGACTGGAGAGCCAAACGACAGACGGAAGTCGTCGGCGGCCGGGTTCGCGAAGGAGGGGTCATCACCCACGTTGTTGTTGCCTGCAAGTGTATCGAGGCCCTCAATGCAGGAGTAGTTGACGAACAATGTGCCACCGAAGGTGTCGAGCTGGGCCGACTCATCGGTCCCACCGGAATCGCTGTTGTCCCAGAAAATGCAGTTGTGGAAGGTTATGGACTCGGTGTTCACGTAGGCGCCGCCGCCCGCGCCGGAGGCTGTGTTGTGGACGAGGGTGCAGTTAATGAGTGTGGACGTGCCGTGGTCGTTGTAAAACCCTCCGCCGTCCTGCGTGGTGTTATCATAAAAGAGGCAGTTGTGGAGGATGGGATGTCCGCCGAAGTTCAGGAATCCCCCGCCGATGAACGCGGCGCTGTTGCCGGTAAACACGCAGTTGGTGAATACGGTCTCGTTGTGGATCATGTTGACGCCTCCGCCGCCGATGGCGTTGTGTCCGCCGGTGACGGTGAACCCGTCGAAGATGCAGTCGCCGTTCTCGAAGGTCAGCGCGCTGCCGGTGGGGGCTGCGGAGATGATAGTCACCGCTGGGCCGCCGGTGCTTCGAGTCTCGATGCTCTTGAACGAGAAGTCGACGTTCTCGGAGTATGTGCCGGGGGCCACGAGGATCGTATCGCCGCTGGCGGCGGCGGCGGATATGGCCGATTGAATGGCGCAGTAGGGATCACCCAGTGTTCCGGAGCCGGGGCCGGGGCAGTTGGCGGCGTCGACATACCAGGTCACCTGGGCTGCGGCGGAACTCGTGAGCGTAGCCGCCATGATCAGGCAGGCGGAGCGTTGAAAGAACGTATTGGAATCAAACATCTTGAACCCCCTTCGTGCGCGGTGCTATCCGCGCGAAGGCTCGCAATGGTGCGGGCAAAGCTGACGCCGCGCGTGTCGAACGTGTCCCTATGCGCGTGCCGGGTAGGCCGTCGGAGGCGCGACGTTCAAGAAGTCTCTGACGGAAACCGGCCGCGTTTAGCGCAGTATATCAACTGCGCAAGTCCGCTCCAAATATCGGCGGGTGTCTGGACACGGGGTCAATGTCGTGCGTGCGTCGGCGGAGCTGTCAAGTGTGACGCTATATCAGCAAGTGCCACAGGTATCCGACGTACCCGCGCAGAACGAGTCGCTTGCCCGAGTAGCGCATGACGGTGCGTATCTGCTCGCGATACTTGGGCGCGTAGCAATGGTTGGGACACTTCTTGCAGGACGGTTTGGGGTCCAAGGTGCATCGGGCGCGCATGACGAAAGCGTGCGTGAGCAGGCGCTGACAGGCTCGGCACAGTGTCAGGGGTCTGGCGGCGATGTCGTCCAGATCGTGCGTTTTGAGGGTGGGGGTGTTGCGTTCGAGGCTGCGATGGCGGCCATCACAGTAGATCTGGATGAATGATGCGAGGGTCCTCAGGTCGCGCGCGAGTATCCGCTCGGGACTCGCCGGTCTGATAACGCGGTTGACGAGGCGGATCATCTCTTTCGTGCTCCTTCGACAACGAGTCCAAGACTACCATGCCCCGGCCGGAGGGGCCTTGACCTAGGTCAAGAGCGAGCCAAGTGACCGCGGTTTGCGGGCGTCAAGGCGGCGGATTGAACGGGGCGCCGAGATCGCTTGTTCGAGTCGGGCGCGCGGACTCGGAGCACGCGAACGAGGCGGAGTGACCAGGCGAAGTAGCGTTCGGGAATTGGGGTTCGGACGCCGGAGCCGACGGCGTGTATCGACGCTGCGCGTCGGTGCTACGACAACCGAACGGGTGCGGCTGGTGGGTGCAACTCGCCGTCAGATTCGTTGGGCCGGCATCTGTTCGCGAAATTGGCAAGAAGGCGTGGGCCTTCGCATGTGAGGATCGACTCGGGGTGGAATTGAACACCCTCGACGGGTAGTTCCTTGTGTCGCAGACCCATGATGAGCCCGTCGTCGGTCCATGCGCTGACTTCGAGACAGTCCGGCAGGCCGCGACGTGACACGAGCAAGGAATGATAACGCGTCGCGGGGAAAGGGGAGGCGATGTTCTCGAAGATGGTTTGTCCGTCGTGGTGGATGAGCGAGGTCTTCCCGTGAATGACCCGATCGGCTCGGGTCACTTCGGCGCCGTACGCCTCACCGATAACCTGATGACCCAAGCAGATACCGAGAATCGGGAACTCGTTGCCGAGAGCCTGAACGAGTTCGATGCATATCCCGGCGCGAGTGGGGACACCGGGACCGGGTGAGAGCAGGATGGCGGACGGCGAGAGTCCGCGGATCGCGTCGATGGTGAGTTTGTCGTTGCGATGGACTTCGAGTGCGACACCCATCTCGCCCAGGTATTGAACGAGGTTATAAACGAACGAGTCGTAATTATCCAAGACCAGTATCATGCTGCGCCCTTTTCGGCATTGACGGCTCGGATCAGTCCACTGGCTTTAGCCAGGGTCTCAGCAAACTCACGGTCGGGTTCCGAATCGGCGACGATGCCCGCTCCGGCCTGGATGAACCCGCGCCGGTTGTGGACGACGATGGTGCGGATGGCGATGCACATGTCCATGTCGCCTCGTACACTGAAGTATCCGATCGCCCCCGCATAGACTCCACGTCTTGCGGTTTCGAGCTCGTCGATGATCTCCATGCTGCGGACCTTGGGGGCTCCGGAAACGGTGCCGGCGGGGAAGGTGGCTCGGAGCACGTCGAAGGCGTCCAGACCTTCCGCCAGTTCGCCCACGACATGGGAGACGAGATGGATAACTCGCGAGTAGCGCTCAATGTCCAGAAATTCCGTCGTACGCACGGTGCCGTACTTACACACACGGCCGAGGTCGTTGCGGGCAAGATCGACGAGCATGACATGCTCTGCGCGCTCCTTTTCGTCTGCCAGGAGGTCCTTCTCTGTCGCGATGTCTTCATTGGGCGTAGAGCCGCGGGGTCGTGTTCCGGCCAATGGTCGCGTGACGACGCGCCGACCCTCGAGCTTGACCAGCATCTCGGGCGAGGAACCGAGAACCTGGAGTTCGGCAAAGTTGAGGAGGTACATGTAGGGAGACGGGTTGGTTGCGCGAAGCTTCTTGTACAGATCCAATGGAGAGCCTTGAAGTGTGAAGTCGAATCGCCTGGAAAGAACGACCTGGAAGATTTCGCCGGCGTGTATGTGCTCCTTTGCGCGTCGGACTGCTTCGGTAAACTGCGGCTCGGACGTTCTGCTCGACATGGGGGCGGTGTCCCGCGACGGTGAACTGAAGACAAGGTTGCGGGCGGTCTGGCTCGCAGTGCGGTTGCAGGCGAGGACGTATTGCTCCATA
>JASFUW010000350.1:0-5779 GCA_050050135.1 Phycisphaerae bacterium
GACGTGTGTCTTGCAGTTCGGGCAGTAATCGCGATGGATCGTATGCTCCGTGACCTCCGGTTCGACGGTCTCGGGGATGTCTTCGGTCGTCCGTGTGCGCGTGCGATCGCATCGCTGCAACGGCCCGTCACAGTGAGGGCAGCGTTTCAGGCGATGCTCGCGTCGGTGCGTGATCTGCTTTGGCTTTTCGCGCCGTCGGCCGGGATGGCCCTCTTGGGCGCCGGGCGTCTTGCGCCGTTTCTTGACGCTGGGCTTCTCGTAGACCGGCACCATGCTCGACGGCGTGGACGGCGACGACGCATCGCTGCCGGACTGTCCTTCCAACTCGGCGATGCGTGCATTCTGCTCCACCACGCGTTTGCTGATGGCGAGCAGTACCAGGGCGACGGCCTCAGCGCCCAGCGTGTGGAGTTGACGAGCACGCGCTTCGTCGAGCTCTCCGCAAAGCGCCGCGTCGATGATCGCCCCGAGCGTTATCGCCTTCCCTGGCCGCATGGCCCATTGCATACCAGCGCATGGCCCAGGGCGCAAGTTTTCCTATCTTCACATTTTGCTACGCCATGCCATTGCACGCGGCTGAAGAGTTACCGCAAGGGTTGGTCACTGCGTTCTCAAAGGACATCGCCGACCAGCATCCCAGCGACCAGGCGTATTGGGCGTCGCACACCACGACCCCGAGTGGTGGAATTTGCCGGGAAATGTCCCAGACCTTGACGGCGTGCGATCCACCCGACTCACTCGGGGTCATCGAGCTTGTGTCCGAGACGCTCGATGTCCTCAGGTTGGCATCTGAAAGTGCGTTCGGGCGGGCGTCTCACTCAGGACAGAGCATATCTGAGAAGGAGCTTGACCGACTCAGCGTTGGGCCCCTCACAGGACGTGTTCCAGAACTGTGTCCGTTGGCCCAGCTTCTCTTTGCATGGGTGGTCGATCGAATGCAGAAGGGTGCGATCCGATCAGCTATCGGCACGCGCGTGGCGATCGACGGAGACTGGGGTCAGATCCGGCTGCTTCAGGCACTTTTAGAGGCTGAGGGTGTGTCTGAGGATGATGCCAGACAGACTACCGCGTCCTTGCACGGCCTGAACAAGCTTCGGGTCGCTGCTGCTCATTCGCTTGTGGCCGACATCAGAACGGCGTTCGAACTCTTCGGGCAGACAGAAGTCCCGAGCTCCACGCGGGCAGCTTGGGATATCTGCGTAGACGCCGTTGTGGCGAGCATCAAGAGCATCAGCGACATCTTGAAGGAGCCAGACGCGACGCCGACATAACCGACGCTCGGCGTCACCCGGCGTTCGCCTGGGAAAGGGAAATCGAGCGAACTCAATCGCGGAGTGCCGATCGTCAATCTAGGAGTCCCGCGGCGGCGTGGAAACGAGGATCACGGATCTGAGTTGATCGCGTCGCGCCCTCCGAGACACCGATCCGGTTAAGCTGACTGCTCGGAAGGTGTACCGCTCCGATTGGATCAGGACAAAGTCGCGGAACCCGTATGGCAAGTTGCGTGCTGTGGACGAGGTCAACATCATCGGGTTCTGATTGCCGCTCGCGGACTATCGGCCGCGAATCCTGTTACAGTCGGCAATGCTGGAGCGCACACGGACGCCCGTCCTTCGGATCATCGATCCTCTGGCGCAACGTCTCGCAGAGCACTATCGACGAGTCGTCAACGCCGAGGTCCAACCGGTGGACAATGGTTGGGAGGATCGGCTTCAGAAGTCGTAGCGTGCTGAACAAGATGGCGCCCGGGGCCGTAACGCTGGCCGGCGTAGGCGTCGCCAAGCCCCTGTGCGGCCCATAACCTGTTTGTATTCGGGGGTTCATTGTGTCACAATGGTTGCAGCGGCAGCACCTTGCTGACCGTTGACCGCCATCGGTTAGGAGTACGAACGGACATAGCAATCTCAAAAACTTGAACTTGGTCTGACCAAGCATTCGGTCCCCGAGCGAACTGCGATGAATCGAAAGCGTGAGACGAGTGCCTTGGGCGGGCTCCCGATCTGGGAGTCCGTCGGGGCGTCTCTCACGCTGGGCTGTCGCAGGCCCGCTCGGGGAGACCAACCTTGGCGGCTCCCTCTTTTTTTCGATCCAGCGAGAGAGCCGCACGGTTGACCGTGACATTTCTCGCAACGGGAGGGACCGCGATGGACAAGGCACTACTGGGCATGCTCACGAGACGTGAGTGCATCGCCGGAACTTGCGTCCTCACGATGTCTGTGGCGAGCGGCGCTGCATTTGCGCAGACGATCGTAGAAGGCGGGCTGGTCGAAACCAACACTGTCTGGACGCCCGAGGGAAGTCCGTACGTCGTGACGGCGCCACTTCGAGTCCTCGGTAGCGGATCGCTTACTATCGATCCAGCCACCCAGGTCTGGCTTGAAGCTCAAGGCCAACTGCTCGTAGAGGGCGCACTGTGGGCTGAAGGATTGCCGGGCAGCGCGGTCACGTTTCGGGGTACAGCTCCCAGGCAGGCTTGGGGGCCAATCGCGCCATTCCTACCCGACGCAACGACGGATTCTTCCGACGAGGTGATTGTCAAACTCTTCGGCACCGCAAATGACACAATTCTGGCTCTATACAATTCAACAACGCAGATTGGCCGGAATGAACGGGTGACAGGATATCTGATCAGGCGAAGTGTGGACGCGGGTCGCACGTGGTCTGATCCAGCCGAGTTCATCGCCTTTGCGGACTTCGCGGCCGACAGTAGAGGCACTTGGATGGCGGTTTGGACCTCTACAGCCAATCCCGATGGCACCCTCGGCGATGACGCAGATGTTTTTTGCTCCGTTAGTAGGGATGACGCAGTCAGCTGGAGTGAGCCGGTTCTAGTAAACAACGACGCGGATGTAGACCACTTCCTGCTTAATCCGCCGGACGATATGCTACCCCGCGTTGAGACAGATGGCGACGGACGTTGGATGGTTGTGTGGGCGGGGTATAAGCCGATCTTCCAGACAACGAGGGATCTGGATGTTGTTTTTGCACTGAGCGATGACCTTGGAGAAACTTGGAGTGATCCGGCCCATGTGAACAACCTGGGATCTTCAGATGCTGATCTAGATACTGACCAAAGCGGTGTCGTCGTGTCGCTTGGCCCAGGGTCTTGGCTTGTCCTCTGGCAATCGAACAGCACGTTCGGCGGTAGCTTCTATGAAACCAATTCCTTTGTCGCCAGGACGAACGATAACGGCACGACCTGGACCTACCCTGTCGTCGTCAACTCAAATGCTACCGAGTACCACGAGGATCTCTCACTCATGGACTTCGTTCGGTCCCCAACGGGACGTCTGCTCGCGGGCTGGACAAGCTCGGACCACCGTCTCGGATTCGGAGCCGATAGGGATCTTTTCTATTCGTTCAGTGATGATGATGGTGAGACGTGGTCTGAGTTAGCTCCCCTTAATGCTAATGCTGGAACGGACAGCGGCTATGACAGCGACCTTGCACTCGCCGTCGACGAGGATGGCACCTGGATCGGCGTGTGGGGAAGTACGGACGAGTTGAATTTCTGCGGCGTTGATTGCGGGATTGGCACGGACAGCGACCTTCTCTTCAGCGTGAGCTATGACGACGGAGCCAGTTGGACATGGCCAATGCCCTTGCACGCGAACGCACACGGCGACGATGGGTCCGACGGAGAGCCGGAAATCATGAACGTCGACGCATTTCGTTGGCTAGTGTTATGGACCAGTAACGACACTTTCGGTGGCACACTCGGCGAGGACCGGGACTTACTGCTCGCGCGCGCGATCGTGCCGGACTCCGATGCCGACAACATACCCGATCCCGAGGACAACTGCCCGGCGATGTGGAACACGGACCAGGCCGACGGCGACGGCGATGGTGCTGGCGATCTTTGTGACGCCTGCCAAGGTACGCAACCGGGCATACTGACGGACGTGGTTGGCCGTCCAGCCGGCGACCTCGACTACGACTGTGACGTCGACTTGGCGGACCACGCAATTATGCAGTTCAACTTCGCAGGGCCGGGCGCGGGGTCGCAACGGTAGACATGCGGCGATCTCCGGTCCACCAGGTACCAACCCCCTGCCCCAACGCTCGGTGCATACGCGGCGGTGTCGAAGGGAAGCTGAGACTTCCCATCCAGCTCTTTCTGCCATTGCTCGACGAGGCTTCCCGGTGCACAGATCAGGGAACGTTCGCGCTCACCTCCAAGCATGACTTCCCCGTTGACCAAGCCAGCAATGACGGTCTTTCCGCCGCCAAAGTCGTCGGCGAGAAGCGGGTCAAAAAGCGCGGCAAGGCGAATGTACGACGCCTCCGAGACGAGCCGTGACTCGTCGCCTCACCCGTCGACCGACCACCGCCGGGTCCGCCCGCTTACTGTGATGCGCGGCTCATCGTCCTTATAGAGGAGCGTATCCGCAACGACCACGTCAGTGCCTTGGCACGTTCCCCAGAACGGTATCCCCAAAGCGTCCCGTGCTAACGACGGTGACCGGCCCCCTCGGGAGGAAGCCCCCAACACAAGCGCCGCTTGTCAGGTTCACGAGGTGGGTCACTTCGGCGGCCTCGTTGGAGGTGCAGTGGGAAGGTGGGTCCAGCGCACCTGCCTGCCCGGGAATAACGCGAGTGAGTCCACAAACTTGTCTACCGACGAAGCCGGGCCGCCTACTGCGAGCGCCGCGGCACCTTACGGCGTTCGAAGTTGGGCGTGATTGTGCGCAGAGCCGCACGCCAATGGCTCCGAACGGCGTGATTCAGGGCCCTTTCAACCACCTGGACCGCTACAAGATGGGGCTTGGATGATCCAATACCCGCGCGTGCATGCCATGCCACGGGGAAGAGGGTGACTGGTCAGCCTTCACTAGCAGGCTGCTAAAGAACTCAGTTTCGGGATATCGCTTCTGACGTTGATCGGTAGAATGCATCGACCGTTGTCATGGAGGACACTCGATGCGTGGACAAGTCGATCGCCAGGGCGAAGTTTTTCATACGTTCAATCTCGAGGACCTTGTGCCGGCGGGCCATCCGCTTCGGCCCGTCAAAGCACGGGCTGACCAAGTCCTTTCGGGCATGTCGCGTCGATTCAGCCGAGCCTACGGCAAGACGGGCCGAAAGAGCATCCCGCCGGAACGGCTGATCAAGGCGCTGCTGCTGCAAGCGCTCTACAGCATTCGCAGCGAGATCCAGCTGTGCGAGCAGATCAGCTACAACATGCTCTACCGCTGGTTCCTCGACATGACACCCTCGGAACCGGTCTGGACGCCGGAAGTGTTCAGCATGAACCGCAAGCGTTTCGACGAACACGGCTTCGTGCGCGACTTCTTTGATCGGGTGGTTCGCGAAGCCATCCTCGAAGGCCTGGTGAGCGGCAACCACTTTAGTGTGGACGGCACGTTGGTTCAGTCGTTCGCGTCGATCAAGAGCGTTCGTCCGATGGGTACCGACGACGAAAGGGTCAGCGATGGCGCTGACGACGATGATCCTGGCAACCCCACGGTCAACTTCCACAACGAGAAACGCAGCAACAAGACGCACCGTAGCATCGTCGATCCGGAAGCCCGGTTGGCCCGTAAGGGCAAGGGGAAACCGGCTCTTCTCAGCCACAGCGCCCATGTATTGATGGAGAATCGTAGCGGCTTGTGTTTGGACATCACCGTGGACGAAGCCAACGGATACGCGGAGCGGATTCAGAGCGGGGCGATGCTTGATCATGTTCGCCGTCGTCACGGTCTCTGGCCACGCACCCTTGGTGCCGATGCCGGATACAAGGATGGCGGATACCTTGACGCCTTGGAGCAGTTCGGCATCG
>JASFUW010000351.1:0-5752 GCA_050050135.1 Phycisphaerae bacterium
ACCCGTAGCAGGTCCTGCGCATCCGCGATTTGCACAGGTAAATCCAAATACTCGGCGAGTAGGCCGGTGTCTGCAAGACAGTCGTTGGCATACCGTACTTCGAGCGGAAGCCTCCATTCGCTTTCGGTCCGTTCCAGTCCACCACCCACGATCGAGGGGTCGTTCACGAAGGATGCGAACCGAGGCTCAACGACTTCCCGTTGGGCGTTCACCGAAGCCCCCACAATTGCCTGAAAGGCAACCGCTAGGAATAGCACGCCCAAACCCGTCCGCCCGTGTAAGGCGAACGGCCCTGGACGCCCGCGTGATGCACCCAGAGGGTACACCACGCGGCGCGTTTTTCCGGCTAGCCTGCGGCTCAGTAAGTTCTCTTCCATTTGTAAAGGTTCTTGAACACGGATCCGGTAATCCTCGTCGCACCATTGTACCCCGTGGAATCAACTCCGTATGCGTGGATACCGTAGATCGTCCTCTTATTCTTGGATCTCCAGTACACGTAGACCCCGCTCCCGCTCATGCCTCCGTACGTGTCGCAGGCGTAGTAAAGCCGTCTGGGCCGGATGATCTGGAGCTGGCAGTACGAATGCCACATCGTCCCGAAAGGCTTGTCACCTGGGTACCCATTGATGTTGACATTGTACTTGGGCATCGGCTTTTTCCAACCATAGCCCATCCATCCCGTCGTGTTCCCGATGTCCTTTTTCAGGACAATCATTGCATAATCGTAGTTCCGTTTGTGATCCCTGGTCCATCCCTTCACGGTGATGGCTCTCTTCCACGAGATCGTTCCGTAAGGCTTGCTGGACCCGTTCTGGCCCGGCGTGAAGTTCAACTTCGAATACCACTTGTCAGTCCCGATGTTGTACACGCAATGACCGGCGGTCAGCACATGACGTTTGCCGATCAGCGTACCGGTGCATCCGATGTCGATTCGACCCACCGTCCGAAACGGATACTTCGTCGTGTTGTAGACGCGGGTCCGGGTGTCGGCGCCGATTACAGACTCAGCCAGCGGTCCGCCGTCATCCGCATCACCGGCCGCTGATACGTCCGCTTCGGCACCCTCGTATTCGGTATCGAGGGTCTCCAGCGACTTCAAGGCCTCCATGAACTCGGCTGCCTCTTCCACCGCTACGGGGAGCGATTCCAACACACCCTCAGGCGTCACCGACACCGCCTCGAGCATCTCCGCCAGCTCCGCCGCATCCATCCTCTGCATTTCCTTTTCGTAGACGTCGACAATGGGGAGTTCTTCCGGCCTGACGAAAGTGTCGGAGTCGTCAAACAACTCGGATCGAGGCTGTGCGATCGGCGACCCACCCGCCTCCCCGGAACCGAGTGCGCCGGGGTCGTCAGCTTCCGAAGCGTAGGTCCCCGATACGCCCGGGGGTAATAGGCACAAAAGCCCGGAAAGGAACAACGCCTGCACAATGCACGATCCCACTCTCCACCTTCTCGTGTTCATCATCCTCTCCTTCTTGAAACGAACCACTTGTGCTTGGCCCCAAGCACACATTCGAAAGGTACCCAATCCTACGTCGCTGATCCCGGCTCCCGCGGCGCCATCCGAAGAGATAGCACCCGAGTTTGCAGTGAGAGGCGAAATCATATAAGAGAGGCCTAGTATGCGTCAACAACTAATCTAGTCTTAAAACATGGCGTCTGGAAAGACCTTCTTCCCCACAGGCGAACGAAACAAGGCCTTGGGGCGTCTCGCGTATTCCTGCCACCGCGACGGCGCGCCGACGACCCAAAGCAAAATTCCCAAATGAACATAAATATGGATAAATGGGAGGACTTGTGCGCGAGCTGATGCCCTTTTGTGAGCGAAGGACGTGCAGTTTCTGACAAGCGCGCGGTGCGCAACCGATACGCAAAGGACTACTGACGTGGCGATCTCGAGTTCGTGCCCGGCTCCCTGCTTTAAGAACCGGATCCGAGCGACAGGTTCCCATGCAACGAGAACCCGTGGCACGCGACATTGGGATTGGGCGTAGGCCCACCCAGGATTGCGAACTTAGCGGGGCGCATCGCTCAAAGCCCGTCACGCAAAAAATTGGGCTAGAACGCCATAGCGTTCTCTTTCACCACGTTCCCGGGTCCCGAGTTTATGCCCGTTGGCCATCGGCAAACGGGCCCGGGTGCGCCACGCAGCAAGGCCGTTTTAGGACCCGTTTTCGTTCCTAAACCACGCCAACGCGTCGTTGGTCAACCCGCTGAGCCCGGACCGATCCAGCGGAGCCACCAGGTCCATCGCGCCGTCGCCGTCAAGGTCCACCACCAGGATCGACGTAATCACAGTCGTCCCCGCAATCTCGTCCGCGGTTACGTTCGGGTCGGTCGTCGCCGGTGTCGCCGCCGACGGCTCATCGTCGATGATCTGGTTCTCGATCCACTGGTCGTACACGCTAGGTGCAGCCAGTGAGTCAAACCACGCCAGACCACCAGCCGCCGAAACAATCACTTCCGGCTGTGCATCCGCGTTAAGATCGCCCACCGCCAGTGCCACCGGCGTGCGCTCGACAAACTCCGCCAGCGTATACACCTGCCACGGAATGCTGCGAACCGGAATCGTCGTCGGCCCCGGCGGCCCCTTGAGCCACTGGATCAGCCCGCCCGCCGTCGAGCGAACGATCACGTCCGCGATTCCGTCCGCGTCAACGTCTGCCAGCTTGATGGCATCCGCACCCGTAGGCAGCTGCCCCACGATCCCCACCTGCCACAGACCGTTCGAAATATGGAAATCGTCCTGCACGTCGATTTCCGGGTTACGATACCACCGGATGTTCATCGTAGCCGCGTCCGGGAACGTCGCCACCACGTCCAGATCGCCGTCCCCGTCGACGTCACCGAGCGCAACGTCCTTGATCGCAGTGCCCTTCGGTACCGGATCGGAGATCCGCGTCGCAGCCCACTGCCCGTCACGAACCTGCCCGAACCCCAGGTTGCTGAAGATCACCACGTCCCGCGTCATCTCTCCGCACGACGAATTCCACGCCACGACAATATCCTGGTCCGAGTCGTTATCCATATCGCCCAGCACCATGCTCGTAAAACCGCCGAGCTCCGGCCCCGCGTTCGCATCGCCCGTCCCCTGCAAAAACGACGCTTCAACGCGCACCTCTTCCCACGCCAGCGCCTGGTTCGCCTGCGTCGCGTCCGCCGGACCGAGGTACAGCAGGATCAACCCGCGAAGTCCCTCGCCCGGTTGCTCGCTGTCCAGACACCCTGCTCCTTCGAGCAGCGTCTCTTTGATCAGCACCGCGATGTCGGCGTTGCCATCACCGTCGAAGTCCGCGACCGCCAGCCCGGCCACCGACACCACCGGAACGCTACCCGCCAGCGTCACCGTCTCGAACGATATCGCGCCCAGAGCGGTCCGACGCTGCAAGTGGATTTGTACCGGCTGCGTCTGGTTCCACGCCGACACCAGGTCGTTAAGCCCGTCCCCGTTCAGGTCTTCAGAGACCGCAAACTGCGGACCGGCCGAGTCCTCCGCGCGCGGATCAATCTGAAACGCCGTGAAGAAGCTCTTCGTCTGACCGGTGTCCAGAAAGTCTGTACCTCCGCCGACGAACGTGCCGTAGTTCCCGCGACACCCCGCAAAGGCACCGACAACGCCGACGCTCACCGTCAACAGCAGCAGAACCACCGTCTTGGGTTTCCGAAACCATGACTTCATGGGTTGTTCCTTGCTCTGGGGCCCGCTACGCGGACCGCACCCCTGTCACAACTGCGCACTGCCACCGCGGCCCGGACAGGTCACCGCAGGCGCTAATATGGTTATCGGCGCCCGACACCGACGGCTTTGACACCCGCAGCCTACGAAACCGCTCGGTCCGAGCCAAACCCGATGGCCCGATAACCTATTTCTGCGTTGGGAACTGCACCCAAGCGATCCCTCGCGAACGGGAAACCCGCACCCGACCCCCGACTTTGCCGGGACGCCCGCCCTGACAAACCGATGAAGGCCGGCATGATAGGCGCGGCCTTGGCCGCCGTTCACTCCCTCGATAGAATGGCCCGAATTGAACCCAGTTCTTCTCCCGCGAATACCGCAGAGGGGAGTCATTATGTACAAGCTGTTTGCGATCGTTCTTACCTGCCTGCTCGCCGCCAGGTCCTTCGGGCAGCTCGGTGAACGGCCGGCGATCACCCGGCACGTGGACCAGTCCGCCATCGATGCCGGCGAACTCAGCCTCGCCGACCTCAACGACCTCGGGCTCATGCTCTTCGACGCCCGGTTCAACCGCCTCGACGGCCAGGGACGTCCGGCCACCACCGGCGGGGGAGCCCCGCGCGAGCCGGACGAGCCCGCTTTCATCCGCACCTCCGCTCCCGATTCCACCGCCTGCAGCGGTTGCCATGCGCAACCACGATCCGGCGGGGCCGGTGGCTTCGCCACCAACGTCTTCGTGCTCGCCCAAACGCTCGACCCCGTGACCGACTCCGTGGACGGCGCATTCAGCAACGAGCGAAACACGCTCGGCATGATGGGCGCCGGCCCGATCGAGATGCTCGCCCGGGAGATGACCGCCGAGCTGATCGCCATCCGTGAGACAGCCGTCGCTGACGCCGCTGACACAGGTATGACAGTGACACGGCCGCTCGTTGCCAAGAACGTCAGCTTCGGGACGATTACCGTCCTTCCCGACGGACGCATCGATCCATCCGGAATCGACGGCGTCGATTGGGACCTGATCGTCAAGCCCTTCCACCAGAAGGGCGCCGTCGTCTCCATCAGGGAGTTCACCAACAACGCCATGAACCACCACCACGGCATGCAGTCCGTCGAGCGCTTCGGGCTCGACACCGACCCCGATCAGGACGGCGTGGTCAACGAATTGACCATCGGCGATATGACGGCGGTCACGATCTTTCAGGCCGCCCTCAACACCCCCGGCCGCGTGATCCCCCACGAGTTTATGGCTGAGGTCTCGGAAGGCGAGCAACTGTTCGGCGACATCGGCTGCACCGAGTGTCACATCCCGGCACTAACGCTTGACGACCCGGTCTTTACGGAACCCAATCCCTTCAACCCGGACGGCAACCTGACGCCCGACGACCTCTCGACGACGTTCGCCTTCGATTTGACGGCGGACGGTCCCACACCCCGCCTCGAACGCACCGAAAACGGCGGTGCCGTGGTCCGGACATTCACGGACCTCAAACGCCACAACCTCACCGATGACGAGCTCGACTTTTTCGGCAACGAGCAGATTCCGCAGGGCAAGCTCAACGGTTTCGCACCCGCCTCCGACTTCACCATCGAGCCCCCGCCTCGACCCACCCACGAGTTTCTCACCCGCAAGCTGTGGGACGCGGGCAACACCGACCCCTACGGCCACCGCGGCGATCTGACCACCATGACCGACGCCATTTTCTACCACGGCGGCGATGCCCGCGCCTCCCGCGACGCCTTCTTCGCCCTCCCTCGAACCGATCAGGACAGAATGATCGAGTTCCTCAGAACGCTGCAAATCGTCCCCAACGGCTCCGAGCGCGTGACGATCACCGGCATCCCATCCGAGCCCCGACTCTGCGGTGCGGTAGGTATGCTGCCTCTCCTAGTGACTTTCGGCGTCATGTCGCTCATGCGGGTCACCTGGCGCAAAGGTGTTGGTGGACCATGACGAGGGAGTTCCACGTTAGCGCGCAGGCGCTCCAAACGCCGCCCCTGAACGACCCTCATCCACCCGACCCACGACCATCCCGACCCACGACCATCCCGACCCACGACCATCCCGACCCA
>JASFUW010000352.1:0-5738 GCA_050050135.1 Phycisphaerae bacterium
CCAACACCGGGATGGTCCTTGTGGAAGCGGCTTCCTCTTTGACCGTGAACGGCGCCCTGACCAATGATGGAACCGTACGCGTAGCAGGCGGGAATCTCACGGCCAGAAACGACTGGACCAGCAACGGCACAATCCGCGTCGGGCCCGGTCCGTTCATCGATCTCAAGGCTAATCTTGCTCAGTCGGCCACAAGCACGTTCGTTTCTACGATCCGAAGTACGGCCGACGACGGATATGGCAAGCTGATTGTAGACGGAACGGCCACGCTTGATGGAACCTTGCGAATCGAGTTTGAAGACACATACACTCCATCGGTAGGCGATTCCTTCGCCGTTCTCCAATACGGCAATCGCGTTGGCGATTTCGGGTTGATCGAGGTGCCTTCGCTTGCTCCCGGCCTGCAAATCGTGGCGTTCTACAAAGAATCCTTCCTCAACATCGTTGTTCAGCAACAGTAACGCACCAGAACGTGCACTCGCGGAACTTGGGATGGTCCAGAGCTGGACTGCTCCGCCGGTCCAATCATTCGCCGGTGACGAGGTGTGGGTAGCTGCCGGAACCTACGGGCCTGTGACATTGAAGTCAAGCGTTACGGTTATCGGCGGCTTCATGGGAACTGAGGCCGATCCGGAATCAAGCGATCCGGAGCTTCATAAGACCTACATCGACGGTGGCGGTGTCGACCGGGCAGTTCTCAGTACCGACAACGACTCGTCCACGGTACTCCGGGGGTTCCATATTATCAATGGTCGAGCGCTGGGTCGGTACCAATCCGGTGGCGGACTCTATCTGAGCAACAGTAGCGCCATGTTTGTTCGCTGCGTGTTCGAGAACAACGTGGCGGAGTTTGCTGGTGGCGCTGCCGCAAATTACTTCGGCGGCTCGCCCAGGTTCGTCAACTGTCGCTTCGAATCCAACGGCGGCGGCGGCGGTGACGAACCCTTGTCGCTCGGTGCAGGTGCCTTCTTCAATCACCAAACGGGCGGTACACCGGAGTTTGTAAACTGCCTGTTCTACGGCAACAAGGCGGCAGAGGGCGGTGCCGTCTTGAGCCTGGCCCATGCCATCTCCTTCGTGAACTGCACGTTCGCCGAGAACATGGCGACAAAGGCACGTGGGCATGCCCTGTTCGACAGTCGCGGCGAGGCGGTCATTCGTAACTGCATTCTCTGGGACGGGACTTCGACGGCGGATCCTGCGCGAGAAATCTACAACCATGACGACCGAGAACCGACGGGCATCACTGACAGCGATGTGCGTGGCGGCTGGCCCGGCCAGGGCAATATCAACGCGGACCCGATGTTCGTAAACGCTGCTGGCCACGACTTCCGACTGCGCCAAGGATCGCCCTGTCGCAACGTCGGCAACAACATAGCACTCCCGACCGACCGTGCGGACCTCAACCTCGATGGCAACGTGTCCGACAGGTTACCCGGAGACATGAGCCTGAGAGCCCGGGTTCAAGATGGCGCCGTCGACATGGGTGCCTACGAGTGGACGCCGGAATAGGCGAACTCTCGACAGACTCAATTGAGCATCAGGGCCCCGCAGTCCCATGCTGGCCTGCGGGGCCCTCTTGTGTCGCCGCCATGGCGCCTTGTCGCGGACTCCTGGAGTGCCGGGTTCGTCAGGCGTGTTCACCCGGATGCGCAGTGTGGAACGCGGAATCGGTCATCGAAGAGGGCCGAACGGCGAGGCGGTCCATCACCTTGTCGTGAGAGATCGTTGCTGTTTTGCCGCGCAGTGTTCCGCCCAAGGAAGGAGAAGTGCAAGGTAGAATCGGCCGCGACGTAACTCTTTGTCTGATAGTAACTTAGAACCCACCGCCGTCACGTTGCCAACGTGAATGTCGTGGGTTCAAGTCCCATCACCCGGTTCCCGCAAAGCGATCCAAACGGCGGGTGACTACGGTGGGATTCAACGGCAAACGATGCTTGCTGCCTGCTAGCGCCGAGAGTGTGGAGCCACCAGAACGAAGCGAAGCGATCCGTTCGTTTCGGGGCGAGGATTCTTACTGGTATTCCCTAGCCGAGGTTCAGCAAGCGTATTCCGGTAGGCGGCACGATCCACGCCCGTTTCTTGCTGCTTGCTGCCCCCTTGGGAGTAGGGGGTGCAGCAAGCAACACGTATTACCCGGTTTCCCGCCCTGAACTCGACCCTTCGGAGTCCGTGAGTGGTCCCCGATGTGCCCGTTCCTTTCTTGCTGCTTATCCCTCCCCCTAGGGGCCAGCAAGCATCCGGAATCCGAAGATGCCTACCTAGGTTCTGCCCATCCGACAAGCTTGTCAGCTTCGAAGACCAACGATCCACCGTGCTCGTACGCGTAGACCATCTCGTTACCCGCGACTCGGACGGTTTCGGGGTCCCCAATCACCGCTTTGGCCTGAGAAGGTGACATCCCCGTCCGAAGCCCCCTCCATTTCGCCTTCCACTCCTTCTTCTCTTGTGCTTGCTTCTCAAGCTGGTAGACTCAGAAGCATAGGCCCACGGCAACAGCAAAAACAACACCACCGATCGATGGCCAATCCACGTCTGTCACTCGCCCCCGAACGCGTACGTACTCTGCAAGGCTCGTCGAATCCATCCCAGCCGACAGGAAACAGATGCTAGTTCCACTCTATCGATACATACTCGGTCAACGCCCATCCTGGGGGTATGGCGAAGAAAGATCCCGTGCTTGTCAGGCTGGGTGCCAATCTCAGGGCGGCCCGCGAGGCCAAGGGCTGGTCGCAGGAGGAACTGGCCCATCACTGCGGAGTGCACCGCACCTACGTAGGCTCAGTCGAACGGGGCGAGTACAACGTGACGATCCTGACCCTCCGCCGCATCGCGAAGACCCTCGGCATCACGTTGCGTCAGGCAATCCGGGGCATATCCTAGCGCCGCTTCCTCTGCCGCTTCCTCGGATATGGATGCAGAACCTTGCTCAACTCCGGGTGCTCAAGGGACAATTCCGCCTCCCGACAGACCTTGAGGTACTCGATCATCGCCAGCCGTTGGTGCGACGTGGCGTTCGGGTCCTTGGCAACGGCAATCGCCTCGGGGATCCGCTCAGCCAGAGCCTTCATCACCCCGACCCGAACCGCTGCCGAGATGCTGACATCAAACTTGCGACGCATTTGCCGTAGCGCTCGCTCCACCTCGGGCGGAAAACACACCCGAATCCCGCTCGTGTAGTTACAGCCGTACGGCCGCCCACCCCGCCTTGTCTTCGTCCCATCAGCCATTTCCCCATACTACGACGGCACGCGAATGATTTCCACAAGCCCAAACGAGAATGGCACTTACGCTCGCTCAGCGAGAAAGAGCTATGATTTGAACACACGCAGCCCTTGATCTACACCCCCCCAACGTGCCCCCGCCCCTCCCCAAAGTTTTCACGCCCTTTTCCTTCGCAGAAGGCAGCCCTGAGGACCGTCCCACCCGAACCGACGCCATGTCACCCCGATGAAAGGCAGCCCTGAGGACTCGGTCACCGCCAAAGTAAAGAACGTGACCCAATCCCGTTGGCCGGGATCCCCCCAGCCATGAAAGCCGATTGTCCGGATTGCCAGCGTTCAGATGGCCGTCCGCGACATATTCCTGCTGCGTTCGACAGATTGATCTGCTAAGAACCCGTAAATCTCCCCAAAATCAAACGGGGATAGAAGCTGCGACCTAGCCGCTAGCGACACTAGAAGACCACTGCGATGAAGAGGGAGACGCACAGGGTCAGGGCGGCAGCCATGAGGATGGCGTACATCCAGACGATCCGTGCGGCGTGCCAGCGCGAGCGGACGATCTGCTTCGTGAAGTCGCTGCGGAGCAGGCCGATCCAGCCCAGCGCGGCGTAGCCTGGTACGACAATGACCATGATCCAGACGCTCGCCACCGTGTAATCGTAGGCGGCGCCGGTCCGACGGCCGACGAGGACGGCACCCGTCCATACGCGAATCAAGGTTTCCGACGCCATCAGCAGGGCGCACAGCGCCGCGGCATAGATCAACCGGTGCGCCTGATAGTTGCACGCGGCGATCACCGTGTGGGAAGCCCTGGCGAAGCCGGGCAGGCCCCTGCGAACTTGCGTCCATAGTCCTACGCCGGCGGGGAAGGCCCATGTGCTGATGACGAAGGCCAGCAGCGCGGCCGTGACCTGAATCAATTCCATCGGCGCACGGAACATAAACAACGGTGCGGTCAGGATGCTGGGTGTCGGCGCTTCCGCGGCCAGTAGCATCTCACCCGGCTGATCGTCCTGTTTGGGCAGTTTGAACTGCCAGCCGAATGCGCCGACGCCCCATTGCCACCGATAGACTTGAACGCGCCCGGGGATTCGCTCGCGCAGGCCCGTATCTTCGTTGATTTGGAACGCCGGATAGACTGCGGTCTCGGCGAGCCTCAGGACGCACGCGTTGGCGAGTGCGATACTCGACACGATGATGGCCATGGACACGCCGATGTACATGCCCGCGCGTCGAAATGATCGACGTATGTCGCCGGGCCGGTCGAGGGACCAGAACCACCCCGGTTGACGTCTGGCGAAGGGTGAGAGCGGGTTCGAGAAGAACCACTGGCCGCTGTCGACGAGTTCATGGACTTCCCGCCGGTAGGCGTCGGGGATGTTGAGTCGGCCGCACTCCGGGCACCGCGGCTCGTCGCATTGCCCGCGCAGGTCGTACCCACAGTCGACGCAGCTAGCCAGTATACCGGTTAGTTGAACCATACCCCGCCCACAAAGTGCCGTCGTGCCGGCCCGCGATTCTACACGATCGTCCACGCCGGTAGGACCCACGTCCTCAGGGCTGCCTTCGGTCCAGGTGGTCCAAGCATTCCTGTATTCTGAATCAGAACAAGGGAGAGGAATAAGAGGAGGAAAAGAGAGAAGAAGTTAGAAATCGCTGCGACCGCCAGGACCAACCTGACCACCGGCCCCGTGGCACCCGCGTCCACCTTGTGTCCACCGTGGCCCGATTTCTAGGCTGTCTTGTCCCCAGGGGTTCCTTCCGGCTCGGCCAACTGCGTGGCACAGGCCAGTTTCGGCCCGAATCAGGATTGTCTTTGTCCTCCGCCCACGGACGGTGTATCCTGTTCTGGTCCCGACAGCGGTCCAAGTTGCGTGTCCAGCGGGCTCAAGTATGGCTGACGCACCAGAAGCTCAAGCTCGTAAGAACATAGACAAGCAGCTCGAAGCTTGTGGGTGGAAGGTCCAGGACCGGAACCAGGCCGACATCACCGCAACCACGGGCGTGGCTATCCGCGAGTTCCCGCTCCAGGGTGGCGAGGAGGCGGACTACTTGCTCTACGCTGACGGCAAGGCCATTGGCGTGGTCGAGGCCAAGCCCGAGGGGTACACGTTGACGGGGGTCGAACCCCAGTCCGACAGGTACACCAAGGGCCTCCCGGACACCCTTCCAACGTACCGCCGACCACTACCATTCGCGTACGAGTCGACGGGTGTTGAGACCCGGTTCACCAACGCCCTGGACCCCGACCCGAGAAGCCGGGAGGTGTTCACCTTCCACCGGCCCGAAACCCTCATCGAGTGGGCCACCCAAGACACCCAGCTCCGGGCCCGCCTACGCATCATGCCACCCCTCATCGAGGACGCCCTGTGGTCCGTCCAGGTCGAGGCGATCAAGAACCTGGAGGAGTCCCTCGCAAACAACCGGCCACGCTCCCTTATCGCCATGACCACCGGCTCGGGCAATACCTTCACCACGGTGAACTTCACCTACCGACTCATCAAGCATGCGGATGCC
>JASFUW010000353.1:0-5721 GCA_050050135.1 Phycisphaerae bacterium
ATCGTGCCTTCGATCACGACGCCGTTTCTTGCCAACACGGTCCGCATGGAGTCCGCGAAGAGCAGGCCGGGATCGGGGAAGGAGACCGACCCGAAGGGCCAGCGCTTGTTGCATCGCCCCGTGATCCGATACTCGAACGTGTCGTGTGCGTGATGTAGAATCGGGTCGCCCGTTCCGCCGGATCGGCAGTTGTTGACGATCTCCACCAAGCTCGATTCCGGCTCCACAACGACCTGCACCGGTGCGCCATGCGTTTCGGACGGGAGCAAGGTGATGTCCACGCAGTTGTCGTTGAAATTGAGACCGCCGACCGGCGCGGCGTACCAGTTGTCCAGATCGCCGAGTTCCCACGAAGGGTGTACCCATTGATCGTCGAAGATCGACTCGTCGATCACGACGTCGCCGGGGAGGTGCGTCAGGCCGGCTTCGATCAGCGCCGTTGACCATCGCGCGAAGTCAGCCGTGATCTTCTCGTTACGCTCACGATAAAGCCGCTGATCACCGAAGCCGGGGTCACCCGCCCCAATGACGTAGAGATTCCTGCGGTCGGTGGCGAGCAGGGTCTCGAACGCGAAGTCGGGTCCCAACTCGGCCAGGGCTGCTGCGATCGTGAGGATCTTGTGTGCACTCGCGGGGACCAGCGACAGGTCGGCGTTCTCGTCGAGCACGCCCTCCCCGGTTGTGAGATCCAACACGCAGGCGCTCACCCTGGCCTCGGCGTGCGGGCGGGCACCGAGCGCGGACCGAAGCTCCAGTTCCAGCGATCGCTGGGCGACGACGGGTCCGCTCCCGGCGAGCAAGCAAGCCCAGACCACGAGGAGCACGATGCGCACTGAAGCGCGTATGGATGGAGCGATCTCTGCACAACAGCGGTATCTCATGCTCGCATAAAGGATAGTGCCAATTACGTGGGGATCAAGTCATGCGGCGCGAGCGTTCAGCATACGGATCGACATTTGAAGGGCCTGGGAGTAGGCTGCGCCCACGACGCTGGGACGCTACGATAAGATGGACCTTCAGGTGTTTGAACCGATGATCACGGCGGAGACGATAGAGCGAAGCGACGGCGGGCAGACCCCGGCCGCGGCCTTCAACATTGCGTCCTATCTGCCGCGCATGGCTGACACCTCGCCGGATCGAACTGCCGTTGTGGTCACGCGATCGCGACGTCGCGACGGTCGAGCACTCTACGCCTCGATGACATTCGCGGAGCTGGAGGCTGTCTCGAATCGGTACGCGAACGGGCTTCGCGGCATGGGCATTGAGCGCGGTACGCGCGTGCTCGTGATGGTAAAGCCGGGTTTCGGGTTCGTGGGGCTGATCTACGCACTGTTCAAGATGGGGGCGGTTCCCGTTCTGATTGACCCGGGCATGGGCGTGTCGCGGATGCTGGAATGTATCCGGATGGTGGTCGTCCAGGCGTTTGTAGGGATACCGATCGCACAAGTCATGCGTGTGCTGCGTTCCCGGTCGTTTGCGAGCGTCCGACACGTCGTCACCGTCGGGCGGCGGTGGTTGTGGGGTGGTCCGACGCTCCGCGGGCTCGCAAAAGGGGCGAGCGACAAGTTCGAAGTCGCGAACACCGGACGAGACGAAACGGCGGCCGTCCTGTTCACGTCCGGCAGCACGGGTCCAGCCAAGGGCGTGGTTTATGAACATGGGATGTTCGGTGCCCAGGTCGAGGCGATTCAACGTCATTACCGGATCGAGCCGGGCGAGATTGACCTGCCGACCTTCCCGTTATTCGCCCTGTTCGACCCGGCGATGGGGATGACGGCGGTCATCCCTGATATGGATGCGTCGCGCCCCGCCAAGGCTGATCCGGCCAAGATCGTGGGAGCCATCCGGGACCACGGCGTGACCAGCACGTTCGGGTCGCCGGCGCTGTGGCGTAGAGTGGCGTCGTATTGTGTGGAGCACGGCGTCAAGCTGCCGAGCCTGCGGCGCATTCTGATCGCCGGAGCGCCGGTGCCGTACCACACCATCGAGAGGTTGCACCGCGTCCTGAATCCCGAGGCGGATGTGCACACGCCATACGGGGCGACGGAATCGCTTCCGGTCTCTTCAATCAGCGGTCGGGAAATCTTGGACGGTTGTGCGGCGCTCAGCCGTCGGGGGTCCGGCACTTGTGTGGGGCGGGAGTTGCCGGGCATCGAGCTTAGGGTGATCCGCGTGTCGGATGGCCCACTCGCCGAATGGAGCGACGATCTGACGGTTCCGGATGGTGAAATCGGCGAATTGACTGTTTCGGGCCACGTCGTGACCAAGGAGTACTTCGGTCTGAAAGCGGCGACCGCGAAGGCCAAGATCGTCGACGGTCACCGCATCTGGCACCGGATCGGGGATGTCGGATATCGGGATCAACAAGGGCGAATCTGGTTCTGCGGTCGCAAGGCTCATCGGGTAGTGACAGCGAGTGGCACGCTCTACAGCGTCCGGTGTGAGGCGATATTCAACGAACACCCCGACGTCGAGCGATCAGCCCTTGTCGGCGTGGGGCCTCGCGGTCGGCAAAGACCGGTGATTGTCGCCGAGCCCGTGTCCGGCAAGTTCCCCGTGGGTCCCCGGATTGAGACGTTCCGCGAAGAGTTGCTGCGGCTGGGTGGCGCCAGTGAACTGACAGAGTCCATCGATGACGTCCTGTTCCACCGCTCGCTACCGGTCGACGTGCGCCACAACGCCAAGATCAACCGTGAGCAGCTCGCTGAGTGGGCCGCGGAGCGCGTTCGATGAAGGCGCTGGTGACCGGTGGCGGGGGGTTTTTGGGGACGCGGATCGTGCAGATGTTGGCGGCGCGCGGCGAAGAGGTCGTCGTGTTCGGGCGAAGTCGATATCCCCACCATGAGCGGTCGGGCATCGTGACCATCCAGGGGGACCTTCGTGATGCGGATGCCGTAGACCGGGCATGCCAAGGGATGGACGTCGTCTTCCACGTCGGTGCCTTCGCAGGCATCTGGGGACCGCGGCGGCTTTTCCGGGACATCAACGTTTCCGGTACGCGGCACGTTCTGAATTCGTGCCAGATGGGTGGCATCAGGCGCCTGGTCTACACGAGTTCGCCGAGCGTGGTGTTCGGCGATGAACCGTTGTGCGGGGTGGACGAGTCTTACCCGTATCCGGACCGTTTCTTGGCTCACTATCCCGAGACGAAGGCGCACGCGGAGCAGATGGTTCTGGCGGCCAACGGCGGCACGCTCGCGACGGTCGCGCTTCGACCGCACCTGATCTGGGGACCCGGCGATCCGCACCTGTTGCCGCGGCTCGTTGCGCGGGCCCGCGCCGGGAAGCTTATGCAGGTCGGAGACGGTGAGAATCGGGTGGACATTACGTTTATCGACAACGCCGCGCGAGCGCACATCCTTGCGGCCGACGCCCTCGCGCCGGACGCCGCGTGCGCCGGGCGAGCGTATTTCATAAGCCAAGGGGAACCGGTGGTGCTTTGGCCATGGCTCAACGAAGTGCTGGCCGCCGTGGGCGTCCCGCCCGTCAAGAAACGCATTTCGTTCCGGAAGGCGCACTGGATCGGTGCGGTGTTCGAGGGCGTCTATCGGGCGTTAGGGGCCAGGTCAGAACCGCCCATGACCCGGTTTGTGGCCGCACAATTGGCAAAATCTCACTATTTTGACATCTCGGCTGCCCGTCGCGATCTGGGCTACGAGCCGATCGTCGCAACGGCCGAAGGGCTGCGCCCAACGGTCGAGTACCTCGCCGAGCGGGCGGCAGGCGTTGAGCGCGGGGCAGTACGGGGGTAGGTGCGGGTACCGCTTGAGCGAGGGCGGCGTTCAGTCCGGGGTCCGTTTCCTCGAACAGCAGTTCTGGTAACATGCGGTGCTCTCTCCGTCCGTCGCGTGACGGGACAAGCCTGGCCGGTGGAACCCTGCGTATGGCGCGGGACCAATGACAGAATCCGAACGCATTGTCATCACGGGTGTGGGGCTGACGGCTCCGAACGGGGATACGCCGGGGGCGTTTCGGCAGAGTCTCCTCTCCGGGACTTCCGGGATCACACGGTTCGAAACGCGGTTCATGGGCCAGGTATTGGCCGGCGTGTGCGATTTCGACGAATTGAAGCACCAGGGCAAACGGGAACGCCGCCGCGGGACGCGCGCGGGGTCGATCGCGATCTATGCCGTCCATGAGGCGCTCCGCAACGCGGACCTCGACCCCGAACAGATTGACGGTTCGCGCGTCGGCACGTTCATCGGAATCACCGAGCACGGAACGGTGGAGACCGAAAACGAGATTGACGTAATCCGCCAATACGACTATGACACCAAGTTCTGGTCGCACCATCACAACCCGCGGACGGTTGCGAACAACCCCGCGGGCGAGGTGACGGTGAACCTGGGGCTGAGTGGGCCCCACTATACGATCGGAGCAGCCTGCGCAGCCGGTAACGCCGGTCTGATCCAGGGCGTGCAGATGCTTCGCCTCGGCGAGGTGGATGTCGCCCTTGCGGGCGGGGTGTCGGAAGCGATTCGATCTTTCGGGATCTTTGCGAGTTTTGCCAGCCAGGGCGCTTTGGCATCGCACGAGGACCCGACGCAGGCCTCGCGACCGTTCGACATGGCGCGAAACGGGATCGTCGTGTCAGAGGGCGGGTGTATTTTCGTCGTCGAGCGCTTGAACGACGCGAAACGGCGCAGCGCACCGATCGTTGCGGAAGTCGTCGGCTACGCGATGAATTCGGACGGGACCGATCCGGTCCATCCGCAGCACGAGCGCGTGGCAGGTTGTATGCGTATGGCGATCGATCGAGCGTCCATCGACCCGGCTGAAATCCGGATCGTGAGCACGCACGCGACGGCGACGGAGATCGGCGATCAACAAGAAGCTAACGCCTTGCGGCAAGTCTTCGGAGACTGCCGCGAGGTCTACGTGAATAACACGAAGAGCTTCATCGGCCACGCCATGGGCGCAGCCGGTGCGTTGGAGTTAGCGGGTAACTTGGGTGCGTTTGACGACGGTGTCGTCCATCCGACGATCAACCTGACGGAGTTGGATCCGGCTTGCGAGGTTCGCAATCTGGTGGCGTCAGCGCCGAAGGAAGTCGGACGGGTCGATCACATCCTGAACAACTCGTTCGGGATGCTCGGCATTAACTCGGCAGTCATCGTCAGGCGGTACCGCGGCTGACGGCTCTTGACGGAGCGTCAGGATCAAGACGTTGTATCGAGGTGTTGAGAGCGACATGCTAGAGAAGAAAGTCAAGGACATCATACTTGACATCATCGCTACGGTAGCGCCGGATGCGGACTTGTCGGGTGTGAAAGGCGACGTTCGGCTGCGCGACCAGCTCGACATGGATTCGATGGATTTTCTCGACATCGTGATGGAACTTCGCAAACGCTACAAGGTCGAGGTTCCCAAAGAGGACTACCCGCAACTGGCCACGCTCGATAGTTGTGTTTCGTATCTGAGCCCACAGCTCCAGGGTGTGTTGGCCTCGACCTGACGGCACGATTCGGTCCACCCGCCCGCGGTGATCGGGCACCGATCGGGCGACTCGCCGCCTGTTGAATCACATGCACTACGATGTGGTCATCATTGGTGCGAGCATGTCCGGGCTAGCCGCCGGGATTCGGCTTGCACAATATGATGTACGTGTCTGCATCGTCGAGAGGCACTACGCCTACGGGGGGCTGAATTCCTACTACAAGCTGGACGGTCGTGAGTTCGACGTCGGTCTGCACGCGGTGACCAACTACGTCGGGCAAGCTG
>JASFUW010000354.1:0-5678 GCA_050050135.1 Phycisphaerae bacterium
CGGTCTCGAGCGGTTCGCAAAGCAACCGACTCAACGACCGAGTGGCTGCGTAGCGCTCCGCCAGGCTGAGACCGGCATCTTCTGCACGTGCGCGACGGTTCGTTGCCTGTTCTACGGTCATCGGTGCGCTTCCGGGTTGCCTTGTCGGGGCCATCCGCAACGGGCCGGATCACGGCACGCCCGATATTATGGGCTCGCACCGAAGGGCTCAAGCACCATCAGCCCGAATCGGGCAACACGGCGGGATGAACCTCGGTCCGCGCGTCCCGTACGAGGTGTGTGGTCCGGACGCTGTCCGCATGCACGGGGCGCACGTCCCCGCCTGGATGGGTGGTGCGCGAAGCGTCCGCTTCGCCAACCGCCCCGCCTACGGACGACGCGATCGCCCGGGGCCCACGAAACGCAGGGCAAGCAGACCCATCAGGATGAAACCCACCGCCGGGGCGCCCGGCGTGCACCCGCTGCCCGTCCCGCAGAAGCGGCCTTCGGGAATCGCGGCATAGAACGCCTCGATCTGTTTGTCGCTGTCCAGAACGAGCGTCAGCGGGTTGTCATTTTCCTTGCCCGCGGGAACGTCTTCGCCCTCCCAGTGATCGAACATGAAGCCCTCTTCCGGCTCCGGTGCCGCGATCGACGCCTCGCCCTCCTTCAGCGGCTGCGTCCGGTTCTCGGTCTCGCCCACCAGGATCGTCACGACGAAGTATCGGCAACCATCGACCTCCACGGCAACCGCCGCGGGTGTCGTCTGGCACTCGTCGATATCGTCCGGCACCTCGTCGCAGTCCGTGTCGTCGGCTGCGCAAGCGTGGCACGCGATCCCGACGCCGTCGCCGTCGTTGTCGATCTGCTCGGGGTTGTAGACATCCGGACAGTTGTCGCACAGATCGCCGATGCCGTCACCCTGGCACAGACCGTCCACGCAGTCCGTGTCGGTCACGCAGGCAAGTCCGGCATCCGCACCGCCGATGCAGAGCCCGTCGCTGTCCGCCTGTGCAGGATTGCCCAGCGACGGACAGTTGTCGCAGGCATCACCAACGCGGTCGCCGTCACCATCGAACTGTCCCGGATCGGGTGCGTCCGGGCAACCGTCACACGCGTCCGGCACGCCGTCCTCGTCGGTGTCCGGCTCGCAACCCGGGAAGCAGATGTATACGCATGCGCCGTCCATGCAACGGTCCGCGGTGCATGTCTCGCCGTCGTCACATTCCACGTCGGTGACACATTCGAAGCACTCGAACCCGCCGGGTATCTCGGCGCAGTGCTCACTTTCGGCGCAAGGCGATCCGCCGCTTGTGCACCGGCCGTTCTGGCACGTCTCGTTGACCGTACACCGCTCGTCGTCATTACAAACGGAGCCGTTGGGATCATGCGCGGCGCAGGTCCTTGTGGTCTCGTCGCAGGATTCCCGACAGTTGCCGTCACCGTCGGCCCCCGGACAAGGGTCGCCGGTATGAATCGAACAGGTCCCTTGATTGCAAGTGTCGTTACCGTTGCAGTAGAGCCCGTCGTTGCAAGTACTGGCATCCGGATCGGCGGCCGTGCAGTCGTCGGTCGCTTCGTTGCACGACTCGGAACAATCATCGTCTCCGTCCGCACCGGGACAGGGGCTGTCCTCGCCCACGCAGGTCCCGTCGGAGCATGCGTCCGTGACAGTGCAATACAGTCCGTCGTCGCAGCTTGTACCGTCGGGGTCCTCCGCGGTGCAACTGTTGCTCGTTTCGTCGCACGATTCGGCGCAGTTCTCATCCCCGTCGGGACCGACACACGGGTCGCCGTCATGCACCGAGCATGCGCCGTTCGAGCAGGTGTCATCTCCATTACAGAAGACCCCGTCGTTGCAATCCGTGCCGTCGTCATCAATCGCCGTGCAGCTATCGGTTGCCTCGTCGCACGACTCGCTGCAGTCATCATCGCCGTCAGGCCCGGGGCACGGGTCGTCGTCCCCCGCGACGCACGCGCCGCCGATGCAGACGTCGTTCGCGGTGCAAAAGTCTCCGTCTTCGCAGGGCTCGCCCTCGCCGGTGGTGTTGGGCAGGCAGACGCCGTTTCCGTCACAAGTATCGGGGTCGTCGCAGTCTGTGTCGCTATCGTCACCGCACGGGGTCCCTTCGGGCTCGAACAGGTTCATGCAGACCCCGGACCGGCAGACGTCGGCCGTACAGTCGTTCCCGTCGGGCGTACAGGGCTCATCGTCGGGCCGATCGTTCGGTTGGCACGCGCCTGCGCTATCGCAGGTGTCGGGGTAACTACAAGCCGTGGTGTTGATGTCTCCGCAAATCAGACCTGCGGATTCGAAGTTGGCCAGGCACGTTCCCGCGCCGTCACAGGTATCCGGGTTGTCGCAGTCCGTGTCCGCCGGATTGCCGCACGCGGTATCGACCGGTTCGTAATGCACGAGGCAGTTCCCGACGCCGTCACAGGTATCGGGGTTGTCGCAGTCCGTGTCGGTCGGGTCGCCGCAGCCCATGCCCGCCGGCTCGAGGTTGTCCACGCACCCGCCCGCCCCGTCGCACGAGTCGGGGTTGTCACACTCGGTGTCGGTGGGGTCCCCACAGGAGGTGCCGGTCGGTCGGTAGTTAACGAGACAGGCTCCGAACCCGTCGCAGGTATCCGGACGATCACAATCGGTCGATGTCTGAGACCCACACGGCGTGCCGGCGTCGGCCAGATTCGCCTGGCAGATACCGCTGATGCAGGTGTCGGCCGAGTTGCAGATGGTGTCGGTCTCGTCGCCGCAAGGCGCTCCCTCCGCCTTGTCTTCGTGGATGCAGACGCCCGCGACGCAGTAATCGGACGTACACAGATTCCCGTCGTCCTCGCAAGTCGCACCGTCGACCAACTCGTTGGCCGCGCATCGACCTTCCCCGTCGCACGTATCGGCCAGGTTGCACGGCGTCGCTGTCTGATCGCCGCAGGGCGTGCCGGCTGGCTCCAAGTTCGGCGCACAGACGCCGGTTCCGTCACAGGTATCCGGGTTGTTGCATTCGTTGTCCAGCGGGTCCAAGCAGGGTGTGCCCGCGGCAACGAGGTTATCCACACAGATTCCGGAACCGTCACAAGTGTCGGGAAGGTTGCACGCCGTGTGGGTCGGATCGCCGCAATCAGTGCCCTCGGGCGCGAAGTTGGCCAGGCAGGTTCCTTGTCCGTCACACGTATCGGCCAGGTCGCACTGCGTGTCACTCAGGTCCCCGCAAGGCGTGTCTTCGAACTCGAAGTTGGGTCGGCAACTGCCTGCGCCGTCACACGTATCGGCACGATCGCAATCGGTGACCGTGGGATCGCCACATGCCGCACCGGCCGGTTCGACGTTCGGAAGACAATTGCCGGCGCCATCGCAGGTGTCGGCGTGATCACATTCCGAGTCCGAGAAATCGCCGCACGGCGTGCCCTCGGCGAATGGCGACCAATCGGCCGTGTCGACGGTGACGTCGCAGACACCGCAACCGTCGGGTTCGAGCGCGGAGTCCATGTAGCAGACGTCGTCGATCTGGCACCATCCGTCGAGCAGCTCATGGGTGCACATGCCGTCTACGTCACAGATGTCCTCCGTGCATTCCTTCTCGTCGTCACAGTCCAGGCTGGTCACGCAGATGCACTCCTGGTCCTCTTCGCTACAGTGCTCGAGGTCTCCGCAGGGAAACGCGCCGGGTGTGCAGACACCGCCCTGGCACGTTTCAAGCCCATCACAGTAGATTCCGTTTGAGCACTCGGTTCCGTCGGGATGAACGAAGTCCACCGGGCAGTCGCGGTCGTGGCCGGTGCAGTACTCCGCCGGATCACACAGTTCGTCGGTTGACTCGTTGCAGACGGTGGTGTCGGGCTCCCAGCGCGGCAGGCAGTTGGCTTCACTGTCACACGCGTCGCGCTTGTCACACGCGCCACTGTCAGAGTCGCCGCACCCAACCCCCTCAGCCCGGTTGGTCCACGCAAACGGGTCGGCAAACGCGTTGCACAGTTGGCAGTCGTTGGCCGGGTTGAACTCCGAGTTCTCATAACACTCGCCATCGATGGCACACTCGTGATCGCTTCGAAGGACGGAAATGCATCCCTCCTCGTCGGCGCCCGGTGCACCGGGATCGCAAATGTCGGTCGTGCAGAAAAGGCCGTCATAGCATTGAGGACGGCCTTCGAAGTACCGTCCGCAGTCGTCGAGGCAATTCGCGCAGTTTTCGCCGCACCCCGCCTCGATTTCGCAGGCGTTGTTGCCGCAGGTGCAAGGCGCATAGCTCCATCCGACGGCGTCGAGTACGTCGATGTCCGCGGTCGTGAAGAATTCAGGATAGAACGTCTCGCCGGGGGCGAGCGTCGGGCCCATGACGGCCGGTACGTCCTCGTGGAAGTGGGACGCCGGGTAAGTGAAGCCACACGCTAGCTTGTACTCCACGGATATGATATCGAAGATGTGGTCACAGCATTCCTCGTCGGTGACGAACATGCGGTTCGTCAGTTCGAAGCTCGGGTTCTCGGTGTTGCAACTCACGGGGTTGGCGCCGCATCCTTCGTCAACCTCCTTGAATCGAAACATGTCCATGATGTGCGGGTCGGTTTCGGCTTCGAGCCCCGAAGTGAACCCGAGGACGTGTCCCAACTCGTGCACGAGCACCGATTGGAAGCAGATGCGGTCTTCGGGGACGCCATCGGCGGGATCATAGTCCCAATGAAAATCAGCCGGGGTCGGGTCGAAGATGAAGTCGGCGGCGTTCCCGCTGACGTTGAGTCCGATGGCCAGGGCGTTCGCGTTGGTCGCCCTGAGCCCCGAACCGGAAACTGACTCTTCACACGAGATGCACCTTGTAAGCGTGCTGACGCCTGGGAAGCAGTCGTAGATTTCGTCCGTGGGGTCCGCGTGGGTCCGCAATCCATCACGGACGGCACCAAAGGCGGTCGGTTTGAAATGAATGGTGTTAAAACCGAAGATATCCTGCCCGCGTTCTTCGAAGGAAACGGATATCTCGATGGTCACACAATCCGTGAACTTGACGTCGTTTTCGAAGTAGGCCTCGACGGCGTCGAAGGCGGGGATCGCGGCGGGGGGTACCGAGAGGGGATCGAGGTCGAAGATCAGATCGGGGCAGCTCGTTCCGGCGGCGGACCGCTTTCGATGAGGTCGGGAATCCTTTTCGCGAAGGTACGCAACGAGCTCTTCGATGTGCTCCCGCGTTATGGACGACGGGTCACTTCCGCAAACCGGCTTCCACATCCGTGGATAAGGCAGATCGGCCAATAACTCGTTTGCCATGGCGGTGAGCTCTCGGAGCCGGACCTGCGAACCCTCGGCGAGCGCCCCGTGCGGTTCCTGGGCGCGTGCGGCCGCGGACGGAGGCGAGGCGTCCGGTCGCCATCCTATCGTCAGAAGGACGCAGGACAGGACCACCAACGAAATCGCAAACCCGGGGACACCCTTCATTTCTTAGCTCCTTGCAACGCGCGGTACGAAAATCTGCGAGAACAGTCTATCTTAGCGGAGTTAGGCCTCGGTTCCAATCCTCTAGGCACCGTCAAACGCGAGCTGGAACGCGGCTGCGTCCAGGAGGTCTGTGTCGGTGTCGGCGTCGACGTCGGTGCAGGCGCAACCGTCGGATAACCCGCCGCCCGGACCGGTCAAACATCCGGTAAATACACGGCAATCGTCCAGATTGACCAGGTTGTCGCCGGTCAGTTCGCCCGGACTCGCGCAC
>JASFUW010000355.1:0-5656 GCA_050050135.1 Phycisphaerae bacterium
TTCAGCGCGGCCGCGGTGCTCGACCGCTCGCGGCGCAAGCGACCGTGATCATCGCGCAACTTCGCCAATTCCGACTGGGCCCGCAGTACATCCTGCTGCTCCGCCTTTCCGACGCGGTACTGAGCGGCGAGTACATTTTCGATATCCTCGAGAGTGCTCAGGTACGCCTCGGTCAGCTCGATGGACCGGTCGATCAGGTAGAGCTGATAATATGCGACCTCAATGTCGGCGACGAGTTCGAGGCGGAGGGCGTTAAGCCTTTCGATGGCGGCGTTCGCCTCCGCCCAAGCCATTTTCCCTGAATGGTCGAGCTTCGCCGGAGGGGGCAATTTCTGGCTGACGCCCAACGTGAAGTAGGCGTCCCCCGCCGCCGTCTGGATCGGTTCCGGCCGGACAATCGCCCGGACAACGGGGTCCGGAAGCGCGGTTGCCTGGGCAATCCGCGCCAGCCGAGCGCGGACGTCGGCAACGGCCGCCCTTACGGACGCGTTGTGTTCCAGTGCGTACTCAACCAAGGTTCGCAGCGCGCCGCGTGATTCATCGGTCTCGCGTGGTGCGGGCTGGACGGGTGTTGAAACACCTGCTTGTTCCGCGAGCGTCGAATCCGATGCGGGGTTGGCCGGGCTAACCGCGGTCGAAAGCTGGGGGCGCGTCCACGCGTCGATGGCGGAGGAAGCGTCATCGACGGACCGGTGCCCGCCGACACAGCCCGTCAATGGAGCCGCGACCCCGAAGATCAAGACGGCGCACGCCGCGAGTCGCATTCTCCAGACGGCATTCGGAACGCGCCGTCGCCTGCAACGACAAACCGTACTAGCGCCCGACGTGTTCATCTTTGGTGGTCTATCCCGATTTTGGAAGAACCTCGTATGCCAACGCCGGCAACGCAGCCCGGTCAAGGAATCCTAGGGAGCGTTGCAGACAACCGCTCGATGACTTCGGTCAGAACGTCGACGCTGCTTCGGATTTCCGTTGGCGTCGTGAAGCGCGAGAGACTGAAGCGGATCGCCCCGTGGCCGATTCGTGTGTCGACGCCCATGGACCCGAGCACGTGAGAAGGCTCGAGCGACCCACTGCTGCACGCTGCCCCGGCAGAAGCACACACGCCTCGCTCGCTGAGCAGCATGAGAATCGCTTCGGACTGAATCCTCTCGAAGCCGATGTTGCTCGTGTTGCAGACGCGCGGTGCGCCACGCCCGATCACGTGGGCGACGGGGATCGCATCGAGAACGCGGTTCTCGAATTCGTCGCGCAGCGCTCGGACGGAATGGACACCGCCGTTGACCCAAGGTTCGGCCGACTCCGCCGCGACGCCGAAACCGACGATCGCCGGTGCGTTCTCCGTGCCGGGTCGAAGGTCCCGCTCCTGGCGACCACCGGTGAACAGTGGTGACAGGCGCGTGCGCTTCCGAACGTACAGAGCACCGACACCCTTGGGACCATGCATCTTGTGCGCCGACAGACTCATCAAATCCACGGAAGACCGCTTGACGTCTATCGGCACTTTTCCGGCTGCCTGGACAGCGTCGACGTGGAGTCGGATGCCGCGGTCCGAGGCAAACCGGCAGATTCGGTCCACGTCGAACAAGACGCCCGTTTCGTTGTTCGCGTGCATCAGAGAAATCAAGGCCGTGTCGTCCCGGGTTTTCGCCTCGAGCGCGGCGAAATCGAGCCGCCCTTCGCCATCGACGTCGATTCGGTCGACCTCGTAACCTTCCTTCGAGAGTCGGTTCGCCAGGCGGTGTACCGCACTGTGTTCAACGGTCGAAGTAATCAGATGTCGCCTGATCGGATCAGCGAGTAGCGTGCCGCGGATGGCGAGGTTGATGGCCTCGGTGCCGCCGCTCGTAAAGACGATCTCCTTGGGTTCCGCGTTGACCAGTGCGGCGACCTGTGCACGAGCCTGCTCGACCTGATGCCGAACGTTCTGGCCGAAGCGGTGCACGCTCGACGGGTTCGCATAGCCGGTCGACAGAAGCGGCGTCATGGCCGCCACGACCTCCGCCAATGGTTTCGTGGTCGCGTTGTTGTCCAGATAGATTATGTCACTCATCGCCCGGCCGCGAACTTGAGGCTAACTCGATCGATCGACACCGGCCGCGTCCACGACCGGCGCGCTTTCCGACCCCTGTTGATACGTAAGCAAGCGGCAGACAGCCTACTATTCTTGTCGAATTTTATCGGAACCACAATCGCAGAACGCGCCGCGGTATGGGTCCGGCGGGTGCAACGCAGGTCACGCAAACTCCGCCGGGGCGAGACCGTCCGCCACGTCCTGAAGCTTGTCCAGCGCGAGAATGCGGATGTGCTGGTCGCGGGTATCGATGAGGCCGCATTCGACCAGTCGGTGCAGCGTGCGTGACAGTGTCTCGGACGTCAGGTTCAGGTGGCTGGCCAAATCCTTCTTGCGCATCGGCAGCGTGAACGCAGCCGTACCGGCGGTCGGGTCTGACTCGATCAGATGTCGGGCGACGCGGGCCGTAGCGTCGCGCAGCACCAGATCCTCCAAGAGCCCCACAAGACCGCGAATCCACCGCGACATACCGGTCATCATTTCCTTGCAGAAGTCGTGGTCGCGGTTCACGATCCGACGGAAACCCGCTTCCGGGATCAACGCACACACTGAGTCCTCGGTCGCGTCGGCGTAGGCGGGGCACGGGAAGCGGCCGATGGCAGCCACCTCGGCGAAGGTCGTCCCGGGGCGGGCGAAGTGCAGGACGTGCTCCTTGCCGTTCGGTGCGATCTTGAAGACCCGGACCGCGCCCTGGCCGACAATGTAGATTCCGGGGCATTCGTCACCGTCGCGGAAGATGAGCTGTCCCCGTTTGAAACGCACCAGACGGGCAATCTCCGTAAGCTTCGCCATCGACGCGTCGCTGAGTCCGCAAAACAGGCCGCATCCGCCGATGATCTCCGCCGTTGATCGGCTCATGGTGTTCTCGAAAAAAGTCGAAAAAACCCGCCCGGTTGACCCAGGTCAAGGCAACCGCGGTCCTCAAATACGATCATCCAGTATGTCCGAGGTGCTCGAACGGGGCAACCTTGCGACCAAGCTTACGGAGGCTGATGATCGTGATCCGCGAAATCGTGTCAATCGACGAGGAACTCTGCAACGGCTGTGGCAAGTGCGTCCCCGCGTGTGCGGAGGGCGCTCTGAAGATCGTCAACGGCAAGGCCCGGATCGTGTCCGACGTGCTCTGCGACGGGCTCGGCGCCTGCCTCGGGAACTGCCCACAGGGCGCCATCAAGATCGAACGCCGCGATGCGGTGCCGTTTGACGAGGCTGCGGTCGAGCGGCATCTGGCGAGTTCCAACGGAACCGGAGCACATCCCGGGATCCATGTCCACCGGAACGGCCCCCAAAACGGGGAAGACGTTGCGGGCACTGGCGGGCATGCCGGCTGTCCTTCGAGTCGGTTTGTCCAGTTCGCCGGGAGACCGGCAGGGGCGGCTGGAACTTCGGGCGGTTCCGACGGAGCCGAGGTAGCACCGCCCCCTTCGGAGTTGACGCATTGGCCGGTGCAGCTCCGGCTGTTATCCCCGGCGGCACCGGCGCTCCACGGTGCCCGGCTGCTGGTCGCCGCCGACTGCGTTCCGGTCGCGTTCGCGGGCTTTCATTCGGAACTGCTTCGCGACCGCGCGGTCGTGATCGCCTGCCCCAAACTCGACGATCCGCAGGGCTATGTCGAGAAGCTGGCGGAGATGTTCCAGCACAACGACCTTGCGGAGATCACCGTCGCGCACATGGAGGTTCCCTGTTGTTCGGGGATTCTGCAAATGGTGCTGACGGCGCGACAACTTTCCGGCAGAAACCTGACCGTCAACGACGTGGTGATCGGCGTTCAAGGTGAGATTATCGCCCGCCGCCAGATTCCGAGCGAGTCGGCGATCAGCGCGAATGGACCGTCCACTACCTGTCACAGCAAAGGAGTAAGATAGATGTTCTGCAATCAGTGTGAGCAAACGGCGCACGGCACGGCGTGCGTGGACACGGGCGTATGCGGGAAGGACCCGGACATGCAGTCGCTTCAGGAGATCCTGCTGTATGGTGTCAAGGGTATGGCAGCGTATGCCCACCATGCGCGTCGGCTCGGGGCGGTCGACGAAGACGTCGATGCGTTCATCGAGGAGGCCCTCTTCGCGACCGTGACGAACGTCAACTTCGACATGGAAAGCCTGTTCGAGCTGGTGCTGGAGTGTGGGATGAAGAACCTCCGGGTGATGGAGATGCTCGATGAGGCGCACGTCAAGCGTTACGGGGCGCCGTCGCCCACGACGGTGTACGAAGGCACCAAGGCGGGGCCGGGCATTCTGGTGACGGGCCATGACATGGTCGATCTCGAGGACCTGCTCGAGCAAACCAAAGGTACGGGCATCAAGGTCTACACGCACGGCGAGATGCTGCCCGCTCATATGTATCCCGAGCTTCGGAAGCACGAACACCTGGTCGGTCACTTCGGTGACGCCTGGCAGCGCCAGAAGGTCGAGTTCGCCGAGTTCACCGGACCGGTGCTGGCCACGACGAACTGCGTGCTGATCCCGCGGGATGAGTACAAGGATCGGCTGTTCACGACGCGTGTAACCGCCGTACCGGGCGGGAAGCGGATCAAGACCAAGGACTTCAGCGAGGTCATCGCGTGCGCGAAGACTTGTCAGCCGTTGAAGGAGAACAAGGTCAACGAATCGACGATCGGCTTCCATCACTCGGTGATCCTCGGTCTGGCTGACAAGGTGGTCGAAGCCGTCAAGGCGGGCAAGCTGAGTCACTTTTTTGTCATCGGCGGATGCGACGGGGCCGAACCCGGTCGCAACTATTTCTCCGAGTTCGCCAACAACACCCCGCCCGATTCGCTGATTCTGACGCTCGGCTGCGGCAAGTATCGCATCCGCGGGCACGATTTCGGGACGGTCGAACTGGACGGCGCCGGGCCGGTGCCGCGACTGCTGGATATGGGCCAATGCAACAACGCCTACGGGGCGATTCAGGTTGCTGTGGCGCTGTCGCAGGCGTTCGACTGCGGTGTCAACGATTTGCCGTTGACGATCGTCCTGTCGTGGTTCGAGCAGAAGGCGGTGGCTGTGCTGTTGACGCTGTTGGCGCTCGACGTCAAGGGCATCCGGGTCGGGCCGGCTGCCCCGGCGTTTATCTCGCCGAACGTGTTCAAGATTTTGCAGGACAAGTATGACCTGAAGCTGACAAATCGGGACCCGATCGCGGACCTGAAGGCGTCGATCGCGGCACCCGCGTAGGCACAACGAAGAAAACCAACAGGAGAGAGGACCGCTCGCCATGCCGGCCAACCGGCATGGCGAGCTGACTTTTGGTCCGTCCTGGGAACCGCGCCCTTCCCAAACGCCCACGTGGCGCAAGCGCCTTGGCACATCGCCGACGCTCGGCGGCCGGAACACCCTGCCGTGTTGTGCAACAGTCCCGCAGGGACGAGAGAACCTAGCCCATGGCGCCAGTCACGTTCATGGGGCTAGTGTCCTGTCTCTAACAGTTCTTTACAACGTTTTATCTTCCGCATGATCTTGCGGGCGGTCGTCCGCACCAAAGCCCTGGCCGGCACCGAGGACGAAGAAAGGAACAGCCAGTCGGCGCAACCGGCGTCGCATCATCACAACGGTCTCCTGTAACCAGCCTCTCCAGCCCGTC
>JASFUW010000356.1:0-5648 GCA_050050135.1 Phycisphaerae bacterium
AGCCCACTCTGCGCGCCGCGGCGGCTCATGGCAGGGCGCGTCACTTGGAGGGAAGACGGTGCAACACGCGAAAAAAAGTATCCCGAGCAGAGCCAAGAACCCGGTGCGGCGCTACCGGCAACGCGGTTTTGGAAAAGAAGCAGAGCCAAACAGACCCAACGAAAAGCCGCCCCGCCCCGGCGCTTGGGGCTCGGAACGAGGCGCGGTTTGCGATGAGATTGTGCCCGATGCCAACGAAGGGCGGTGTCACGGTCGCTCTGTGCGCGATGCCAACGAAGGGCGGTGTCACGGTCGCTTTGGTCCGCTCAGCGGCCCCTACGAAGGCCTGTCGTCTGTTGCCCGTTCCCCGATCCCACGTCCCTCGGTCCCCACACCTTCGTCGCTCCGTCGCTTCGTCGCTTCGTCGCTTCGTCGCTTGGCCGCTCCCTCACGGTTGCGGCTCCGATCTGGACTTTTCGACTTTTGGACGTTTCGACGTTTCGTTACGCACCGAGTTGTTGTTGGTCGATGGCGTTTTCGATGGCGCGGCGGATTCGGGCGTGGACTTCGTCGGGGTCGGCGATGGATCGCCAGGTTCGCGGGACGCTGCTTTCGTGGTCGATGACGAAGACGATGGTGCCCAGTCGCGTGAGCTTCTCGATGGGTGACGTGTAGATGGCCGTGTTGCGGATGTCGAGCAGGCTGCAATCCAGGATGCGCGGCGTGCGGATGCCGTGGATGTCGATGATCCGCCGGTTGGTCAGCACGTACCAGCAGGGCACCCAGCGCACGACGGCGACGGCGAGCCGCGCGAAACCCACAAGCAGGACGATCTGGGCGGACAGAGCCACCGACAAACCGGCGATCGATTGCTCGAACAGGCTGAGCAGGATCGCGAGGGTCGCACAGACGATCAACCACGGTGCGGAGTCGGACAAAGGACGCCACATCGACGGCTTGATCGCCAGCAGCACGATCTCCCCGCCGTCGACGACCCCGGTCGGGATGGTCGTGAAATGTGCCGCGACCTTGGCAGCGTGCGGCGGGGCCTCGGAGGTGGCTGCGTTCAGCGCCGGCGTCGTACAGGTTAGCGGTGCCATGTCCACATCATGTTCCGTCGTCTATCGCATGGGAGATGGTGATCCCGATGCGGTGCAGCTTACACAAAGAGCCCGCAGGCCTCCAATCGGCGTCGGTCGGCGGCTGTTGATTGTCTCAGCCGGCAAGCCCATTTCGACGTCAACGGGGACCGGGCTTTCTCGACCCCTGTATTATCGACGCCAAGCGGGCGGCAATTGTGTAGGCGTTCTTCGACGCGGCGGGAGACGCGTCCCCAGCGCTGGAAATGCGGCTACGCTCGCTGCGGGAGCCGATCCGGAACGCGGGTGTGGGCAGCGGTTTTTCTCGCAACGGCGGCGACGGCATTCCGGACTGCCTGCGAGACGGCATTCCGGCTGTCTCGCAGTGGGGGCTTGTTGTCACGGTGCTGCTGCTTCTTGTGACGCGCCGAGTCGTGATGAGCCGGCGCGTGAATCCTGCCGACGTCGGCCAGGTTGCTGAAAGAAGGTACAGGCACCTCGCCGGCGGGTACTCACGACCCCGTGGACCGGTCGTTGCTCGGAGCGAGTCCCCTCTTTCAGCGGACTGCTAGGGGCGCTTTCGCTCGGTGCCGATCACGTGATCGCGCAGCCGGGGCAGACATTTGTCGGAGGTTTCGTCACACGCTACCGGGCAGGGGTCCGGTCCGGGCACACACCGGTCCACGTCGCAGGATTCCGCGCCGTTGCAGTATAACTCGTCGTCGCAGTGCGAATCGGCGACGCATTCGTCGCACTCGTCGGGCACGGTGTTTTCGTTTTGGTCCGGAGCGGTGCCGGCTGCTATGTCGCACTCATCCGGGACGTCGTTGGTGTTGCAGTCGAAGCTGGTGCCGTCGGCCAGGTCCTGGTCGTCGGGAACGCCGTTGCCGTTGCAGTCTGCTTGTGGTGAGAGTAGTTCGATGGAGAGCGTACCGGCCGGTGTGCGAGCGAGATGACCGCCGAGCCGAATCTTGTAGCACTGCCCGCCCGTCACGTCGAGGTCCACGCAAGAACTGTAGTGGCATTCAAATCCGCAATAGTCGTTCCACGCAATCGCCCGGTCGCTGCTTACAGGGCAGTCGCAGCCTTCGTATACGATCATTGTGGTGTTGGGCTGTTGCTCAGGGGGAAGTGCGGGATCGCAGGTCTGTATCCTTGCGTTACCGTCGGCCGGGACGACCCAATCGTACCAGATGTCGTTCTGCATGTTGGGAAGCACGTGCGGCGGCATGAGACAATCGAAGGTGGCTTGGGCGTAGTCGGAGCCGCCGGACAGGTCGAAAAGGATGGCCAATGGTTCGGTGAGTCCGCCTTCGATCAACTGGCCGTCGTCGCATGCGTCGTTGGGAATCGGCGGATCGGCAGTGCAGCCTTGTGTCAGCTCGAGGCGGTATGAGTCGATGTTGTCGCGGTCCTTGGCGGCGACCAAGATGTAATAGGGGTAGCCGGGAACTACGTCGGGCACGCATAGCCTTGAGTTGTGTTCGCGCGGGCAGTCCTGGTTCGGCCCGACGTCGTCGTTGCAGGCGATAGCAACCAGGTTCCCGCAGGCGGTCTCGTCGGTCACGATGGTGACACACGTCGATCCGTCGGCGCAATCCTGGGCGAGTACGCTGCACATCGAGCCGTCGTCGCAGATTCCGGGGTCAGGATCAGCCGGTAAGAAAGCCTCAATCAGGGAATCGTACCCGTACATGCTGTTGGTCAGGCAGGTATCGATCCGCACGGATGAGTGCTGTTCCTGCGTGGTCGGCGGCTGAGGCCCGATGAACCTGAACCAGACCGTGCCGAGCCCGGGGGCACCGGGCTCTTCCGTGTGGCAGCAGAAACCCGGATCGTAGGGGCTTCGCGTCGCTTCGTCGACTTCGGCAACGACGCTGTCGGGGACCGTGAGCAACAGGGCACCTGCATCGCGTGGCGCGGCGCACTCGTCATTGGGGGCAAGCTCGAAGCAGCCGACTTCGCGGGCGAGGTCGACACAGGTTTCGTCCCACTGAACAAAACAACAGAAGGCGTCGACCCTGCATACCTCGCAACAGCAGAAATTGTCATCACAACCGGGTCCCGGGTGTGGGATGTCACAGGGCCAATCGCTGTAAAAAAAACAGTCGGCACACCGTTGACCTCCGATGCCGCAATATTCACCATACTGGTACATCCGCTGGTGCGGGTCGTCGATTGGTGGTTGCCGAAAGCACTCCTTTTCGGTCAGGTTAAAGCACTCGTCGGCGGCGGTACAACAGGCGGATAACCCGCACGACCGGAAGAACGGCCCGTCGCACGTTGCAGGCACGCAGTCGGCAAGTCCACAATCATCGTCCGAGAGACACGCGTTCCCGTCATCGGGACCGCCCTGGCATATAGAGCCGGGGCAGTCGACCTGTTGTCTGCATACGTTGTCATCGTTGGTGCCTCCGACACATACTCCCTCACACGCGGCGTCCCGGGACCACAAGTGCGGAAGATGGCCGGTCGCGCAGTTCATCTGGGGCAAGTCGTCGCGGCAGACGGAATCGCCGATGCAGGTTCCGCCCGGGCAGTCGATGGTATCCGTGCATGGTTGATTGTGGTTATCGCCGCCAACGCAGACGCGGTTTTCGGTGAGGGCCATATCGCAGCAGGCGCCGGTGGGCGGTGTGCCCGCACAGTGGATGATCACGTCGGTGGCCGCGTAGCGGGAATCCGTCTCGCCGAGGGGGCCGGCGGTCCAGTGCGTACCGTCGTGGACGAAGATAACGTTGTTGTTTTGGCCGAGGTCAGCCGGTTTGTCGACAATGATCGGTCCGGTGATCGCGCTGGTGGTCCGGTACCCGACCCACAGATCGGATTGTGGGAGCAAAATGGGCGGATCGAAGTCCCGATGCGCAATTTTGACGGTGGGTTCGCCGATGACGAAGAAGATGCTGTCAAATGGGATGACACCCTCGTTGACAGGGTCCACATCGGACAGCGCGGTACGAAGATCAATCATCGTGACGCCGTTGCCTTTTACTGCAATTTCGAGGCGGGTCATGAAACACTCGGGAACCTCGAGTGACACGTCGTCGGCAAAAAACACATTGCCGCCAGGGGCGAACGACAGGCCGGCGTGATTGCTGTTTTTGTGGTTCGGGAAGGCCTCGGTCGGCGGGTCGGATGACGGATCGGCGCATTCGCCGCGGGTGTAAACCTCGAGGAAGAAACTGGCGTGCTTGCCGTAGAAGCCGCCGTCGCCGCCGGGAAGAAAGCCGCCCAGTCTCGCGTTGCAGGCGAAGCCCGGAAAGTCGAGGACGTCGGCGGAGAAGCCCTTTGTAGCCGGGGCTCCGACGGCGATGCCGCAACCTAGACGACTGAACTGGACGCCGACCCACAAGTTGCTTGTAGGCAGGATCGTGCCGGGCGGGGCCTCGCACACGACCCTCGCGGGGTTCTCGTCGGGTAGCGTCACGGAGCACGCGGTTCCGGGTATTGGTGCCGCGTCGCCGGCACCGGGACACGAAGGGTACAGCGCGGCCATGACGGTGTACGGCCCGGTGCCGGAACCGTCGACGTTTCCGTTAACCGTAAGGACGTATCGATCGAGCTCGCAACCGGCGACGGCGGCCAACGACAGGTCGTCGCCTATGACCTCGGCCGGATCGTCGAACGGGGGCTGCCACCATCCGGGACTCAACGAATTGCAGTAGACGGAGCCGGGCGTGGACCTGCACGCGACGTCCGGATCGGTCGCACCTCCAGTGTTCGCGCGGTGCGGCGTGCCGTGAGCGATCGGGAAGTACGTGCCCAGAAGTTCACCGTTTTCGCCGAACAGACGCTGACCGCGCACGGGCCTGACGGCGTCGTCGGGGGCCTCTGCCTCGTCGACCACTCGGGTGTCGGCTTTCGCCGCACCCCCGGGCAACGTGATTGCGACCAGGGACGTGAGAAGGACTGCGGTACCCGTCTGTCCGGCGGCATGGCGACTCACGGCCAAACTCCTTTCGCAACGAGACTGGTGCGACGAGTCGTTGACACGCTCTTTTCCACAGGCTCGGGTGGTTTGAAGGTCGTGCAGAGTCGACCTCTCGGGCGATCACGGCGACACCTGCCCTCCGTGCAGGACCGAGGCGACCGGTTGCCAAGACCGAGCGGGACGAGTTGGCGTTGTCAACCGCCCGGGACGTTCGGTACGAGGCCGTGATCCGCTGCTCTCAACATGCTAGCCCGACGGGCGGCTCGATTCAAGTGAAGGCGTGCGTTTCGCGCGATTTGCGTGGCGATTTCGTGTGCCACACCCGGTTCAGGCGCACAAACAAGATGTGCAGGGCGAGGCGAATGAACGGAGGAGGAGGGATTCGAACCCCCGAGACGATTTCTCGCCTAACGGTTTTCAAGACCGTCGCCTTCAGCCGCTCGGCCACTCCTCCACGGCCGGCCTGTGACTGGGTGGGCCGGCTGGTTGGTTTGATTCTATCGCCCGCGGCGGGGAGCGTCGATAGGCGTGTGTCGGTGGATTGGATCGACCTCCGTCGATCGCAGGACGCTTCACGGATGAGAAGGCAACACCTCCGGGGAAGGGGGATACGAACGAAACGCGACACCCAGGCACCTCGGGATCGACGAGATTCCTGT
>JASFUW010000357.1:0-5621 GCA_050050135.1 Phycisphaerae bacterium
CCGCACATTCGATCGGAATGCGGACAGTTTTACGATCTACGCGGCCGGTTTCTCCGGTGAGATTCAGCGGCTGGCGAACCCGGCGTTCAAGTCGAATCAGAAGGAGTCCAGGCAAAACCCGAGGTACTTCCTTCTGCGGAAGACGTTGGCGGTGCGCTACGACCTTCCGGGTGATGCCACGACGCGGTCGACGGCGGTGCCGGTCAGGCGAACGCGCGAATGGGTGATGCGGTAGGAGGCTGTTGAAAAAGGGGCACCGGCAAGTCGCGGGCGGCCACTCACGACACCGTGTACGGGTCGGTGCCCGGAGCCAGTCCCCTTCATCGAGCGTCGGAATTGAGGAGGTAGCGTTTTATGGCACACAAGAAAGGTCAGGGTTCGTCGCGCAACGGTCGCGACTCTCAGCCGCAGTACCGCGGTGTGAAGTGTTCCGGCGGTGAGAGCGTGAAGGTGGGTTCGATCATCGTTCGCCAGTGCGGGACGAAACGCCGGCCGGGCAAGAACGTGGGTCGCGGTCGAGATGACACGCTGTTTGCACTGGTCGAAGGGACGGTCGAGTACAAAGGGCGCCGTGTGGATGTCGTCCCGTCCAGCGCGTAAGGCACCGATCGTCGTTTAAGTCGAGTCGAAAGAGGGTGGTGGCTGACCATCCTCTTTTTTTGGTGTGCCAGGCATGGCGATTGACTTGGAGGTGTGAGCCCTCTCGTGGCCTTGATGGCAGGAACCCCTAGCCGAACAGCAAGGGCGTCGTCGCGAGGCGGGGTCTGAAGGAAGCTGTAAGCAAAGCTCCGGCCCGAGGAATACGAATCGCATACGAGGCGTCGGTCGGTGGGCGAGCGGGCCAAAAGACGCAAAGCCCGATGCCATCCGGAACCGAACCGGCGTAGATGCGGCGGGTGTATGGAGCGAAAGCCAAACGCCTTACCCTGGGAGGTCTGCTCGTCTGCCGTAAGGGCTAGTCTGCGTCGTGAGGCGCGGCGACGGACGGGCAGAAGTCAGCCGAGGCCATAGTAGCGCCGCCTGCGGCGTGAAGGGCCGAACCTGTTCGGCGCAGCAGGATTGCTTTTCCGACCGTCTTTCGCAGATGCCTCGCAAGAGGGCCTGACACCGGAAGTACCGAACGGAACTCGGGAGGTAAGGTGGGGCGCGTTTTGGACGGCGGGCATTGTCAAATGCCCAAGCCTCAACGAACAGGAACCGCCGTATACGGAACCGCACGTACGGTGGTGTGGGAGCCGGGGGAGGGTAACCTGCCCGGCTACCCGATTTGGTCGCGTTTCGATCCGTCCCGGCACGCCGGGACCTACGCCTGTCATGCTGGCTGATCGCTGTGAAATCTATGTTCGCGCCGGGAAGGGGGGCGACGGATGCCTGAGCTTCCGCCGGGAGAAGTACATCCCGAAAGGCGGACCGGACGGCGGCGACGGGGGCGACGGCGGGAACGTGCTCGTGGTCGCCGCCCCGGAAGTCGAGACGTTGCTCGATTTCAAGGGTCGGCACCACTGGCTTGCCGAGAACGGTCAACCGGGCTTGGGCAAGAACATGACCGGGAAGTCGGGCGACGACCTGGTTCTGAAACTGCCGCTGGGTACGCTGATCTACGACCGGGAGACCGGTATCCTGATCAAGGACCTGAACGCGGTAGCCGAGCCGGTGTGCATCGCGAACGGGGGGAGCGGCGGGCGCGGGAACGCCCGGTTTGCTCGGGCCGATCATCAGACCCCGCGGGAATTCGAGCACGGCACGCCGGGCGAGGAAAGATGGCTTCGCCTGGAACTCAAGCTGATCGCCGACGTGGGGATCGTCGGGTTGCCCAACGCAGGGAAAAGCACGCTGCTCTCGCGGCTGTCGCGTGCCCAGCCGAAGATCGCGGATTACCCGTTTACCACGCTCAAGCCGCAGCTCGGGATCGTCGAGCTCTCCGGGCACCGGCGGTTTTTGATGGCTGACATCCCCGGCTTGATCGAGGGGGCTCACGAAGGGGCGGGGCTCGGGGACGCGTTCCTGAAACACATCGAGCGGACGCGCGTGGTGTTGCACCTTGTGGACGTCGGCACCGTTGAGGGCCCGGTGGAGGCGAAGGCGGCGTACCTGACGGTTCGGGGCGAGCTCGAGAAATACAGCCGCCAGCTTGCGGGTAAGCGGCAGATTGTTGTCGCGAACAAGATCGATCTGACCGGGGGAGAGGATGTGGCGGGGGAGCTCGGGCGCCTTCTCGACCAGGAGGTGTTGCCGATCAGCGCCGTGACGGGTAAAGGGATAAACGCGCTTGCCGAGGCCGCCTGGCAGGTCGTGCAGGCGACGAAGGAGCCGGCGCCCGTGGAGGAGCCGGCTCGCCGACCGCCACATCGAGGAAGCTGATGAGCGATCAGAGAAAAGCGCCGGACGCCGAATCGGCTGCTATCGTGGTGGACATCGGGAACACCACCACGAGCATCGCGACGTGGCAGAAGGGGGAACTCAAGACGCCGCTCAACGCACCCACGCCTGACCGGGTCGCGGTGGCCAAAGCGGTCGAGGCACACGCGGCGGCGTTGCCCGGGCGGAGGCCGAGGGCCGTCGTCGTCGGATCGGTCGTGCCCGAGGCTTTGCAGCACTTCGCCGAGTACATCGGGAGAACCTTCGATCAGAACGCCTTGATTGTGGGCGAGACGATCGGGCTGCCCATCGAAGTGCAGGTGAAAGATGCCAAAGCGCTCGGTGCTGATCGCGCGTGCGCCGCTGCCGCTGCGTACGACAAACTCCAGGCGGGGTGCACGATTGTCGATTTCGGGTCCGCAACGACCGTGGACCTGGTCGACGACCAAGGGGTGCTGCTGGGCGGGGCGATTCTGCCCGGCGCGTCGATGCAGCTCGCTGCGCTGAACGAGCACACCGCGGCACTTCCGCGTGTCCAGGCCGGGTTCCCTGCGTCGCCGTACGGTCGCGACACGGAGGAAGCCATGCAGATCGGCGTTTGTCGAGGACTCGCCGGGGCGGTACGGGGGCTGGTGGAATCGTACGCGTCGCACTTGAATCGTTGGCCCCAGGTCGTGGCGACCGGCGGGGACCTGGCGTTGCTCGCGCCGCACTGCGACTTTCTGGACACCCTGGTCGAACACCTGACGCTGCGGGGGGTCGGGCTGGCGCTCACGATACACCTCGAGGGCATGGGCGCGTGACGGGAGCGGAGTGCAACGGGGCTTTCCTGTTGACGCCCGCCGGCGCGGGGGCGATCGCACTGATCCGGTTGGTCGGGCCCGGCGCGTCCGCGATTCTCGGGGCGTTCTTTCGCGCTGGCCCGGCTCACGAGCAGACGTCCTCAGCAGGGTCAGGCGACAGCCTTGCTGGGCTCGCCGAGAACCGCCTCCGGTACGGACAGTTCGTCGCCGAAGGTGAACTTATCGATGAGGTAATGGTCTGCCGGTTGATGGTTGACGGGCACGTTGCCTTCGACATCTCGGCCCACGGGGGGACCCGTATCGTAGAACGGATTCTCCAAGCCTTGGAGCGCCGAGGGGCCCCGCTGTTGACCGAGGCTTCGCTCCGGGTATCGAGGCAGCCGGCGGAATGGAACAAACCGACGTTGATCGAGTCTGAGGCCTTGTCCCTGTTATGCGCCGCCAAGACGGAGCGGGCCGTACGATTCCTAGCATGGCAACATCAACACCTCGTTCGCCACATACGCGAGTCTGCGAACCGAATCAATAACGGCGTTGACGATGCCGCGGAAGTCGTGGCCGTGTTGACGCGGGGCTACCCTACGGCTCGTGTTCTGGTCGATGGGGCTCGGGTCGTTCTGGTCGGGCCGCCGAACAGCGGGAAATCGACGCTGTTCAACGGACTCATCGGTCGGGCGTCGACGGTGGTGTCACCGCGCCCGGGAACAACACGGGATTGGGTTTCATCGACCTTCGAGCTTCAGGGCGCCCCGCTGACCCTGATCGATACCGCCGGGAGACATGAAGGCTGCGACGCGCTGGAGGAGTGTGCGATCGAAAGCGGTAAAACCGTGGCGGGCGCGGCCGATCTGCTTGTCGTCGTGGTGGACGGGTCCGCGGAATCCTCGTGCGGCGACGCGTGGCTCCGTTCTCTTTCTGCGACGGATCGAGGAATCCTGCAGGTGATCAACAAAATGGACCAGATTTCGCCGCACAGCGTGACAATGGGCTGTTCTTCGCCTTCCCTCGGGAATGAACCACCGATCCACGTGTCGGCGCGTACGGGTGCGGGCATCGAGGAGCTGGTAACAAAAATCGCCGAGAAACTCGAGTTATCCACACCTGTCGACCGTCGCCCCTGTCTTTTCACAGGGCGTCAGCGTCTTTGTGCCGAGAAACTACTATCGGACCGTGTGCGCTCTCCGCAAGACGCGGCGGCACGGCTTTGTTGCGGACTTCTCGGTGAATGATCGCGTGACGGCGGTCGTTGGCGGGCTATAATTCTCTGCTCGTTTGCCGTTGTCCGCGAACGGTGGACTCGAGACGATGGCGCGGGTTGCGTCCCGGGTGTGGCGTATCACGTCAGACGGCGGACGGTCCGGTGCCGGGAGACTGCCGAGCAATGTGACTCGGCGGGCCATGTTGCGTCATCTTGTGGTGGAGCGGCGGAACCTGACTCGTAGGCAGCTTTCGTCCTATGGTCATTGAAGACGATTCGCAATTCGGGCGTTTGGTCGTCGAGCGCAAGCTGTGCTCGGCCGCCGAGGTCGATCTGATCCGTGCGGAACAGAAGGCGCTGTCTGACAAGGGTCAGAAAACGCGCCTCTCCGAACTTTTGGTGCAGCACGGATACATTACGCATTCACAAATCGAGCGTTTGAACCGGTCGGTCGACGAAGATTCGATGTATCGGCCGGCGCAGCAGATACCGGGTTTTCAGATTCTCAGCAAAATCGGTCAAGGGGCGATGGCGGTGGTGTTCAAAGCCAAGCAGCTCAGCCTGGACCGCATCGTGGCCATCAAAGTTCTCCCCAAGCGGCTGAGCGAGAACCCGGAATTTGTGGAGCGTTTCTATCGGGAGGGGCGGGCGGCGGCGCGGTTGAACCACCCGCACATCGTACAGGCGTACGATGTCGGTGAGTCGGGCGGGTATCACTACTTCGTCATGGAGTTCATCGACGGACAGACGGTATATGACCTTCTGGTGAACGGTCGTCGTGTCGACGAGAAAGAGGCCGTCCGGATCATCCTCCAGTCGGCTCAGGCGCTGGCCCACGCCCATGCCCAGGACCTGATCCACCGCGACGTCAAACCGAAAAACCTGATGCTCAATAAAGCCGGCGAGGTCAAGCTTGCCGACATGGGTCTGGCACGTGAGGTCGGAGACTACGTGACGGCAACGGCTGAGGCGGGACGGGCGTATGGCACACCCTATTACATCAGCCCCGAACAGATACGGGGCGAGATCAACATTGACGCCCGGGCGGACCTTTACGGGCTGGGGGCGACGTTTTACCACCTGGTCACGGGGAAGGTCCCGTTCGACGGCAGCACACCTTCCGCGGTGATGCACAAGCACCTGAAGGACCCGCTCGTACCGCCGGATCACGTGAACCCGACGTTGACCTCGGGGATCGGCGAGATCATCGAGGTCATGATGGCGAAATCGCCCGATGACCGGTATGCCTCGGCGTCGGAACT
>JASFUW010000358.1:0-5601 GCA_050050135.1 Phycisphaerae bacterium
GTGCAAACCACCGACAGCACCATGCTATCGCTGTACACAAGAAGCGTAACTGTATTTATTCGAGCGCGCCACCCGAAATGGGATGCACCCAGCCCGGAATGGGGCCGTTCCGGCTCCGGAGCCGACGGAGGTCCCAGGGGCTCGGGGCCCGCTTGCAGCCGGTCGCAGAGTGGGCAGGAGATGCACGGATCGACCACCGGCCCCTCCCCTGCCCTCGGTGGGGCAAGGGACGAGGGTTGCCGCAGGCAGCCAGGCGGTTCTGCTCTACCCGCACGGGTCATCAACCGGTGGTCCCGGAAGCGGCATATTCGTTCCGGCAAAGGCGTCCACACAGTACGAGATGTCGACGAAGTCGACCTTGCGATCGGGCTGCGGTTCTGTAGCGGTCGAGTTGAGGAGGTCGGTGCGGGCCTTCCTGGGCGCATCGGGCTCGTTCTTGAATTTCGTCACCACGGACGAGATGTCCACGAAGTCGATCACGCCTTGTGGAGGCGTGCACGGGATGCTGTCGCAGTTGCCGGCGACGTCGCCGGGTTCGCTCATGATCACGTCGAGGGGCGCGGAGAACTGGGCCGGGTTCGTGGTGTCACAGCCCTCGATGATCGCTCGGACCTCGGCCGTGACCCCGGGCATGATCGCGGCATCGTAGACGTCGACCACCCCGATTCCGTTCCATACGGTGTAGTGGGGCTGACAGCCGAGCGTTGCGGCTGTAAAGGCCGGCGTTGGTTCCGGCCCGTCCGATCCCGATGACTCGGTGACCGGCTGTGGGGCCTGGACCCACATCGTTCGCCCCTCCGCATACTCGTAACCTGGAATCGAGACGAACGTTACCTGAATTGCCAGCGCCTGATCGGTCCCGAGAATCTCGAACGACAGGTACCGGTTCTTGTCCGCGAAACCGGGAAGCGGCGGATCGGGCACATCGCACCCGACGTCACATACATCGTTCGTTTCGTCGCACAGCTCAGCCGCACACGGAATGACGCCGGACTTACAATCGAGTGTCACGTCGCACGTCTCCTCGCCGTTGCAGTAGAGTCCGTCGTTGCAGAAGCCGTCGTCAGGCGTATTGTCACACGAGTCCGTAGTCTCGTTGCAGGAATCGACGGTGCAGTCGACGCCGTCGTCGCAGTCCACGGGTGTACCGGCCTGGCAACCCAACTCAGCGTCGCAGGTTTCGGTGCCGGTACAATACAGACCGTCATCGCAGAAGCCGTCGTCCGGGATGTTGTCGCACGAGTCCGTCGCTTCGTTGCACGAATCCACGGTACAATCCACGCCATCATCACAGTCAACCGATGTCCCCGGTTGGCACTGCCCGTTCACGTCGCAGGTTTCCGCTCCGTTGCAGTACAGTCCGTCGTCGCAGTCGGCGTCGATCGTGCAAGCGGAAAAGACGATGTTGGCGTTGGCCATCATCTCAGGCGGGCTCTTACCGTTGTCGTTCCACAAATTGTACAGGTCGTCTCCAACGGAGTTCGTCTGATTTTCATCGCGCAGGAAGGTGATGTACTCCAGACTGGTGCTCTGATAGTAGAGGGTAACTTCGGCGGAGGCCGCATTGGGCGGGATCGTATACAGGGTATCGTCCCAGTATTGGCCGTCGGCGTACGTATGCCCCACCGGGCTGCCACCGAAGCCATCATAGGCCGCATTTGTGAACCCGCGCGGTGGGATTCGGTTATCCTTGTAGATCTTGTTGTTGAGCACGAAGTGAAACGATGGTCCGGGGTCGACACCGACGAGGGATGCAGTGTCGGCATCCAATCCGGGCTTGGTCTCGTAGATCTTGACCTCGGGGTCATGCGATAGCACTCCCGTCGCAGGGTCATAAGCGCCGGATTCCGAGATCAGATTGGACCCCGCGTCGTAAAACTTTACGTTGATCCAAATTCGTCGGCCTTCCGGATAACCGGTCGGCAGTTTGTGACCGCTGTTGTTCGTGACGGTGACCTCGAGATCCGATCCTACCTGAGCAATAGCCAACTCTGCGGCGTTTTGGAGCATGTACCGTGCACGCTGGATACCGGCTTGGATGGCAGCGTCGTCGACTTCCCCGGGGTAGAGCGTGCTGAGAAGACCCGGCAGCCATGTGCTACCTCCGGTCATGTCGTGAAGCGGCAGGTCGTCGCGGATCGGGGGGGTGAGGTTGCAGCCTTGACCGGTGACGTCACGCATATGGCAGTCCTGGCAGGTGGCGACGAATTCCATGTTCCCGCCAAACTGGGGCGCGAAGACGCCGCCGGGGGTGTTGTATTCGCTGTAGAACCACTCGCTGTACGTGCGCTCAATAGGCATGAGCGTGTGTGCGGAGGTGTCCGCCGGTGGCGTATCGAAGGGGTTGGGCGGATAGTTGCCATTACCGTCTTTCTCGAATGCAGGATTGCTCACGTCGTGACACGTTCCGCACAGCGCCGCTTCTCGGTGAAACGGTGATACGAGCACCGGGTGTCCGCTGGCGGCGTTGACGAAGGGACCGCGGCGTGCACCGGTCGGATCGATGATGTACATCCCGTTGCCGAAGTCGACCGGTGGAGAGGACAGGTGGTCCAGGATGTCCTCGTCCTCCATGGGGTTCTCCAGCGGGGCGTAGATCGGATCGACGAGACGATGGCAGAGGTCACAGGCCACGCCGGTCTCGTCCGCCTGAAGCATCTGGGTGCCATCGGTGGGAATGGAACGCCCCTGTAGCCAGCCCCGGGGAAGGTGACAACGCAGGCAGACATCGCCGGAGTCCGGGGCATCCTGGTTTCCGATGGTCATACAGGCCTGGAAGATCATGTCGCGCGAGGCCTGGGCCATCATGCTCCCCTGCCAGTTGAAGAACGGTTCAACAGCTTGGTCATAGTTGCCGTGACAGACCTCGCAGGCTTCGGGTGGGTTCAAGATTCCGGACTCGAAGGGTTGACTTCCGGGCAGATCGAAATCTCGCAGGGTGGTCGGGGCGATCCCACCGGGTGGAGAGTATATGGTGAACCCGGCGTCGCTGACGTCTTCACCTTGATTGAAGGCGTTGTCTGTGGCTTCGACCTTCAATATCGCCGCGGGCGTCGGTCGATTCGGCGCGTACCAGATGTGCACGCCGGTGTTAGACAGACCTTTCGCGATCTGATGGTAGGTCACGCCACCGTCATCGGAAAGGTATAGATCGATGGACGCGATCCCGCTGGCGTCCAGGGCTTCCCACTCCGCAACGACCTCCTTGTTGGCCTCGAACGATTCGCCACCGTTGGGCTTGATGACTGTCACGGTCGGGGGTGTGACGTCGCCCCCGGTGCTCGGAACCAAATGGTTCTGGATCTCCAGCACGTCCACGCTGGTCACGCTGCCGACGTTAGCCGGGGTCAGGCCGGGGAACGTCGGTGTATTTGCGAAGGTCGTGGTGTCGGTGATCTCGATCAGTGTGCTGAAGCCGTCACCGTCAGGGTCTTCATTCTCGATGGACAGCACAGCCTGCCTCCGCCCGTTTGGATTGCTCGGAAAATCGGGCAACACCTGCTCGAGCCGGGCACCGTACGGGTTGCGCGGGCCACCACCGCCGAACTCGAAGTGGCAAACCCCACAGTGCTCGACGTGACTCGGCACGGTCTCGATCGTTGTGCCCACGGCATCGGGGTAGACATCGAAAAACGCGGACCGAATGTTCTGCCGGGCCACAACTTCGGGCGTTAAGAAGTCCAGACACAAAAGTAGCGTACACACGGCAAGTCCAGCCGCCCGGCACCGATTTTGTTGGTGCAATGAGCGCGTCATGATTTGTCTCCCTTCTTCCGGAAGGCGTGCCCCGTTCAAACACACCCCTTGCTGTTGTGTCCCCCGAGGGACGTCATTCTACCACAGCTTTCCAATCCATTCGATAAGGTTCGATAACTTCATTGACCGGGCTGCGGAATCAGTAATGATACGCACTCCTGAGAAAGGTGAGCATTTTTGTCGTCGGTCCGGACGGTTCGTTTATTGCTGGATCGTCAGCAGTTCGTCAGCCTCGACGTTCCTCGGCCGCGTGACCGTGCGAGGTTGGTTGGGCCAATAGACCTCGGTCGAATCTGCAAGCGCGTGTTGACCCGGTCCGAGGGTGAGCGGGAATTCGCTGCAATGGGCGCGATGACTCAGACCGCCGTCGGGCTCACTCGTTTGCGTCGCCCTACCTGTTCGGACAACGGCGCCGTTGGCACTCGTGGTTGACGGCCTAGCCGTTCGGCGCGCGATCGTTCACGGGGACGGTGATTGCCCTGCTGCGTCCCTGCCCTGGTCTACGGGCCATCGATCCCGGGCGCGGCCTGTCGATACGCGGCGAGGAGGCGGGCCAGCGACTCGACAAGAGACAGGTCGTTCAGCTCTCGGGCGACGGCGATCGCACTTTCTGTCACGCTGATGGCATTGGGATAGCGTTCACATGCCGCGTACGCCCTGCCGCGGGTGTCCAGGTCTTCCGGCTGTTGGTCTCCGCTCGGGCGTGACGCCGGCTCTGCCAACTGAATCGCACGGTAGCCGCTGCGCAGCTCGATTTGCGGGCAGGAAGTCCGCGTTGGTGCATCGCGGTTCGAGCGGCTTGCAACGATCCTTCCGGAAGTTCATCGACCGGCGTCGGCTCGGGGGAACAGACCGATGGCTGGGTTTGCTCATTCTGCCGCGAGGCCCTCCGTGTCGGACAGACCCGGTCGCCCCCTCGAAGACGTCGATCATCCGGTCTGCCTCCACGTCGCGAAGGCGGGTGATGGTACGATCTCGGTTGGGCCAATGGACCTCGATCGAGTCAACCCGGTCGTGTTCGCCCAGTCCGAAGGTTAACGGAAACTCGTTGCGATGGGTGTTGTGGCCGAGACCGCCGTAGACCTCGCGCGTCTGCACGACCTTGCCGGCTCGAACGACAACGCGCGCGCCGATCGCGCTTCGATTCGAACCGCCGTTTCCGCGACCGATCAGGCGAACCGTGAGGAAATGATTGCGGTTCCCCACGTCGTTTCGGAACAATGCAACGCGGGGCGGCAGGGCACTGCGACGCGCCGCGGGCAATCGGTGGTTGGATCGCGTGACCAGAATGTCGACATCGCCGTCGCGGTCGAAGTCGGCCAGCGACAGACAGCCCGAACCTTCCCACGCGAAACCCGCCTTGTCGGTCACCTCGACGAAACGGTGATCGGGTTGTTGCTGAAACAATCGGAGAAACTGACCGTCGGGATAGGCGCCGGAGCTGATGAGGAGGTCCTGCAAGCCGTCGTTGTCGAAATCGATCCAGGCGGCGTACAGGTCGCCCTCGTTCCATCGGTCACCATCATGGAACCGGTCGATGCCAAGATCGTGTCGTCGCTCGAAGCGGTAGCCGCTACCTGCACCGAGGTTGACCAGCAGACACGACCGATCGGATGATTCGCCCGCCCAGGCGTGGGCGATCTCGGCGACGAACAGATCGATGTCGCCGTCGTTATCGTAATCTGCACAGGCGACGTCGAAGGTGTTCCCGTTGGCCCGGAACGGTTTCTCGTCCTCGCGCCCGTGCTTCTCCTTGATCCGGGCAGGATACTGGCCGTGCCGGATCGTGTCACCGTCGAAACCGACTACGTCAGCCACGTCCCCGAAACGGAGGTCTCCGTAGTT
>JASFUW010000359.1:0-5567 GCA_050050135.1 Phycisphaerae bacterium
GCACGTCAGGACGCACAGGTCAACCGTGCCCGTCCGGGCGGGCCGCTTCCGCTCCGAACCTGGCCCTCGGAGGTGGTCAAGCCATCGGCTGGCTCTTCTAGCCGCAATCGCTATGATACCTCCCTCCGACCGGGCCGAGCATGCGTGGTCCGAAGCCTGGCGAACTCCCTGGCGTCCAATAGTGAGGAGCCGTCCGTGATCGACAAAGTCATTGCACACATAGAGGAAAACAAAGACGCGAATACCGCTCGCTACCTGGAATGCCTCCGAATTCCGTGCATTTCGACCGATCCGGAACGAAAAGCCGACATGCGAACCGCCGCCGAATGGGTCCAGAACCTGCTCGCCGGCTGCGGCTTTGACACGCAGATCGTCGACACCAGGCGACACCCGGCCGTGGTAGCCGACAGCGGTCCCGCGGCGGACGGCGCGCCCACCGTCTTAGTGTATGGCCACTACGACGTCCAACCCACGGGCGACGAATCCCTCTGGCACTCTCCGCCCTTCGAGCCGAAGGTCGACGCCGACGGCACCGTCTACGCCCGCGGCGCCGCCGACGACAAGGGCCAGGTCCTCACCCACATGCTCGCCGCCGAAGCCTGGATGAAAGCGGTAGGGCGGCTCCCCATCCGCGTCAAGTTCCTCATTGAAGGTGAAGAGGAAATCGGCTCACCCAACCTTGAGCAGCTCATCCGTCAGCACGCCGACCGCCTCGCCTGCGACTATGTCGCGCTCTCCGACACCCCCAAGTTCGACGCGTCGACGCCCGCCATCACCTACGGCACCAAGGGCATGGTTTACAAAGAGATCATCATCACCGGACCCAAGCAGGACCTGCACAGCGGCTCCTACGGCGGAACGATCACCAACCCCGCCAATGCCCTGGCCGCGATACTCACGGCCCTCCGCGACAGTGACAACCGTGTGACAATACCGGGCTTTTATGACAAGGTCCGCGAAATCACCGACGCCGAACGAACCAGGATGAACGAACTCCCCTTCGACGAGAAAGGCTACCAGGCATCGACCGGAGCACCGGGTCTGGACGGAGAGAAAGGGTTCACGACGCTCGAGCGCCGTTGGGCACGTCCCACGCTCGACGTCAACGGCGTACTCAGCGGATTCATCGGAGAGGGCGCGTCCACCATCATCCCCGCCAAGGCGATGGCCAAAGTCTCGATGCGAATCGTCCCCGATCAGGTAGGCCGCGAGATCGCAGATGCCTTCGACGCCGCGGTGCGCAAACTCTGCCCGCCGGGCGTGAAGCTCGAAATCCTCGAGCACGCGATCGCCCCGGCTTACTTGTGCCCCTTGGATTCCCCCGGAATCGCCGCCGCCGAGCGCGCCCTGGAAGCCGGCTACGGCACCAAGCCCCGTTTCATCCGAGAGGGCGGCACACTCCCGATCCTTCCGCTCTTCAAGGAGGTCCTCGGCGCCGACTCACTGATGCTCGGTCTGTGCGACCCCAACTGCAACGCCCACGGCCCCAACGAGTTCTTCACCCTCGCCGACCTCCAGGCCGGCACCCGCACCGCCGCACACCTTTTCCTCCAATTCGCCGGCTAGCCGCTTGACGATAGTGCCGAAGTGTTGACACATACCGCCGGTGCCTCGTCCCTCGCGCAGCGAGGGATGGGAAACAGAAATGCTATCATTTGCACGTCGCGGGTGCCCCATCCCTCGCGCAGCGAGGGGTGGGGGGACGGAAACTCTATGATAGGCAAGCGGCGCGCAGGAGACGGTCTGCCTTTCCGTCTATATCAACCCATGCGAGCCAGTGTGCCGCCCAACCGACAGCTCACAGCGGCCTTTTGGTCACAACGAAAAGGCTGCGATGCGCCGCGCTTACTCCTCGAGCTCCTGATCGATAATAGACTTGAACGCATCGAACGGCTGCGCACCCGACAGAAACCGCCCGTTGATAAAGAACGCCGGCGTACCCGTCACGCCTTGCTCTTGGCCCTCACGTAGATCCTTCTGAGCTTCCTCCTCGAACTTGCTCCCCTCGACACAAGTGCTGAACGTCTCCACGTTCATGCCGAGCGCTTCCGCGTACCCCTTCAAATCCTCATCCGCCAGCTTTCTCTGGTTCGCGAGAATCTGGTCGTGATATTCCCAGAACTTCCCCTGCTCTTTCGCACAAAGCGCCGCCTCCGCCGCAGGCAGTGCCCGTGGGTGGTTCGCAAGCGGGAAGTCACGGAACACGATCTTCACCTTGTCGCCGTAGGTCTCACGAATCTTCTGGAGAGTCGGACCGACTCTTGCGCAGTACGGTCATTGAAAGTCCGCATATTCGACGATCGTGACCTTCGCATCAGCCGGCCCCATGACCGGATCGTTAGCCGCGGTGATAACGTCGATCCGCGGCGGCTCTAGCGTAATGCGAACGTCCGACTTCTGCTTGACCTCTTTAAGCAGGTCGTCGCGCGCCTCAGTCGTTCGCTGCGAGGCGAGATACTGCTTGATCCGCCCGGAGATCGCTTCCAGCGATTGGCCCCGCATCTGCGCCTTCCGCGCGTTATAAAACGCCTCGACCTCCGCGTCCGTCACCGGTTTCGCCAGCTCGGCGACCCGCTTGTTGATGACCGCCTCAACCGTTGTGCCCTGCGCCTTGGCCTCCTCAGCCAGCAACCGCTCCATAACCATCTGGTTCAGCGCCTTCAGGCGGGCGTCGTACAGTGATTGGGCAAGCTTCATGTTCGTCCCGAGGGCCTTCGCGTCGAGCTCCGCCATCGAAATCGCTTTCCCGCCGATGTACGCCGCAACGCTCGCATCCCCCTTCGACGCGTCCGAGTCCCCCTTCGGTCCTGCCCACGCCGCCGCGCCCGCGAGCATGCACACGCCGGCACAGAGGAGGGTCCCACGTTTGATCCTGGGTATCACTTCACACGGTCCTTTCTTGTTAGAGCTCTTCCGGTATCCAAGATGTTTCCGAGCACGAGTACGGCTTCTCTTCCGCGGATCCGCCATGCCGCCGTTGTTGTGCACGTCGACCGCGATACACGAAACGCATTGCCCGCCCGGACCCGCGATCTTAACTCCCTCAGCATCGAACACAACGCAGCGACGGACAACGCCCCACACCGAATCCCGACCGCGGACTCATAACGTACTTCATAGCAAGGACTTATGTCCGACTGGCGTGCGTCCCGTCTCCGGAAGGCGAACGACCCGGCCATCGGAGCGGGGCCCTTCACGTGCCGCGACACTTCGAGAGCAGTTCCCCCGCCAGCTCCGACACCCCCCAGTCCTCGGCAATCATCTCGTCGTCGAATCGAGTGACGACCATGTCTCTCCATTCCACCTTCTGACCAGTCGGCGGAATGCCCTTGAGTTCCGCCTCGTGCATACCGCGCAAAGTACGCTGCCACGCGACGGTATCACCGGCCTGCAGCAGCACCGCGACGTCCACCACACGCAGATCCGGGAACGCCGTCCGGAGCTGGCCCGCAAAACGCTTCACGAAAGCACGCCCTTTGTGGTCACGGCCGCCCGCGTGGAGAACGAAGCTCGTCGCAAAAACTTCGTCCACGACATCTAGGTCTCCATTGCCGAGGATCTCTCGATTCGCAAACCGGATTCGTTCTGCTTTGCTCTTCGCCACGCGACTTCTCCCTGTTTGACTCTTGGAATCACGAAGGCTGCGGCGTGCGCTGCCCGACCGCGCACCCGTCAAACTCTAGACCCATGGCCCCGCCGCGCCGTTCCTCGAGCGCTCCCCCGCTCGACCGCGGTTCAGTCGCCCACGTATCCGAGCTGCCTCAGTCGTTCCAGTTGCTCCGGTGGCACCGGTACGGGTTTCGATGGCCCCTGCCGCGCGAGTTGAACGCTCGACTTGAGTTCCTCGCGCATCAGCCCTTGCAGCGACGCGACCCGCGCCGGGTATTTCGCGGAGAGATCGACCTGTTCGTCGTAGTCATTCTCGAGATCGAACAGTTGCTGCCGCGCCGTCTTCAACGTGGTGATCAGCTTCCAATTCCGAATCTGCATCGCCCGCTGTTTCGGTCCGTTCTTGACACCCTCCGAAAACGCCGCCAGTGGTTCCTCCAATTCACCACCCTCGATCAGCGGAATCAGAGAGACACCTTGGATGTCGGGCGGCAGCGGCAGAGTCAACTGCGACAGAACGGTCGGCATCAGGTCGATCAGGCGAACGAGCCTGGACGCCTCAGCGCCCGCGCGAATCTTGCCCGGCCAGCGAAGAACAAGGGGAACGTGCAGATCGGTATGGTGTACGCTGTAACCGTGGTTCCACAAACCGTGCTCGCACAGCGCTTCACCATGATCCGACGTCAAGATCACATACGCCTCGTCCCATACGCCCATCTCTTCGAGACTCCCCCGCAGCGTCGCGACGTGGTGGTCAAGCTCCCGGACGCCGGCCTCATACCGCGCCGCCCAGTACTCCCGAAACGCCCTGAGACGCCGATGGCGTTCCTTGTCAGTGCACGCCGCCGGAATCGTATCGAGCACACCGAGTTCTTCCAGTTCCTCTGCCGTAAGCGCGGTCTTGTTCGGCTGCTTTTCGACTTCGACCAGCAGATCATCCAGATACGCGGGCCCGGAACGATACGGACCGTGCGTATCCATATAATGCAAGTAGAGGAAAAACGGCTTGTCCCGTTCCCGTCCTCGAAGCCAGGTCAGCGCCGCCTCGTTGACCGCGGCCCCCGACCCGAGGTCCTCTCGAACCGTCATCGACGTGTCATACTCATCATACCCCTGAGCAAAACCGAAACGACCCAGCAGATAGGGATTTGCCACGAACCCACCCGTGGAATACCCCAGCAATTTCAACGATTCGGCGAGCGTGTGAAACTCCTCTCGCAACGGGTTGACCACGGTGTCAGCCGTCGCTCCCGACCCCACGTCGCGACTGGTCACCTTGTGAACCGACGGGTTGTACGATGTGAAAATCGAAGCGACCGACGGCAAAGTCCACGGGGCCGGCGCAACCGTTCGCCCGAAAGTCATCCCCTCCTTTGCAATCGCATCGAGCGCGGGCGTGATACTCGGTGTCCTTCCATAAGCGCCGAGACGATCCGCCCGAAGCGTGTCAACCAGAATGAAAACGATGTTCGGCGTCGCCGAGACGGTCGGCGTGGCTTCCTGCTTGGCATCTTGTGCTTTCTGAGCCTCAGGCTCCGACCTGCGACATCCACTTGTCCCGATGCTGCCCGCGATGCACAACGCCGCAACCATTATCGTGCGTGAGATCAGCTTGCTTAGCATCCGTGATGTCATCGATGTGCGTACCTCCATGAGGCGAACAGCCTGCGTCCGTAGTTCCTTTGTCGTTTCCGCAACGCCGCAAGACCGCCGACCGGTTTTCTCTGTCCCCTATTTCATCCAGTCTATCGGCCGCGAACCGGCCGGTCAACGTGCGAATCACCGCCATGCACACCGACCCGGAAGCAACCGCACTTCGAGCGCGTCGCATCGTACACTCCGGTGCTGATTCCATCGAGGTACTTCGAATCCCGGGTGGCTCCCGGCGCGCCGGGAGCGCAGCGACGCCGTGGTCATACGGGTACCCGGCCCAGCCCGGCAAGTGGCCCGTCCATCCC
>JASFUW010000360.1:0-5552 GCA_050050135.1 Phycisphaerae bacterium
ACGAGGAGCAGGCAACGCATCTTGTCTGAGCTCCGGAAGCTCAGCTCGCACCCGACCGCGAGCGAGCTGTATGGGATCGTCCGACAGTATCGCCCGCAAATCAGCGTGGGGACCGTCTATCGCAACCTGACGGCCCTCGCGGCTGCAGGCGTCATTCAGAGACTCGACAGCGCGAGTCCGAAAGCGCGGTTTGACGGCAACCCCAAGCCGCACTGCCACGTGCGTTGCACGCGGTGTGACCGCATCGACGATCTCCATGTGTCACCGTCCGAACTCTTCGAAACGTCGTTCGACACACTAAACGGGTACAAGGTCCTCGGCTTTCGCTTGGAATTCTCCGGACTTTGCTCGGCGTGCAAGACGGGCGATCGCGGCGCGGACGTTCTTTCCGCGGACTTGTAGCGCGGGTGGGAATGCATGTAGCACTAGTGCACGGTCACGCCTTAATTTGCGGGTTCCAGAAGACCGCTTCCTCACGGGCGCGGCTCGGAAAGAGGCCGCTCGCTACCCGCAAAAATACAGTTGACGCAGCACTAGCGCAGTGCTGAGCGGCGAGCGCACGGGCGTTCCGGTGCCGGTCCGGATAGACGGCCTCCGTCGGCCGCTCGCTGGGGTCGCGGACTGCGCGGTCGGGAGCGCGGCTCGGGAACGCGATCGAGTCGTCGCTCGACGGAATCTGCGGCGTTCGTCGGGCTCCCGGGCGGGTGTATCGTCGATGCGGCATGAACCAGGAGTAAACATGTACAACCTCAACTACTTCAAGCCTTGGGTGATGTTCTTTGTCGTCGCCACGGTCGGTGGAGCCGTTGCCGGATTCATCGGTGGCGCGGTGCTGGGCTTCATGATGGGCGCGGCCGGTGCATCCATAGGGAGCATCCAGATCGGTGGAGGCATACTCGGGTTTCTGCTCAGTCTGCCGATTTCGTTTCTCGCGTACCGCTGGTCGGTTCAGCAGTTCGTCCTCGTTCAGTTGCCGCCGCCCGCTTCAGAGCCGGTGTCAACGTCTGGATTCGGACCGCAACCCTGGCAGTAAGCGTCGGGCCCTCGGATCAGCTCCCTTGGTGCGAGCGTCACAAACCTCCCCTCGGCCTGATCCATCCGTTGCGGTCGGCGCGACGGGCCGGTCCTGCATTGTCTCTCGCTTTACAGGCTGCGGAGGAACGTCGGGTTCGGCTGAGCTCTCTCTTCATCCCGGTTTGTGGCTGGGATGATCGACCTGTTGTCGCGTTTTGACGTTGCCGGCGGCTTGCCGAGCCGGCTCGGGTCAGAGCGCGGGCAGCAACCGCTCGCTCGGGACAGCCGTGGGGCGTACGCGCGAGCGCCTACAACTGCCACAAGCCGTGGTGGATGCCGCCCTGGATGTAAATGGCGAACGTGCCGTGGCCGGGAATCTCCAGCGGCGGGTGGGCCACCTCGCCGCCGGCGTCGACTGCCGCGGCGAGCGCCGCCTCAACGTTGTCGACCAGCCAATAGGGCCGGACCACCGGCTCCTCCGCGTCCTGCAGGGGCGCCCGCACACCCACCAGCCCACCGCCGGGAAGCGCGGCCGTGCGTGCGTTGCCGAGCCCGGCGTCCGGCCCGCCGAACTCCACTCCGTTTGCCGCAGCGTATCCGGCGCACACCGCGTCGACCTCTTTGGTCACGATCTCGAGATAGTGAATCTTCATGATTCTCTCCGCCGTCACTTCGCCGTTGACCGGTCCCTGCGAGACACTCACAGGGCGACCGAGCATGCTACACGAACCGGGCAATCCGATACAGACCTCGCTGCTCCGTTCGGTCGGTGCAGAAGCCTCGATCGGAACGTGATCGAGATTGATCCAGCCTGGTCGGTTACGAGCAGACTTTGGCACGGAACTTGGAACTGATCGATTTCGAGAGGTTGAACACGGCCACAGATGGAGTTCCGGGATGCCGATCCCGTGGCACCGCCGGAATCAGTCCGTGCGCGGTCGCAGCTTCGCTTCGAGCTCCTCGAACCAATTGACGACGATAACGGGCATGACGCGGTTGCGGGCGTCCTCGAGGCGCTCGAGCGCGACGAAGTGCTTGCCGTCCGGTGTGACCTGAGCGCCGCCGGGCATGGCGAAGCGCTCATCGAACTCGAACAGCTTCTCCGGCTGAGCGCTGGGCACGAACCGCTCCTCTTCGACCGCGAAGTCCACCGCGTGAACCGCACGGACCGATCGCCGCTCCCACGCGGCATAGAATATTCGGCTCTCGATCGGTGAGAAAGTCCCCTGGCTGACGCGGGTCCCCTTCGAAACTTGAACCGTCGTTTCAGCGCCGTCGACGGCGCGCACGAAGAGGTGACGCACGCCGGTCTCGCCGTACCGGAACAAAAGCCACCGACCATCGGCGGAGTATTGGGCACAACACCGCGCCCCCGGTCGGTCCATCAGCCGCTCCGGTCCGCCCGCCGCAGGCGCACCGCTTTCGTCAAGACGAAGCGACCACAGGTCGTACTCAGCATCTGGTTGCTGAAATACGATTGTGCGTCCGTCCGGTGACCACGCGAACGCAAACTGGGGCTCGCTGCCCTCCAAGAGTGGTTCGGCGACGCCAATGAAATCGGACCGCGCACGATGGAGTCGGGGAACACCGTCCTTGCCGGAACTAAAGATGATCCATTCACCGTCCGGGCTCCAGATCGGCGCATCGAACTGGTCGTCGACGGCCAGCGGCCGCGCAAGATCGCGGCGGAGATCGATGATCAACAGGTCCTCTTTGCCGGACGGCTTGTTCACAATGGCCGCGATCCGCTCCCCGTCCGGAGAAAGCCGGGCGATCTCGAAATCCGCCGTGACGGAACTCAGCGGCGTGGGTTCACCGCTCATGCTCAGCGTGACGATTCGGGTCTCGAGCGGACCTGTGTCGGGAATGTATACAAGCGTTCCGTTCTCGGAGACGGTATACGGACTAGGCCAGCCCGGACTGGCGGCTTTGAAGCCCCCCACAACCGGCACGGCGTTGCCCGTCAGCTCGAGGCGATCAAGATCAAAGGGGGCGGCCATCAACGTGCCTTCACGGTTAAAGAGAAGGTGGCCGGTCGGCGCATAACGCGCATGGGCCGCCTGCCTGATCAGTTCACGCGGCTCGCCCCCCTCCGGACCAACCGTCAGGACGACGGACGACTCCCAATCGCCCGCGTCCGGCGCGGAGGTGAACAGGATCCCGCGCCCGTTCGGCAACGCCACAGGGTGCCGATATGAAGCCGCATCGCCGGGCGGGGCTTGGGTGAACGGCTCGAGCGAACCACCCGCGGCGGACAAGCGGAACAGCCCCCCGGTTCGATCCGGGGCCACGACAATCGTGTCGTCGTTCAGCCAGGCCAGACCGCGCCCGTTCGGTGCCTCGCACAAAGTGGTCGCCGGCCCGCCGCGCAGTGACAGTTTGCGGACGTGGTCGCGATCGTGGTACGCGATCCACTCGCCATCCGGCGAGTAGCGCGGTTCGTAGGGCCAATTCGCGTCGACAAGCATCGCCAGCTCCGGCTGATCCATGCGCCGCAGGAAAAGCTTCCGCTGACCGTCGGACTCGGCGTGCAGGATCACCTGATCGCCGTCTGGAGACAACTCAGGCCCGAAGAAGGTGCTCAACTGAAGCGCTTCGGGTATCTCGATCGTCAGTCGCGCCACAACCGCCAGCTCGGGAGCGGACCGGTTGAGAAGCAGCAGCGCGAGCCCGCTGAAGGCGGCAACGGCCAGCAACCACGGCAATGCCTGCGCCAGGCGTGATCGTGGGCGCTCGTCCAGCACCATCCGGGCCAGTCCGAGCGACGTACTCGCCGGGTCGACGAGTGCGTTCTCGAGTTCGATCCGGGCGTCCGCGGCGTCGTGCAGGCGGCGCTTGCGGTCTTTCGTAAGACAGCGTTGCAGAAGGAGTTGAATGGTGGGCGGCGTTCCGGGCGGCAGCAGCGACCAGTCGGGCTCCTTGTGCATGATCGCGCCCATCGAGTCCGTCGCGGTCTCTCCGCCGAACAGCCTCCCCCCCGCCAGGCACTCGAACAGAATGACGCCGAGGGACCAGATGTCCGTGCGTTTGTCGAGCGACCGCCCGCGAGCCTGCTCGGGAGACATGTACGCCGCGGTGCCGAGCACGACGCCGGGGCGTGTGAAGTCGGCGGTGATCGTGGGCGAATGGGCAGCCAGGGTCGGTGAGTCGTGCACGGCACCGGAGGTCGCCGAATCGGGCAGCATGGCCCGGGCCAGGCCGAAGTCGAGGACCTTGACCGCACCGTCGGGGCGCACCATCACGTTCCCGGGCTTCAGGTCGCGGTGGATGATCCCCTTCTCGTGGGCGGCCTCCAACGCTTCGGCGATGTGCTTCGCCGTTTCTAGCGCTTCCTCGATCGGGAGCGCGCCGTTCTCGAGCTGCTGCGCGAGCGTCACACCTTCGATGTACTCCATCACCAGAAAGCGCTTACCGCCGGCTTCGTCGAACCCGTAGACCGCGGCAATGTCGGGGTGATTGAGGGACGCGAGCAGTTTCGCCTCGCGCTCGAAGCGAGCGACGCGTTCGGCATCCCGCACCATGGTCTCCGGCAATACCTTGACGGCCACCTGCCGATCGAGGTTCGTGTCTCGGGCGAGATAGACCTCACCCATCCCGCCCGCCCCGATTGGAGCGACGATCTCGTAGGCGCCCAGTCTTGTGCCCGCGTCAAGCGGCAAGGTCAAACTCCGGTCTGGTGTCAAGCCCGCGAAATGCCACATTACCCGGTAAGACGTGTTGGTTCCAGAGCGCAGCGTCCCAGATGGCGGCCCGCGTCGGCACCGCGCACGGACCACCCGCGTCGTTGGCGCAATCCCGCTGAATCGTGACCAGGGCATGGACAACTGCCGGTTGCGCGTGACAAGGGCATGACCGGCTCCTAAGCAGCGGAGACCCTCATCGCCCCAGGGTCAATTCTCGGGGGGGCGGACCAGCCTGGCGGCGGCAAACAGAATCGTGCTGCTGATCACGTGCGCGCAGATCTTGACGCGTAGCCTGGCACGCACTGCCGGCGACACCTCCCGTTTCGCGAGCGGATCATGGCATGCAGAAGAACGAGACCTGGCTGAGGCCGGTCCGCAAGCAATCGTAAAGAGATTGTGGCGGTCCGGTTTCATGAAGCGCCCCGCGCCCCCCCGGCCGTATTGCCGGCGGAGGACGGGGCCGCACGGTTCAACTGATCGGCCAGGAAAGAGTAACCACGGGGAAATCCCTTCGTCAGCGAGCAGCAGGCGTCAGCGAACGCGACGGCTTTCTGATAGACGACCACGTTCTCGAAAATGAGCGGCATCGCAAGGATCGTACTGCAAGAGAGACGAAAGTAGGAAGGAGACGGCAAAAGAGGGCGGCTTGGCCTTACGAGGGCTTTATGTTGCCGAGGAGCTTCCGGCCTGGTCCACGCTCTCCTTTCTCCCCCTCTCCTGCTCTAGTCCGCCTGCGGCGGACTCGGGGCGACTGGATTCGAACCAGCGACCTCTTGACCCCCAGTCAAGCGCGCTAACCGGGCTGCGCTACGCCCCGTGCGAAGGCCGATCGGCGATTCGTGTCGACCGGATTCT
>JASFUW010000361.1:0-5544 GCA_050050135.1 Phycisphaerae bacterium
AAAAGACGCTCCGCAAGAACCTTGACCTGCTTGCCCCAATCTTCTTGTCCACCGCCTGCCTTCGCCTTCTCCGTCGCCTTCGCCAGCGCAGCCTTGAACCGCGGCTCCTCGTGCAGCGACGCCAGATCACTGTCACCACCAATCTGGTTGGGTGAAAAGAACCCGTGATCCACCGCCTTCTCCAGCCACGTAAGCCCCTTCTCCTTGTGACCCAGCAGGGTGTGGAAGCACGCCAGGTTGTACATCGCCCGGGCGTTTCCCTCCACGACCTCGTATTCCTTCTTCGTGAATTCGAGTGCCTTCTCGATGTCATTGGCGCGGTACGCCTCGATCGCCTTCGCGTGGTATTCCTCGACCTTCGGATCTTTCGGCGCTCCGGCATACGCGTCGCCGCCACCCCCGGACACCGCCTGAGCCAACACCCCGTCGATCAGCGGCTCGAACGACTTGAGCATCGCCTGCATGTCGAAGAAGGTCATCTCGTCCTCGGCGTCCGGAAGGTGCTCGAACGCCCGCTTGAAGCGCTTGCTCTTGGCAAGCGTCGTCTTGCTGCTCGATCCATCCAGCAGCCCCAGCGCATCGGCCAGGATCTCGTGCCCGAACGCGAGGATCAGAACGTCACCCCGCAGCGCAACCGAAAGCGGCATCGGCGGTGCCTGCGGAACCATCCGCATGAAATCGAGCGTCGCCACCGTCGCACCCAGCTTCGACGCCTTCTCCACCAGGAACGTTTCCTTCCCCGTCCCCTTGTTCACCTCCGCGGCGATCGCGTTCAGAATCCCTACCAACCCCTCGAAGTTCTTGCCCGCTGTTCCGTCCGCACCCCGGATCAGAAAGACCATGTCCGGCGGGCCCATGTAAATCTGGGACTCCGTCTTGACCACCTTCGAAAGCCGCTCCGCAAAAACCACTTCGCCTCCGCCGAGCGACTTCCAGTCCACACCCTCCAGCAGTTGCATGGCCCGCTGCTTGAACTCCTCGATCGTCGCGCGTTGCTCCTCACCGAGCTGCGAGCCGAGCAGCTCCATGATGTCGCCGCCGATGCCCGATGCCTTCAGCGCGTCGAACACTTCCCCCCAATAGGCGTCAAGGAACGCTCGCTCGGCGTTATGCCGGCCCGCCGTGCACAAAAAGACGTCATCCGGCACGGCCCGAATCAGCGAAAAGCGATCGTTGGCCACCGCCGTCGGTGCCAGTAACGCGGCATTCAGCATCGCCGCCGCGGTCAGAATCCACACTTTCTTGCTCGTGTTCATGACCTTTTATCCCTCAGCCCAAAAAAGACGCAAGACACACGCAGGTGCGATCCCGACGCCGGGCAGCCGCCGGCACCCACTTGACACCCCAACATGCTATCGACACGCGCCGAAGCGCTCAACGACACCCTCGAGCGCCATAACAAGTTCTTACACCCCCCCCCGCGCCGACCGACCCGGAACAAATTCTTACATCGCATCGACCGTCAAGACACTTTCCAACATCTGTGGCTGTTTGTATGGCGAGGTGCTCACGCCCGAGTCGCACGCCCACATGATCCGCCGACCCCTCCGAACCGAAACGCATGATCCCGTCTACCTGTGCCGCGCCGCCGCCCGCCGTTGGAGCTCCGCATCGATGAACGCCTGAATGTCACCATCCAGCACGCCCTGCGTGTCCGCCGTCGTCAACCCCGTTCGCGAGTCCTTCACACGCTGCTCGGGATACAGAAAATAGCTCCGAATCGCGTTCCCCCACCCGATCTGACCCTTCTCGCTGTAGATCTTCACCAGTTCACTGTCCCGCTTCGCGCGTTCGGACTGATACAGCCTCGCCAAGAGCATCTTCCGCGCTGTGGCACGGTTCTTGTGCTGCGACCGTTCGTTTTGACATTGAACCACCAGACCCGTCGCCCCGTGCGTCAAACGAACCGCCGATGACGTCTTGTTCACGTGCTGACCGCCCTTACCGCTCGCACGGTACGTGTCCTCGCGCACGTCCTGGTCCCAATCGATCTCGATCCCGATGTCCTCCCGCTCCGGCTGCACGTCGACAGACGCAAAACTCGTCTCCCGCTTACCTTGAGCGCTGAACGGAGAAATGCGCACCAGACGATGCACCCCCGTCTCACACGACAGGTACCCATAAGCGTAAGGCCCGCGAACCTCCAGGCTGCACGATTGAATCCCCGCCTCTTCCCCATACCGCATCGACAGCTCGTTGACCTCGAAGTCGTTGCGTTCGAAATACCGCAGGTACAGCCGAAGCAGCATCTCGGCCCAGTCGCAAGCATCCGCCCCGCCCGTCCCCGCTTGAATGTGGAAGAAGCAATCGCTCGCGTCATCCGACCCGGAAAGCAGCGTCAGTAACTCGATCCGGTTGACCTCGGCGAAAAGGGCATCGAGACCCGAATCCAGCTCCGCGTCCACCTCCTGGTCGTGCTCTTCAGCCAGCAGCTCGATCATCGCCCGCAGATCGTCGGCGTGCGTCAGCGCGTTGCGCACCGGTTCCACCGCCGCCTTCAGCGCCTTAAGCTCATGCACGATCTGCCTGGCCGACTCAGGCCGATCCCAGAAGTCCGGCGCCGCCATTTGGCGTTCGATTTTGCCTAGGGCTTCGAGCTTGGCAGGAAAGTCAAAGAGAGTCCCGGATGGCCACAATCCGAGCGGAAAGGTCTTGCAACGCCGTGTGCGGATCTTCGTGTCTCATGCTCGCTTCGCTGTTGTGAATTCCCGTGCCCGACCGGTACCCGATGCACGTGCCGGGGCGTGAGCCTTGACGCCTGACCATCATATCCGCTTTCCCCCGACTCGCCAGTGCCCCGTTTCGTATGGTGTAATGGCTGGCACGGCTCCGCTCAGCCGGCCCCGTGGTTCACGTTCAGCCGCAAGCGTCGTCCCCGCTCCCGACACACCAGAAATCCAACCGCTGCGCGCTGGCTCATTCGGTCCAACCGGCTAGAATGAACCCGCAGGCCTGCGGTCAGGCCTGCCTGCGTCCCGATCGCTCGGTGAGTCCCATGCCAGACCACGACGTATATCAGTCTCCCCTCGTGACCCGCTACGCCTCGCGCGAAATGAGCGAGCTCTTCGGTGCTCGGCACCGGATACTGACCTGGCGCCGCCTGTGGCTCGCCTTGGCCAAAGCCCAGCGCCGTACCGGGCTGAAGGTCACAGCCAAGCAGATTCAGCAGCTTGAACAGACGATAGAGAACATAGACTTCAAAGCCGCCGCCCGCCACGAGAAGCGCACCCGCCACGACGTGACGGCCCACGTCCTCGCCTGGGGCGACGTCGCCCCGCACGCCCGACCGATCCTGCACCTCGGCGCCACAAGTGCATACGTTGTGGACAACGCCGACCTCATCATCATGCGCGACGCACTCCGGTTGTTGGCCGACTCACTGGCCCGTGTGATCGATGCCCTCGCCACGTTCGCCAAGAAGCACCGCAGCCTGCCCACGCTCGGCTTCACGCATTTTCAACCCGCCCAGACCACCACCGTCGGCAAGCGGGCCGCCCTCTGGTGCTACGATTTCGTCCGCGACCTCGAGGAGGTCGAACACCGGATCGCCGCCCTGCGGTTCCGCGGTGTCAAGGGCACGACAGGCACGCAAGCCAGCTTCCTCGCCCTGTTTGACGGCGATCACGAGAAGGTCGTCGCCCTCGAAGCCGACGTTGCACGCCGCCTCGACTTCACCGACGTCGAGCCGATCACCGGTCAGACTTACTCGCGCAAGGTCGACGCCCAGGTGGTTTCCACACTCGGTGGGATCGCGGCCGGCGTCCACAAGTTCGCCAACGACATCCGCCTGCTCGCCCACCTCAAGGAAATCGAGGAACCGTTCGAAAAAGCGCAGGTCGGCTCCAGCGCCATGCCCTACAAGCGCAACCCCATGCGGTGCGAACGTGCCACGAGTCTGGCACGCTTCGTTCTTTCGCTCGTCCATTCACCGCTCCAGACCGCCGCCGAGCAGTGGTTCGAGCGAACGCTGGACGACTCCGCCAACAAACGCATGACCGTCCCCGAGGCGTTTCTGGCGACCGACGGCATGTTGAGAATTGTCACGAATGTGGCACGCGGGTTGGTGGTCTATCCCAAGGTCATCGAGACCCACCTGCAAGCCGAGCTGCCCTTCATGGCCTCGGAGAACATCTTGATGGCCGCCTCCCTCGCCGAGGGCGATCGCCAGCAGCTCCACGAGCGCATCCGTCGACACGCACAAGCCGCGGCCGACCGCGTCAAAATCGACGGAAAGGAAAACGACCTGCTCCAGCGCCTAAACGACGACCCCGTATTCGCCAAACTCGACTTGAGCGCATTAACCGACGCGAAACAACACATCGGCCGGGCCCCGCAGCAGCTCGACGAGTTCATCAGAGGTTACGTAACACCGATCCGACGCCGCTACCGCAAGGTCCTCAAGCATGACAGCAATCTGGCAGTTTGATACCGCATCCTCCGATCCGCGAGCCCCGCACCCCGCACGAGCGACCGGGACCTCCGTTCCGAACCGCGACCGTCAGGGAGAGGCCCGACGCGCGCGCCCGGTCCGCGATCCCCGCGCCCCGGGAGAGCGGGAACGTAGACGAGAATCACGACAAAGCGACGCCTGATACAGGAGTTGACCACCAATGAACCGCACACAACTCGCCGCCCGCATCCGCGAAACCGCCTACCTCGAGGGTGACTTCACCCTCCGATCGGGACGCAAGAGCAACTACTACCTCGACAAGTACCTCTTCGAGACCCAGCCGGACATCTTGAAGGCGCTCGGTGAGGTGTTTGCAACCTACGTCGAGAACTCGACCACACTGATCGCCGGCGCCGAACTGGGCGGCGTCTCACTGGCCGCCGCCACCTCGATGGCATCGGGAAAGCCCTACGTCATCATCCGCAATCAGAAGAAGGACTACGGCACCTCGAAACCCTACGAAGGCAAGCTCACCGACGCCGACTCGGTCTTGCTCGTCGAGGACATCGCCACCACCGGAGGCCAGGTCCTTGAAGCCGCCAAGCTCATGAAAGACATCGGCGCCAACGTCGAACGCATCGTCGCCGTCATCGACCGCCAGGAAGGCGCCCGCGAGAACGTAGAGGAGTCCGGATTCGTTTTCGACTCCCTCTTCACCAAAACCGATCTCGGCATCAGGAGCTGAGTACAGCCGCGCCCCAACCCGATCCGCGACGGTGAGGGAGCGAGTCCACGTAGGGTCCGCCGTGTGGCCCAAACCCGCATGCATCGGGCCCGCCATGCGGACCGAATCCGAGCCCGACCGCCAACGCGGGGTGTTGCCGTCGGACGTCGAAGCAATGATTCCGAACCGCGACCGTCAGGGAGCGGCACGTCGGTCCGCGCCTCAAGAGCCGGCGTGAGGTGTCGGCGTTATGCGTCAGAACGTCAGGAGATCCTGTCAACCTGTCAAAGCGAACACCGTGTCCCTGCGTCATAACCTGTTCGCGAACGGACCACCACCATGACCTACGACTTGGCCATGTTCAAACCACTCGCCGGACACTCACACGCACCGACAGAGGTCTACGAGCAACTTTGCGAGGGTGAACGGG
>JASFUW010000362.1:0-5538 GCA_050050135.1 Phycisphaerae bacterium
GGGTTGATATCGGCTAATCCCGAAATCGCGACAACCTCAGCCGGACCCTCCGGTGACGCCGTCAAGCTGCTTACGTCGAGGACCTCATCACCGACGTTTCGCATAGTAAGTGCGAGACCGAACAGTACATCGACCGCCGTCTCACCCAGATCGTAGGTGTCGCCCGACGAGATCAAGTTTAGACCATCAGCAACGATGAGGTCGGGCTGGGCGGCTGCTATGGAGGGCAGCACGAGCGAAAACACCGTGGCGATCGCGGTGTGGGGAAGTCTCTTGTTTCTGCGATTGAACAGCTCAACGGATCGGCTTTCGTGTCGGCGTACAGGTGCACTCATGGCGTCGGTCCTTTCAGGGTGTAAGGTTCAGGATCGATTCAGGGAGTGGTCGGAGACCGGCCCCGATTCTGCTCCGACCAGTTGGGGGCCAGTATACCGCGGGACTCGTCGGCGTGCCAGCGCCCGAAGGTGATCGACGACAGGCGATTACTCCAGAACCCAACGCGAATCCGCGTGCAAGATGTCTTGCAGAACGCGGGTGAATGGCGCCGCCAGGTTCGCCGCGTCAGCCTTCGTGAGCGATGCCGCGCCCGACCGACGTCCGGACAAACCCAGATTCCCGATCAGTACACTCTGGGGCAACCGTCTTCCTCGAGCGCCGCGCCGAAGCACGACGCGCTTGACTTCGCCCGGCTTGACGGCAGGACAGTCCAGTTGCACCAGCGTTCGACCGCGTTTCTCGCTGCCATCGTAGACGTCCCACGCGCTGACCGACGGTTGCCACCGGTTCAGGCCGTGGACCTGTTCAACCCGAATCCCGAGCACGGCCGAGGCAACGTCCAGCATTGCCCGAACGACGCCAATACAAGTGCCCGCATTGGAGGCTGCTCCATGCGAGCGGCCCGCCTCAGATCGGTCAGCCTGAGCGAATGTCCGCGCCAGTCGCTCCGTCAACCGACGGTGCAGCTCCTCGAGGCGCGACGCGTCCCGCTTGTACGCCGACTGCGGTTCACCCCGCGCTCCCACAGACCGGTTCAACGCCGTGGCGACGAACCTCCGGGTGTCCGCATCGGTTCGAGAGAGGTCGAGCTCGCGCAGGGCCTCACGGAGCGGCTCATCGGCCTCCAGATCGGCGTAAGCTTCAGCGACGGCTTGGAGGCCTTCGGCGGCCGCCTTCCGCACACGCGCGTCCGGGTGGACCGCGAGGAACAGCTCACAGTCACCGCGCGCGGCGTCCAGGTGCATCAGCAGTTCGTTGTACGGAACCAGTGTGTTCTCGATACTGCGCGGCTCTTTTTCCGAAAGAATGCGCTGTCGATAGACCTTCGCCCACGTCAGGTGCTCATGCGTGTCGTTGTCCAGCTCGGCCGCGGAGCGGTCGAGCGGTGTGGCGTTCAGCGCCCACGTAGAGTGGGCATCTTGGACGACGTGTCTGTTGGACGCGCAGCCGGCGAAGAGCAGCACGGCGGCGACACCCGTCAATCCACCGATCCATCGATCCATCATGCACTGCATTATACCGTCGAACTCCCCAGCGTGACCCACACGAGCGTCTTCAGGTTGAAGACCGCGTGAATGAAAGCCGCCACGAGCAGCGAGCCCGTCCGTTCGTAGGCGTATCCGATCAACAGCCCCAGCACGATCAACGCCCCGATCGCGTGCGGCTGCGGGAAGTGGATGAGCCCGAACGCCACCGATGTCAATGCGATCGCCGGCCACCGGTTGGGGATGATGTTGCTCAGGAAGGTCTGCAGCAGACCGCGGAAGAAGGATTCCTCGGCGAGCGGGGCGATGACGACAGCACCGACCCACAGTGCAGCCACGACGGCGATCGGCTGTCCCGGTTCGTGCAGCGCTTTCAGGGTGGTATGGGGTTTGAAGTCGTGGCTCGGTGCGACGTTGTGGATCAGGGCGACCGTCGCGTCGCGGATGAGCGGGCAGATGCCGAGTGCCAAAAGTATGACAATGATGGTCATGAGCGTCGTGGCGTGCGGCCGGCTCTTGAACGGACCGAAAAGAAACCGCGGAATACCGCCGTCGAACCGCCTGGCCGCGATCACGCAACAGGCACCGAGACCGACGATCTGCGCGCCGTTCCCGACGAACATGGTGGCGACGGGGCTTTCGGATTCCGCCGCGAGCGCCGAGGTCAACATCGAGAGCAGCGCAGCGGCTGACAGATAGATCGCGGCCGCGACCGCGACGGAGTCCTCATAAACCCGGTTGGGTCGCCACGACTCTTGCCCGAACGACGCTCGGTCCGGCCGAGCCGACCACCAGACGCCGATCACGATCACCAGTCCGAGCGCGATCGCCGAGCACCCCTGATCGATGCCCATCAGCGTCTGCTGGATTCGCGTAGGCTCGATACCGACGGGCGTGGTCTCGGCGGGTACCGCCGCGATTACATTGAAAATACTTCCCGGATCAGGCCACATCGAGAGTGACTATAGTCAATCGCCCTGGCGATGCAAAACGTGGCACGCGTCTCCGGGACGAAGACGGGAAAATCCTACGTCCTCTCGTTTTTCCTCATGAACAGGTTCACGCCTTGGAGCATCAGAGATATCTTCTCTCGTGAAGCCACCTCATCCCAATGCCCGTGGGCGGCATCGTTACGGATTCCGCCCCATGCGGTTCCCGCGACCCTATCGCGGCGCCTGGACGATCCCGCGGAGTTGGCGCATCGAGATGCACTCCGCGGGTGGTGCGTCAGGGACGCACCCTACGGCCGGCGTACCGACGGCGGACCCTACGGGCAAGCCGTGTCCTGAAGGGCGGCGTCCCAGCAGTGCCAGTCTTCGTCACCGAAGTGGGCCGAGTCTCGAACGTGGCCGTCCTTGGTCGAGCGGCTCCATTCGATTCTGGTGAGGTTATCCTGCCCCTTGTTGTAAATGTCGAAGAACGCGTCATACGTTTCGTCTGTAAGGCCGTGGAAGATGTAGCCGCCGCTTTCCGGGCCGCCGGGGACGATGTTGGTGTACTTGACGTCGCCTGTTTCAGCCTGGGGATCACGGTGCCATTCGATGCCGACGAACGGCGTGGGGTCTTCGGGTGATCGGTTCAGCGTCCAAGTGCCCTCCGTGCCGACGAGGTTGGATACGCCGGAAAACCAGTTGAACTCTTCGTAGAACCCGTCCTGGGTAATGAACATCTTCCACTGAATGTCGCCGTCGACGGCCAGGGCGTGCAGCTCGGCCGAATGGCCGACGCCAACGACAGTGACGTCATAGGACCACACCCAGGTCCCGTCTTCCAGTTGCGCGGGCTCGTGATTGAACGACTCGAGGAATGCCGCGACGGGCACGGCCAGGCCGACGGTAATGATGACGCTCCATGCGCCGACGTTGAACGCGGCGAACAGCCAGTCAGTCCCGGGGAGCATCTGCGCTGCGGCCGCGTCTGCCGCGTCGACGATGGCCTTGGATGCCCCCGCGTCTGCGAAGTCGCCGAAGTCCATGACGAAGGTGGATTCCAGCGGAATCTCAGGGGCCTTCGCGTTGCCGCCGTTGGGCGCTTGGCCCGGACAGCCGGTCATCCAGACAGGCATGGTAGCAAGCAGCGTACACGCGGTCGTGACGCGAAGTGCTTTCGATTCGGCCATAGTCATCACTCCCCTTTATAGGACTCAGGTCCGCATTTGCGCGGGTGACCTTGTTGTGTCTGCATATACGTACCGTTCCGTACGTTGATTCTCCATCGGCTTTGTGCCGGCGCGAGCGTAATGCACGATTGCCTTATCGGGCTCCGGCTCGCGGGGAAGGTGTACCCGAGGTCCGCCGTTCGACTGCGCTCGGGGCAGGGCCCTTTGACTCCAGAGACCGCGGCAGAATGTGAAGCGTGGCCTGCGACAGGGTGCGGGCGGGCTGTCGGTCTATTCTGCGCCTTCAGGGCAGTGGCGTTTGAGGGCGTGGTGTGTCGGCGAGGCGGTGCCCTGGGCTATGTTTCCCGGCCTTTCAGGCCTTGGTAGTGTCGGCTTTATGGCACTTGCCTGTCTCTCACGAGGCCGCCTTCGGTGGACCCGTGCTACCTACGTGCCTAATGCAGGGGGGCGCCCTTCAGGTCGGCGGGAAGGGGGACGCCTAATTGTTTGAGAATCGTGGGCGTGACGTCGAAGAGGGTGGGGCCGTCGGTGCGCCCTCGGGCGGGAAGCGACGGGTGTGAATAGACGTACATGCCCTGTTGGGCGTGGTTGGCGTCGTCGGGGCCGGTATCGTTCTCGAAGGTGTAAATACTGTCGCTCCCGACCAGACCGACCGATCGCCACCGCAGGTCGCCGAAGATGATCACGCCGTCAGGGGCCACGCGGTTGACACGGTCGTATAGCTCCTCGGGCTTGTAGACCTTGTTGCCCATCAAGTTACCCTGATGATCCACGATGGCTTCGATCTTGTTGAACAGCTCCTGCCGAAACGATTCGTAATCAGTCTGTTTGACCTGGCCGTCAGGTTCGCGACCCTCGACGTTGATGAACAACCGGCCATAGTATCCACCCTCGCCCCAGGCGGTGGTCCTGGACCAGTCCACGTCCTCGACGTTGAACTTCTGGTTCGGCTTCACCGGCTCCTTGAAATGCAAATAGCCCTCGTTGATCAGCCACTGGTTCAACATGCATCCGCCGACCATCGATTTCGCACCATGGTCGCTGACCACCCAGACGGCCGTAGTGTCAAGATCGAGGCATTCGAGCGTCTCGCCGATCTGCTTGTCCACGTACTGGTAATACTCGAAGATGGCGTTCTCAAAGGCGTTGCCCGGCTCGTGACGGTGATGGGACCGGTCCATGTTCGACCAGAATCCGTGGTGCATGCGGTCGGTGCCCATCTCGACCATCCAGAACAAGTCCCACGGTTTGTTGTTGAGCAAGTATCGGACGACCTTGAACTGCCGCTCCACCATCGTGTAAATCTGCTCGAGGAGCCACTTCTTGTCGTCCGTGCGAAAGCCCTTCACGTCGACCATGTATTCGCCCACCAGCGTGTTGACCTCTTTCATTAGCGTGGGCGGGTGAGTCCAGGTGATCCGCGGGTCGGTCGTGTCGGGAGTAAGGAAGCTGGTGATCATGTGCCCTTTGATGGGACGTGTGATGGGGAACGTGCCGGGCAGCCCGACGATCGTGGAATCTTTGCCATGCCCGGTCAAGATGTCCCAGATGCGCGGTTCCTTGACCGCGAGGGCGGTTGCGATCATCAGCTTGTCGTAGGAGTGGTCCGCACGATTCCGAAACCCGTAGATACCCAGAGTGCCGGGGTCCTTGCTGGAAGCCATGCAACTCCACGCGGGCACGGTGATCGGCGGGATGCAGCTTGTCAGGTTGCCATACGTCCCCGAGTCCATCAGGCGTCGCATGTTGGGCAGGTGCTCGATCCACTTGTCGAACATCAGCGAAGGCTCGGCACAGTCCAGCCCGAACACGGCTACTTTCTGAATCGTACTCACTTGGCGTCCTTCCTTGTCTCTTCCCGTTGCGGCTCAACCTCGGTGGCATCTGTCCGCCTGGGCGCGGACCCCTGGATTCCGCGACCCACCACGGGACAGGCTT
>JASFUW010000363.1:0-5521 GCA_050050135.1 Phycisphaerae bacterium
GACGATTTTGAGCGGTATCGGTAGCGGGGAAAGCAGCGGGCAACCTAAAACCCAGGGAATCGTGACGCCGACACACGACAACAACACGATTCTCGAGAATACACGCCCTCCACCCTGAAGACGGTTCGACCGCGCTCTCGAACTCAGTCGAGGCGACATCGAGGTGCCGACGTTCGAAGTGCCAACTCGGTCTTGCATGCGCATAGCTCCCAAATAAAGAACTGAACAGGACAACGGCCCGCAACGTACTTTGCTTCCGTCGGTGCTTCTGAGCACCCGCGAAAGCCGAGACAATGGCAATCGAGCTTCCGGGAACAGCGTACTCCGCAACCGCTCGATGCTCAAGGCCGCTCGGGACCCGTTAGCGCATAGGTCTGCTTCGATCGCCAACCTGTGATCCCGGCGCGCACCAAATGAGACGCCACCGCGCCGGCTGGCGCCCTGCGTCCGCGCGCTGCCGACCGTTCGGCATTGCTCGGACGTGCTCCGCGCAGCCATAGAAATGGCATTTCGGCGGACCGCGTCGAGACGAAATAGCACTCCTCGGGACTGGGGAAATAGCGATGCACCAGCATCTTCAGATCATGTCTAAGCGATCACCTCGGTTGGGGGTGTGGCCGTCCCGATGGAACAACCGGAAAACAGGGACTTGGCTCGATGCGATCTGGCGGAGCGACGGCGAGGCCAAGGTATACGCGTTGACGGCGAAATCGGGCAACGGGGCGTCCGGGACACGGGCAGTATGTCTCAGGCGCTTCGCGGTCCGGATACACTCTTGTCCATTCCTGTCAGTCACATGACTCGTGGCCCCCTCACCAGATTGGCAGATTCCGAACACCGTCGAAGATCAGCACCTTCAACCCTGCCACGGTCAACGCCACGCGAAACGCGGTTCTAAAGTGCCGCTCCGAGACACCCTTCAGGATTCGCTTACCGATTAGCGTGCCCGGTATGACCATCAGGATCATGATCAACGCCAGCGACCCCAGGCGAGAAAGATCGAGGTCGCGAAGCCAGATGAAGGCAGGAATCTTCAGGACGTGTGTCGTGAGCTGGCACACGGCTTTGGTGGCGATGAGCCGTTCCTTCACGAAATCGCGCCGAGCGAACAGCGGCGCGATCAGCGGCCCGATCGCCCCGACCGTCAGGGCGGCCGCCCCCGTCACGAGGCCCATCAATGGGAAGTCCCACCATGTCCCCCTGCCGTGCCCGTCGCCTTTGGGTTTCGGCAGGTACGTGGCAACCAGGATGTAAACGCCGATCAGCGTTTTCAGGTACGGTTCGCTGTCCCCCGGCTCCCCGAGAAACCACAGCAAGAACATCCCGATGGCCGCACCCGGCAAGACGCCCAAGACGAACCGCCCATACGTGCGGGCATCCACGTTCCGCACGAACGCCAGTGCACGCGTTCCGTTGCTGGCGATCTGGACGGCCGCGTGCGTCGGGATCACCTCCCCGTGCGACATGAAGCACAGCATGGTCGCAAGGAGCAGCATCCCCCCCGCCATCCCCAGGATCGCCGAGATGATCGAGGTGACTAACGCAGCCAGCGCCAGAATGACGAAGACCCAGGTAGGCATGGTCGGAGGCTATCAGCCGTCAGCGAGTAGATTCTCTCATCGACGCCCCGATCCCGGCGCGCCGGGACCTGGACGGTTCAACGTTCATTCCATTCGTTGCCATTCGACTCCGCCGTCATCGTACGTGACGGCGGCCACGTGGTTCGCGTGGTAGTATTGCTCGATGCGCCAAGGCTGACCGCGGTAGAGCACGGTAAGGTGCAAATCGTCTTCGATCTCCGCCACGCGGCAGGAGAGCAGCTCGGCGATACCGACGCCGTTGGCCTTCAGTGCCGCCTCTTTGGCAGTCCAGACGCGGAAGAACGACTCCCACGACCGATCATCGATCGTCTCCCACTCCTCATCGTAGGCGACGGCGCCATACAGGCTCTGATCGCGCGGTACGATCTCTTCAATATCAATTCCGACGGGCGCGTCGCCGATGACCGCAACCGCAAACCGCCGTGCATGTGACACCGACCAATGGAATCCTTGGTTGGGCAGGGGTCGGTCCTCGTCATCCTTCGTCCACCCCTCAGCCGGCGCACCACAGCGCTTGGCACACGCAGCCAGCGCGCGTCTGGCGGCGTCGCGTTGTTGTTGGACCGCCTGCGGCGTTCGCGTGGGGGCGTCGTGCAAAACGGGGACGATCACCGGCGTCAGCGTCATCATGGGGTCTCAGCCGGCCAGACCCCGGCGATCGTGTGCTTGACGATCTCCGCGTCGAAGTAGTTCGTCTCCATTCCGGCGTCGACGACGACGCGTTGGGCGTTGATCCCGCTGGACCGGGGGCTCAGCAGGAACGCAGCCGTGTTAGCCACCTCTTCGGTCGTCAGACCGCGCTTGCGCAGCGTAGCCTGCTCGGCGAACATGTAGTGGTCGATGTATCCGGGTATGCCGGCTGAGGCGCTGGTCTTCAAAAGCCCGGCGCACACCGCGTTGAACCGCACGGCCGAGAACCGGCTGAAGGACTTCGCCAAGAACGCAACGGCCGAGTCGAGTGCCGCCTTCGCGGGGGCCATGTAGCCGTAGCTCTCGACGGCCATCCGCGTGGTCGAGATTGAGATCGTCACGACACTGGCATCGCGATCGAGCAGATCCTTGAACGCGTCCGCCACCGCGATCAGCGAATAACAGCTTATGGAGACGCACTGAAGGAAATCCTCCCGCCTCACCTCGTGGAACGTGCCCGAAAAATCGTCGTAGTTCGCGAACGCGATCGAGTGCACGATCCCGTGCAGCGTCGGGTGCTTCGCGGCGACGCCCGTCGCCAGCGCCTGCACCTGATCGTCATGCTCGACGTCGCAAACGTGAACCTCGCGATCGGCCAATAGCTGCGTGAGACTGTCCCGCCGATCGACCGATCGGACGCTGTACACGACGGTCGCACCCTCACCCTCCAGCACGCGAGCGACATGATAGGCAACGCTCCGCTTGTTGGCGACGCCGAGGACCAGGAACGTCCTTCCGGATAGATCGAGAAAACTCACCCGCTGTCTCCCTGTCCATCCGCCAACATGCAGGCGAACGTCACGCGAAGCGCCAGGCGTCCGTCGACACTCGCCCGCCCGGTCATGAAAAACGCCCCGTCGAGTTCGTCATCCAGTGTCGCGTCCACATCAACGGTTTCGCCCGGTTTCACAATCCGCTTGAAGCGGGCGTCGGTAATCCGCGTCAACACCGGAACGCCTTGCGATGCGTTATACCCGCCGATCTTGTGTGCGATCAGCAATGCCCCGGCTTGAAAACAACACTCGCACAAGAGCACACCCGGCATGACCGGGTTGTCGGGATAGTGACCGCGGAAGAAGTCGGACGTCGCGTCGATCGTTTTCTTCGTCGTGATGCGCCTGTCGTCCACCTCCACCACCGTATCGACGAACAGAAACGGCCGGCGATGCGGGATCATATCGACGGTAACCGCGGTGCTCATGACGAGACCTCCTGCCCCACCTTATCTTGCGAGTACAAAAAGCTCTCGACTTCGTTCGCCACGATGACCCCGTAGTTGATCGCCCCAAGCCAGCCCGACATGATGATGCCCACCGATCCCGTATGGAAAAGCCCCGGCAACTCCTTCGGCAGGTCCATGCTCACCTGTAATCCCTCGAACTTGGTCCCGAACGTTGCGCCCTCGGCATGCTGGGTGTAGTGGCGGAAGGTTCGCGGCGTTGACGCTTCCACGTGGTTCAACTTGTCCCGAATGTCTGGCAGGAATCGTTCCAGCGACTCGATCGTCGTTCGGATCAAGGACTGCTTGTCCCGCTCGTATTCCTCAGGACTCAGGTGCGCCCAGTCGTCCCAGTTCGCATTCGTGGAGGAAACAACGGCATATCGGTCCGACCCCGGGCGGGTGTCGGGGTAGTAGAGCGAGAACGTTCGGCTGGTTATGTCCTTGGCACAGAGCGCGACCGAATCGAACTCGTCTTTGGTCGACGTGAATATCAAATCGCCGATGTTGTCGATCGATTCGCCCGCCTTGAGGCCCATGTAGACCTGACAACTGCTGTTGTTCAGCCGGACCGCCCTCGCTTGTTCTTCGAAGGCAGCCGAAAAGTGTTCATAGCCGACCATCTTCTCGATCGTGGTCTTCAGGTTGGCGTTGGAGAGCACGGTCCCGCACCCGATCGGCCGCCCGTTCGCCACGATACCGCTCACCCGACCCCCTTCGACGGCAACCCGGTCGACCTGCACCTGCTTCCGCAAGTCGACTCCGTTGTGCTGCATCTCCTTTTTCATCAGTCGGATGAGCTTGTCCGTCCCGCCCTGAAAAATGTACACGCCCTTGCTCATGAAGTTCGAGAAGACGATGCCGTACGTGATCGCCGGGTCATCCAGTGTCGACCCGTTGGCATAAGCGATCGGCTCCATCAGCAGCCGGACCACGTCGGACCGGCCGGGGAAAAACTGCTCGAACAATTCCCGCGTGGTCATGGTCTGGTCGTCGTAGAAATCCATACCTCGCGCGGTGTCGAAGAACCGCTCCACGGTCTGGGCCGCGACGCCGAATTTCTCGACCAGCAGGCGCGTGAAATCCACTCGATCGAACGTGGTCTCGAGTTGGAATTGCGGGTTGTCGAATCGGATGCGCTTGAGCTGAACGATGGAGTCGGCGATCTCCTTCGTCCAATACTTCCGGCAGCTCTTGATCATCCCGATCGGAAAACCGTGCAGCGAGATGTCGAAGATGTGCCCGCCCTTACGGCGAAACCAGGTCGCCATTCCGCCGAAGTTGTAGTGCTGCTCGAGCAGCAGAACGGACCGCCCACATTTCGCCAGGTAGTTGGCAGCCGTCATTCCGCCCAGACCGGAACCGATGACAACCACGTCGTAGTAATCGTTCGCACCTTCGAGTCTGTCCCGCGCCATGGCGTCGCCTAATCACCCGTCAGCACATGTCGGTTCGCGATCGTAATGCCACTCAACATGGCCCCGATGATACCCAAAAACCCCTGGTCTGTCCCGCAAATGAAGAGATTCGACAGATGGGTGCGCCCGTCGCGCCGCTTTCGGGGTGCGCCGTAGACGGCCCCGTGGATGTGTCCGGTGTATCGCTCGATGGTGCGGGGGGTGAAGGTGTCTACGAATTCGACGTGCTTCTCGAAGTCGGGGATAAATCGTGAGCCCAGTCGCGTAAGCTGCCGCTCGCACAAGCGCTTGGTCTCGGCGTACCCCGTTTCGTCCAGCGCCGCCCATCGGCGATAGCTCGCCAGCCACGTCGAGCGAAACAGCACACCCGCCGACTCCTCGCACGACGCATACCCCCCCGGACAACAGACGACCCCGCTCCGCGGATCAATACAATCGTCGGGCACGCGGTAATCGAACTGGTCTGCGTCATTATAGAAGACGATCGTCGCTTCGTGACCCAGATCAGACGGGGGCCGGTCCAACACTCCGATGCTCTCTACGAACGATACACGCCCGGGGGCCCCATCGGACGACTCGACCGGCGGCGTCGA
>JASFUW010000364.1:0-5519 GCA_050050135.1 Phycisphaerae bacterium
CGGCCATCGATCTGGGTGGCGATGACGGCGGTGGTGGGGGCGGCGAACCGGCCGGCGCTACGGAGTTCGCGCAGCTCGACAACGAGTTCACCGACGCTCCCGTTTCGCCCGGCGGTACCGGCGGCGTGGTCAATCCCGACGTCGAGGGCGCCGACGACGTCGAGCTGGACGCCGAGGAGACGCGCAGTTTCTTTACCGCGTTCCAGATCGATCCGGTCGCGGAGGACAGCGCCGGTCCGAAGTTCGTGGTGCACGGTGACGTCGACAAGGACGGTCTGGTCGACCTGGTGAGTGTGTGGAACCAGTCGCAGCCGGTCCAGCTTCATTTGCAGCGGCGCGATCCGGAAGGCAACATCTCGTTCCGTTCGATCAATCTGGGTGGAACGGCGCCGCTGGCGATCATGGCCGGCGTCGAGCTCGGACAGCTCGACGATGACAACGGCGACGGCACGATCGACGACAACGACTGGCTCGACGTCGTAATCCTCTCGAAAGCAACCGGCGGGGCGACGTTCTGCCCGACCATCCCCCCCAGCGAGATCAGCCCGTTGGAGGGTGAGATCGTCGTCCTCTTCAGCCCGGGCAGCGCTTCGCTCATTCCCGACGGAGACCGCTGGGAGGAGATGATCCTGGTGAATCCGTTTATCGCCGACCGCTGGATTCACAACCAGTTCCCGGGGAAAGAGCAGAAACCCGCGGAGGAGACCATCACCTACCCCGAATGGTCGGGCTTTACGGCGCTGGTCGTTGCCGAGATCGACGGGCTTCCCGGAGATGACATTGTTGTGGCACTAAACCCCGGTGAATGTGGCGAGCTGGGGCAAAAGCCTCCCATCAACACCGTGGACCTGTGGGTCAACCCCGGCGCGGGGCTGGCCCGCTTCTCGCAGTCTTGGGGGGCGCCGCCGCCTCCGGGGCTCTCGCGTGGGATTCCCGTCGCGATCATGCGCGACGCGCCGCAGGTCAAGGACCTCGCGGTGATGGACGTCGATGACGACGGGGACCTCGACGTGATCGCGACGTGGACCAACTCCCTCTCCCTGAACATCCGCTGGGCCCGCAATCCGCAGGTCCCCCATCAGGAAGGTGGACCGAGCGGGCGCGAGGCGGTCGTGGCGGGGGTCAATGATCCCGGCGGGCTCGAGAACGTCAACACCTGTGTCGGCGGCGTCACCGCCGGAACCCTTTGTCCCAATGGCGACGACGATTGCCAGCCGCCGGACCCGACCTGCTTCGGCGGGACATGCTCCGGCGGCGTGAACGACGGCGAATCGTGTGAGAGTTCCGGCGATTGCCTGGCCGGTGAAGCCGGCGAGTGCCTTCGCGCGTGGCGGTGGTTGGCCACCGAGTGGGAGTGGCGACGCCCCGTCGGGCAGATCGACACCGACGCGGACGTGATGACGATCGGCGACGTCGACTCCGACGGTTCGGACGACGTGGTCGTGCGGTCGACGAACGGACAGATCGTTCAGTGGTTCCGCCGGCCCAATGCCCTGGTCGTGGCACCCGAGTTCCCGCCGAACGATCCCGTGCCGGACCGTTTCAACTTCCCCTGGCCCGTCTTCACCCTGGCCGAGTTCGTGGAACAGGAACCGGAAGCCATCGCGATCGGCGACCTGACCGGCGACGGCAAGCCGGAGGTGATGGTCGCGGTCGAGGGCGGGGTCTACTGGTATGACAGCCTGGTCGCCGACACCGCCTACGACGTGTGGGGACCGAACGCGATCATCCAGGACGGTGCGCCGGAAACCACCGATCCCAACGCGACCGCCGTGGACCCGATCCCCGGATCGGGCGTGGGCGTGCAGCAGGTGGACGTCTCGACGCATATCAATGCGCTGCTCGTCGTCGACCTGGACGGTGACGGCAAGAATGACATCATCGGGACACTCGACCGCCGGAGCGGCGCAGGCCTCAGCGACGACCGCCTCGTGTGGTACCGCAATACACGCGAGGATGACTAGGCGACCAGGGTGCGGCTATAGCCGCACCAAATGACGGCCGCAAACTGTCATAATTGTGTCACCCAAAACCCATGTGATTGGTGCGTCAGCGACGCACCCCACGGCGAACCGGGGCGACCCAGAACCCGACCGCCAGCAATCCTAGTGACATCGACATGACAACCGCCCGCAGTCCGTCGTTGCAGAACACGGCGTCGTAGTCCAGCGCGGGAAGACGCGCCGCCCCGCGGGCGAGCGGCGGCGGCAGTCGGGGAGGCGCAGGCGTAAACGTCGCCGGGTCGGCTTCCGGCAAGGTCTCCACCGGGACGTAGACCGAACGCGTCGCGGGGTCGCGGTATCGCAGGTCGCGCTGAGCCAACCGAGCGAGAACAGCCGGGTCTGACTGCGCGGCTTCGTGCAACCGGCGCTCGCGGTCGACGATCACCTGCAATGAGTCAAGTCGATACTGCTGAGCCTGTTCCGCGACTCGTGTAGCCTGGTATTCGCGCCACTCGGGTAGCAGGATGCAGGGTGCGAGTGTCGCCAGCGCCGTGGCAATCAGCAACCAGGAGATGAGGCTGCGATCGGTCTGCGATTCGGCATCAGTTCGGTTCATCGGAGGATATCGACCTCTCAACGCGCCGTACCGGGCGGCGTTTTTTGACAGAATGACGTCACTTGTTCCACAACTCCCCACCGTAGACGGCCGAGGCGCCGAGGTGGCGCTCGATTCTCAGAAGCCGATTGTATTTGGCGATCCGGTCGCTGCGGCAGAGGCTGCCGGTCTTGATCTGTCCTGCGTTCGTGGCCACGGCGAGGTCGGCGATGGTGGTGTCTTCGGTTTCTCCACTTCGGTGGCTGATGACAACCGTCCAACCGTTTCGCATCGCCAGGTCGATGGCGGCGAAGGTCTCCGTCAACGTGCCGATCTGGTTCACCTTGATCAGGATGGAGTTGGCGGCGTTGGTCTCGATTCCGCGCTTCAGGCGTTCGGTGTTGGTGACGAACAGGTCGTCACCGACGATCTGAACGCGGTCTCCAAGCTGAGCCGTCAGGTGGGTCCAGCCGTCCCAATCGTCTTCGGCGAGTCCGTCTTCGAGACTGCGGATGGGATACTTGTCGCACCAGGTCGCCCAGTGTTTGGTGAGTTCCTCGGATGTCATGAACTGATCTGGCGCGGACTTGAAGAAGCGGTACTTACCCGATTTCTTGTCGAACATCTCGGAGGTCGCGGGGTCGAGTGCAATAAACAGGTCTTTTCCGAGTTGGTAGCCGGCCGTTTCGACGGCTTCGGAGATGACCTCGAGGGCTTCCTCGTTCGACCCCAGGTTCGGACCGAACCCGCCCTCGTCGCCGACGTTGGTGTTGTATCCGCGCTCGCTGAGGACGTCTTTGAGGGCGTGAAAGCACTCGGCCCCCATCCGCAACGCCTCGGCAAACGACGGAGCGCCCCACGGCTGAAGCATGAACTCCTGGAAATCGACGTTGTTGTCGGCGTGTTTTCCACCGTTAAGAATGTTCATCATGGGAACGGGCATGACGTGCGCCCTGGGTCCGCCCAGATAGCGGAACAGGGGCAGGTTGCATGACCGAGCGGCTGCCTTGGCGGCGGCGAGTGAGACCGAAAGAATCGCGTTCGCGCCGAGTCGGGCCTTGTTGGGGGTGCCGTCCAGCTCGATCATCGTCTGGTCGACGTCCTCCTGATCGGTGGCGTCAAGGCCGATGACTGAATCCGCGATCTCGCCGTTGACGAACTCGACGGCGTTGAGCACTCCCTTCTGGCGGTATCGCTTGGGGTCGCCGTCGCGTAGCTCGACGGCTTCGTGCTTGCCGGTCGACGCCCCGGATGGGACGGCGGCCTCGCCGTGGCTCTCGTCCTCGAGCACGACGGTTGCCTCGACGGTCGGGTTCCCCCTGGAGTCCAGTATCTCGCGGGCTTCCACGTGCACGATGGTCGTCGACATCGCTCGATCTCCCGTAGTCAGGGGACGGTCCAAGATCCCGATCCAAGCGTCTTGGCGAGCGGGTACAGAGTCAGCGCAAACCGGCATTGTCGAGAATGCCGAGTGCCACGCAACGGGCAGGTATCTAACCGCTCGAGGTTTGTGCTCAGTATCGGTCAGTCTCCAAGGGCGGCTCCAGACGGGCAGTACGGTTCGATCGTTGTGGGATGGCCGGGGTCGGATTGCAGTCGGCGGTGTCTGCCACGGTGCGCCCATCCGGACTGTTCGAAGGACCGGGTTTTCGCATGGCACGTTCACACCGCACTCACGACACTGCCCCGCCTCAGGCCGGATTCGTTCGCACGCCAAAGTCATGCCGGCCTCGTCCCCGAGCTCCGCGCAACTGGAATTAAAGTCGCACAGGGTTTCTTTCCGTGCAAATTATCTTCTTTTGTTTTCTAACGACAGTATTTGCGTCATGTCAACTATATCGCTGTCAGTATAATTCCAGTAGTCGATCTTGTTGGGAGGATCATGATGTCAACGAGAGACCAGGTGGGACGCGGGAGGCGGACCCGAGTCACGTGGAGCGTGGCAGGGGCGCTGTTGGTCGCAGGAGGGGCCGCGGCTGCGGCCCGGGCGGACACGTATATCTATGTTACCAGCGGAGGTTCCTCGGGGTGTGTGAGGTCCGGCTATGGGTACTCTGCAGGGGTGCGATACGGCCCATACGTAAGTGTGGACTACAGGGTCCGGCGACGCGCCCGCACGCATTACACGGCGGCCTGCGACGTGCCGCGCAGGCACGTGACGTGGTCTGAGCCGAGACGGAGCAGGGTGCGAACGCGCGTGGTCCGCGGGTGTGATGATGGGTGGAGGCGCCGTCCGGTGATTCGGCCGTTGCACCGGGGGACCCGACGCAGGGTCGCCTCGTTCGGCGGTCGGCCTTGGAACGCTCCGCGACGACGCCAGGTCTCGTTCGGCGGGTTCGGTCAATCGCGACACGGGCGGCGGCATGACGGTTGGGATGGGCGCGGCGGCCTGCGGCGAGGAGGACATGGTCGCCGGTAGGTTCGTTACCGGTCCCGGGGGGTGACAAGAACGAGGATCAACGCGACGTCGGATTGGTGTCCTTTCCGGCGTCGCTTGCTATGATCGGGAGCATGCTGCGGCCCGAAAGCAGAAGGTACTGCATCACGTGACGGATCGTGAATGGCAGTCTGGTTCGAGCGGGTTGACGAAAGAGGGTGCGATGAGACTTGCCGCCGAGGGTGCACGGGAGATGGCGTTGGCTACGTTCCTGATGGCGGGTCTGGCAAGTGTTGCGGTGTGGCTGTTCTGGCCGGCGGTCGTGGTACCGATCGCGGCGTGGGCTTGGGTGGTGTGGTTTTTTCGCGACCCCCGCCGCGTGCCCACGCTCAAGCCGGGGGAATTGTGCTCTGCTGCGGATGGCACGGTCACGGAAATCTGCGACCTGCAGCACCACGAGTCGATCGGTGGAGCGGCGGTTCGGATAGGTGTCTTCTTGAGCCTGTTCGACGTGCACATTAACCGTTCACCCTGTGGCGGGCGAGTCCGGTCGCTGAGCTATCGACGGGGCGAATTCCTTGACGCCAGGCATCCGGAGTCCGGG